>NZ_CP034145.1:2517784-2832507 GCF_003856835.1 Haloplanus aerogenes
CTACCACTCCGCGCAGGGGACGGAGACGGGCGACGGCGACAAACCCCCGGCGGCGACGGCGCTCGTCACCTTCGGGGCGTTCGTCGTCGCTGGCGGCTTCCCGCTCCTTCCCTACCTCGCCGTCGTGCGCCCGCTCTTCCCCGCCTCGGTGGTCGTCACCGGCCTCGCCTTCTTTCTCGTGGGTGCGAGCCGCTCCTTGGTAACCGAACGGGGATGGCTCGTCAACGGCGCGGAGATGTTCGCCGTCGGAATGACCGCCGCGACGGTGGCGTACGTCGTCGGGAATCTGCTCGGATCGGTCGCCTGAGACGACAGCCGACAACACGAGTTCCGAAGGCTTTTGCTGACTGACCGGTCAGTTAGAACGTGACCGCCGACGCGCCCTCCACCCCGACCGACGACATTATGTGCGCGACGTATCGCGCCCTCTGTCGGCACGGGTACGCCGATCTGACGATGCAGGACATCGCGGACGAGTGGGAGAAGAGCAAGGCCGCCCTCCACTACCACTACGACACCAAGCGCGGCCTCTTGCTCGCCTTCCTCGATCACCTCTTCGACTCCTACACCGACCGCGTCACCGATTCCGGTTCGGGCACGCCACGGGAGCGACTGCACGCCCTCGTCGCCGCCGCGCTCGACCCCCCGCGGGCGGACGCGACCCGCGAACTCCGGACCGCGCTGGTCGAGGTGAAAGCGCAGGCGCCCCACGACGACGCCTTCCGCGAGCGACTGGCGCGGTTCGACCGCTACCTCCACGAGGAGATTCGGAGCGTCGTCGGCGACGGCGTCGAGTCGGGTGCCTTCCGCACCGATATCGACCCCGACGAAACCGCGACGCTCCTCGTGACGCTCGTCAACGGCGCCCACTCCCGCCGGGTCGCCCTCGGTGACGACGCGGGTGTGCCCGCGGCGATTCGGTCGTACGTCGACGAACATCTCGTAGCGGGGGCGACGACCCGGTGATGAATCTCTCGGATATCTTCAAATCCCGCGAGGAGTTCGACCTGACCAGCGGCGACGTGGGCAAGCCCCTCTTCTATCTCTCGCTCCCCATCGTCGTCACGAATTTGCTCCAGACGGCGTACAACCTCGCCGACACCTTCTGGATCGGGCAGTACAGCACGGACGCCCTCGCGGCGATCAGTTTCGCCTTCCCGATGGTCTTTCTCATCATCTCGCTGGGGATGGGGCTCGCGGTGGCCGGCAGCATCCTCGTTGCCCAGCACACCGGCGCTGGGCAGGACGGCGAGGCGGAGTTCGCGGCCTCCCAGACCGTCGGGTTCGCGGCCGTCGCGTCCGTCCTCCTCGGCGCCGTCGCCTACGTCTTCGTCGGCGACGCACTCTCACTCCTCGGCGCCTCGCCGGACGTGTTGCCCCTCGCCACGGCGTACATGGAGATCATCTCGCTGGGCATCTTCTTCATGTTCGGCTTCTTCGTCTTCATCTCGCTCATGCGGGGGTACGGCGACACCATCACGCCGATGCTCGTCATGCTCGGCTCCGTCGCCCTCAACGTCGTCCTCGACCCCTTCCTCATCTTCGGCTGGTGGATCTTCCCGCAGTGGGGGATCGAAGGCGCGGCCATCGCCACCGTCTTCTCGCGCGGCCTCGCCCTCGCCGTCGGCCTCTGGATCATGCTCTCCGGCCGGCGCGGCGTGCGCATCCGGCCCCACGACATCGTGCCCGACCTGGAGTACGGCCGGCGACTCCTCCGCATCGGCGTGCCCGCCTCCGTCGAGGGGACGGGGCAGGCCGTCGCCATCAACCTCCTCATGTTCATCGTTGGCACCTTCAGCACCCCCGTCGTGGCGGCGTTCGGTATCGGCGTCCGGGTGTTCTCGGTCATCTTCCTCCCCGCCATCGCCGTCTCGCGGGGCGTCGAGACGATGTCGGGCCAGAACATCGGCGCCGGGAAGCCCGACCGCGCGGCGCTGACCGCCCGCGTCGCCGCCCGGACGACGTTCGTCGTCCTCGCCGTCGCCGGCGTGTTCACGTTCTTCTTCGCCGACCCCGTCGTCTCGCTGTTCACGAACGACGAGGCCGTCGTCGAGGTTGGCGCAACCTTCCTCCGCTACGTCGCTCCCTCCTTCGGCTTCATCGGCATCATGCGCTCGTACAACGGCGGATTCCGTGGGGCCGGAAAGACGCTCACCGCCGCCGCCATCGCCGTCTCGATGCTCGGCTTGATCCGGCTCCCCATCGCCTGGGTCGCCTCGGGATTCATGGGCCCGCCGGGCATCTGGCTCTCCTTCTTTATCTCAAACGTCGTCGGCGCGGTCATCGCGTACGTCTGGTTCCAGCGGGGCACCTGGCGGTCGAGCGGAACGCGTCCCCGCGTGGACGTGGCCGACGATCCGGCGACCGACTGATACGGGTTATTGTAAGTCATTACCGGTGGTTCGCCAAGAAGGTCCGGCGAACCGCCGGTACACAGTTACAATAACCCGTATGAGACGGGCGGTGCGAAACGAGAGGCACCACCCACCCCACCGCCGACAACGACTAAGTTGTCGTTCCACGTACAGCTATTCATGTCACCCAATCCATCAGCCGACCCGTCCTTCCACATCTCCGACCACACTGCCCCGTCCGCGACGGTCGTCGCGGGCTTCTCGGCGTTCGGCCTCGCCGGCCTCACCGCCGTCGACTACCTCGTCGAACATCTCGATCTGGAGGAGACGGGCCACCTCACCGCCGACGCACTCCCCTCCATCACGCCGTTCGAGTCCGGGCGGCCGCGGCACCACTCGCGATTCTTCTCCCGGCCGGACCTCGATCTGACCGTCTTCGTCAACGAACTCTTCCTGCCGGCGCCCGTCGCCGATTCCTTCGCCGAGGCGCTCCTCTCCTGGACCGACGAACACGGGGTCTCGGAGTTCGTGGTACTCTCCGGCATCCCCTACGCACACGGTCCCGACGAACACGACACGTTCTACGTCGCCTCCGACGATTACCGCGACCGCCGACTCGTCGACACCGACGTGCGGCCGATGGGCCGCGGCTTTCTCGACGGCGTCAACGGCGCGCTCATGTATCGGGGTATCGAGTCCAACCTCCGGACCGGCGTGTTCATCACCCCCGTCCACGCACAGGCCCCCGACGTGTCGGCGGCGATCCGCCTCATCGAGACCTTCGACCGGGTGTACGACCTCGGCATCGACGCCGGACCGCTGGAGGAGTTCGCCCAGACGGTCGAACAGTACTACCAGGACCTCGCCGCCCGACTCGAAACGATCGAGGAGCGCCAGACTCCCGAGGATCGGATGTACATGTAGGCGGTATCGGAGATTCTCGCCGGCACGGTCCGGCGAGAACTACGGGCAGTTACGATACCCCCTATAGCTAGAGCCACCCTTCCGAACGGAAGTACTGGAGCATGGCCGCCGCCGTGAGCGCCATCCCGACGAGGACGGCCGGGTAGCCGAAGCGCCACCCGAGTTCGGGCATGTTGTACGGTCCGCCTCCGAAGTTCATGCCGTAGACGCCGACGACGAACGTGAGCGGCAGGATGATCGTCGCGACGACGGTCAGACGTTTCATCACCTCGTTGGTCGACTGCGAGAGCGTGTTGAGGTAGATGTCGCGGGCGCCACTCGCCAGATCGCGGTACGTCTCCACGAGTTCGACGTGCTGGACGAGGTGATCGTACACGTCGCGGTAGTACTTCTCCGTCGACTCCTGCACGTGGTCGGCGTCGCCGCGAGCGAGGACGCTCACGGCGTCGCGAGTGGGCCAGACGATCCGCCGGATGGAGAGCAGTTCCCGGCGGAGGCTGTTGAGGATCTCCAAGGTCTCCGTGTCGGGGTCGTCGATGATCCGGTCCTCGACGGCCTCGATGTCGCGCCCGATCTCGTCGAGGATGGCGAAGTACTCGTCGACGATGGCGTCGAGAACGCGGTAGGCAGTGAAGTCGGCATCGCGCTGGAGGAGCCGTGGCTCCTCGCGGCGGACGCGCTCCCAGACCGTGTCGACAGCCCCCGTCTCCTCGATAGCGACCGTGACGATCCAGTCGTGGCCGAAAAACAGGCCGACGGGCTGGTCGCGTATCTCCTCCTCGAACGTCGTCTCGCCGCCGCGCAGGCGTGCCGTTTTGACGAGAACGAACGTATGCTCCGGGAACAGTTCGACCTTCGGGCTCACGTTGCCGCGCACGTCCTCTATTTCGAGGGTGTGGAGGCCGAACGCGGCGCTCAGGCGGTCGAGTTCCTCGTCGGTCACGTCGGAGGCGCGGATCCACGTCGTGCCGGTCGCGGTGCGGGCGTCGCGGAGCGACTCGGCGTCGGTGTCGTCGCGGGTTTCGACCCGGTCGCCGTCGTAGACGAGCGTGCGGATGGTCACGCGCTTGCCCCCCGATGGTCGCCGATGGCCGCGAGCGTGATGCCGACCATGAGCGCCGTGAGCGAGAACGACCGTCCCGGATAGGTGACGAGGACGCCGACGACGTAGCCACAGACGCCGACGACGGTGAGGCCGGCGCCGACGGTGAACGTCCGATCCATGCTTCGCACTCGCACGGCGACCACCAAATACTGTCCGCCGACGAACGGTGTGCTTTTGCGTCCGGCCGACGCGATGTGGCGCATGAACGATGGGGACGCGGATGCAGAGGAGGAACTGACGTACGCGGCGGCGGGCGTCGATATCGAGGAGAGCGAGGCGGCGACGGCGGCGCTCGTCGGCGCCGTCGGCGAGAGCGCAGGCGACTACGCCGGCCTCCTCGACATCGGTGATCGCTATCTGGGACTCGCCACCGACGGCGTCGGAACGAAACTCCTCGTCGCCGAGGCACTCGCCGACTACTCGACGGTCGGCATCGACTGCATCGCCATGAACGCCAATGATCTCGTCGCAGCGGGCGTCCGCCCCATCGCCTTCGTCGACTACCTCGCGGTCGACGAACCGGACGAACGCTTCGCCGAACAGATCGGTGAAGGACTGTCCGAGGGGGCCGAGCGCGCCGGGATCGAACTCGTCGGCGGCGAGACGGCCGTGATGCCCGAAGTCATCCGGGGGCTGGACCTCGCAGGCACCTGCGCCGGTCTCGCGGCGAAAGACGCGCTGTTCCCGGGGAGCGCCGAAGCCGGCGATGCGCTCGTGGGCGTGCCTTCGTCGGGCATCCACTCGAACGGCCTGACGCTGGCCCGGACAGCGGTCACGCGCGAGGGCGAGTACACCGACCCCTGTCCGTTCGGCGACTACGACACCCTCGGCGAGGCGCTGCTCGAACCGACGCGGATCTACACGGACCTCCTCGATCCGATGCGGGAACACGGCGTTCACGCCGCGGCTCACGTCACGGGCGGCGGATGGACGAACCTCGAACGGCTGGGCGACTACCGCTACGTGGTCGACGACGCGTTCGACCCGCAACCGGTGTTCGACTTCGTGCAGGAGGCCGGCAACGTCTCCGACGAGGAGATGCACCGCACGTTCAACATGGGAACGGGCTTCGTCGCGGCGCTTCCCCCGTCGGACGCCGAGTCGCTGGCCGACGCGGTCGACGGGCGAGTGATCGGCCACGTCGAAGACGGGGAAGGCGTCGCCATCCGGAGTCTGGATCTGTAAGCGAGCAGGTGTCCGCGCAGTCGTCGGGACGGGCTGGACACGCAACCGCGGACCGGCCCCGACTCGCAGTCAGGTCACGGGGACGGTGGCCGCGTCCCGGTATATGAACCTCAGGAGAGTTCCGCCGCGATGTCGGCTTCGGTGATGATACCGACGGCTTCGCCGCCGTCGGTGACGATGACGGCCTTGTAGTAGTCGAGCAGGTTACTGATCTTGTCGACGGAGTCTTCTCGCGAGACGGTCGGAAACTGTTCGCTCATGATTTCGGCGACGGCTTTCTGGCCGACGTTCTCGCCCGCACGACGGATGTCGCTGAAACTGATCGAGCCGACGGGAAGCCCGTTCTGCAGGACGGGCAGTTGCGAGAACGCCGCTTCCTCCATCCGGCGTTCGGCGTCGGCCACGGAATCGTCGGGCGCGACGCTGACCAGCGTCTCGTTCATCAGGTCCTCCGCGCGCACGACACCGCCTTCCGCCTCGTCGAGCGCCGAGACGATGCGGCGGAGCGTCGAGAGCCGTGGGTCGACGTCCCCGCCTTCGATCCGCGCGATCAACGGCTGGGAGACGCCTGCCATCTCCGCGAGCGCGCTCTGGGTCAGATCCAGCGAGGTTCGCCGCTCCCGCAGATCCTGCGGCGTGGGTAGTTCCATACCCGCTAATTACTAGAAGTTATTAAAATTACTTTCGACCCGTTCGGGGACGAGGAAGTGCGATCTGGCCCCAAGACTTATGTAAAATCTGACGGGAATTCCGTGCCGTATGCCCGAGTGCCAGAACTGTGGTGCGTTCGTCACCCGTGACTACGCCCGGGTGTTCACCCCCGACGGCGTGGACGAACCTCGTGTGTGTCCTCGCTGTGAAGATATGGTCCGCGACGGCGCGGACGTCCGTACGGCTCGCTCTCCGCGAAATTCGTAGTGGAAGGGGCGGGATTCGAACCACGCGAAGCCGTGTGTCGACCGGAGTCCGGTCGACTTCCTCGCTGACCGTCGGCCGGTGCCGACGGCCGGCGAGGACGCTCTACCACTGAGCCACCCTTCCACTGGATAGTATGCCAACGAGTCACTAATACGCACGGGTCCAGGCGCGAGTATCGGACATCACGAGGGACGCTCGCCGGGCCATGCCAGCGACCATCTATCGGAAGTTACGACACCCATGCTAGTCTCCCGACGGCAGGGCGAGTGTCACGACGCTCCCGCGTGGCTCGTTCGCTTCGAACGTGACTTCGCCGCCGGACATCGTCGCGATCCAGTACACCAGCCAGAGTCCTAGCCCGCTTCCGTGTTCCAACGGCGTTTCCGTGCCCTTCCGCAACACCTCGCGTTCGGTTTCCGGGATTCCCGGTCCGTTGTCGGCGACGCGGATGTGGACGTAGGGAGCCGCCCCGTCCGTCGCTTCGGCAGTGATCCGAACAGACGGCCGTTCGGCGTCGTTGTGTTTGATGGCGTTGTCGAGCAGATTCCCGACGGCCGCCGTGAGGTGCTTGGCCCAAGGGACGGTCACTGTCACACCCGGACTGATGGCCGATTCGATGCGCACGTCCGGATGCTCCTCTCGGGCACGCTCGATCAGGGGAGTCACGTGCGCGTCGACGGCGACGGATCGCACGTCGTGACCGCTATCCTCGGCAGTCTCCACCAGTAGCCGGGCCTGTTCACCCAACTGGGTCAATCCCGCCGCCGTCTCGGCGATACGCTCCCCGGCCGCCGCAATCTCCGGATCGTCGCTTTCGGTCACTTCGTCCGCCCAGCCGCTGATGACGTTCATCCGGTTGCGGAGGTTGTGACGCAACACCCGGTTGACGACTTTCAGCCGCTGTTGGTACAGGTGTCGGTCCGTCACGTCATGGAACCGGAGGACGTATCCCACGACCCGTCCGTGGCCGTCCGACAGTTCCGAGCAGGTCAGATCGTACGTTCGTTGCGTGTGTTCGACCACCGCCGTCAGCGTTCGTCCCTCGAACGTGTCGGGGTCGAAGTCGGCCAGTTCGGGGACGGGTGCCCGAATCGGTCGTCCCGTCACCGAGCCACCGAGGATGCGCTCCGCGGCCGGATTCGCCGTCACGACGCGTTCATCCTCGTCGAGAACGACGAACCCGTCGTCGGCGTCGGCGATGATTCGTTTGTGTGCGACGGGAACGCGTTCGAGCAGGTCGAACCGAAACAGCGCCAGTACGAAGAAGGGACCAGTGACCATGAACGCGAAGGGCGTGTAGTCGAGTGGCGGAAAGAAGGCCGGTTCGATACCCAGCGAGAACGCGCCGTTCGCCACGAGCGGCGGGACGGCCCCGAGAACGAGCAGGCCGGCCTGTGTCCGATACAGCGTCGACCGAACGGCGGCGAGCGCCAGCAGGCCGAACCCGATGGGCGTTACGACGTACGCGTACCCGAGGTGGAGGAGGTACATCGGCCCGAACGTGAACTCGAGTGCGTGGAGAGAACCGTAGGTGACGAGCGCCGTGTCCGTCCAGATGAGTCCGTGTGACGGATTCGTGAGCGTCAACAGGCCGAACACGAGCGGATCGATAATCATGATCGCACGGACCGGTCGGGTGAGCCACGTCTCGTGGTTCGTGTACTGGACGGCGAACAGAAACCAGAGCGTTGGGACGAGCCCACCGATGGCGAGGGCGGCGCGCTGCCAGACGAGCTGGGCATCGAGCGTCGTGAATCCCAGTCCAATCGCGTAGAGGAGGATCCACCCACCGATCGTCGAGATGAGAGCGAGAAACGCCTTCGACACCGGCTCGCTCCGGTACTGCCAGCCGGCCAGCACGATCAGGAAAAACAGGACGGCTGCCGAAACGCCGACGACCGTGTACAGCGTCGGGTCCCAAGCCACGCTGGTGGATGGGCGAAGCCGAGATAAAAATACTCCGGCAGAGTCGGCCTACTGGAAGCCGATCCGGCCACCGCTGCCGCGACCGGCGAAGCTCTCGCCACCGCCGCCTTTGAACTGCTCTTCGATCTGTTCGTAGTAGTCCATGATGTCGTCGGTGATGGTGGGTCGAACGTTCTCCATCGCCTGCCGGAAGTGCCGCATCTCGACTTCTTCGGCCGCGTCGTCCTCGCGCAGGGCGACCATCGCCGCCTCCCGGGCGATGCTCTCCAGATCGGAGCCGACGTAGCCGTCCGTGATCTCGGCGATTTCGCGCAGGCTCACGTCGGGTGCGAGCGGCGAGTTCTGCGTGTGAATCTTCAGGATCTGCTCGCGGCCCTCCTGTTCGGGTTCGCCGATGAACACGAGGCGGTCGAACCGGCCCGAACGGATGAGTGCGGGGTCGATCATGTCGGGGCGGTTGGTCGCCCCGATGACCATGACGTTGCCCATCTCCTCCAGCCCGTCGAGTTCGGTCAGAAGCTGATTGACCACGCGCTCGGAGACGTTGTTGCCCACCTCGTTCCCGCGCGACGGCGCGAGGGAGTCGAGTTCGTCGAAGAAGATGACCGTCGGCGCCACCTGCCGGGCCTTCCGGAAGGTCTGCCGGATCGCCTTCTCCGACTCGCCGACCCACTTCGACAGCAACTGCGGGCCGCGCACGCTGATGAAGTTGGCGTTGGTCTCGTTGGCGACCGCTTTCGCCATCAGCGTCTTGCCCGTCCCCGGCGGACCGTACAGCAGGACACCCTTCGGGGGTTCGATCCCCATACGGTCGAACTTCTCGGGAGAGGAGAGCGGCCACTCGACCGCCTCCTTCACGTTCTGTTTGGGGTCTTCCAACCCACCCACGTCGTCCCACGTGATCTTCGGGAGTTCGACCAGCACCTCCCGCATCGCGGAGGGTTCGACCTCGCCCAGCGCGCCGCCGAAGTCGTCGCGCTTGACGATCATGCGGTCGATGAGGCTCGGCGGGATGTCCTCCTCGTCGAGGTCGATTTCGGGGAGGTAGCGGCGGAGTGCCTTCATCGCCGCCTCCTTCGTCAGGCTCTCGATGTCGGCGCCGACGAAGCCGTGGGTCTCGTCCGCGAGGTGATCGAGGCTCACGTCGTCCGAGAGCGGCATCCCGCGGGTGTGAATCTGGAGGATCTCTTTGCGACCCTCCTCGTCGGGCACGCCGATCTCGATCTCGCGGTCGAACCGGCCCGGTCGACGGAGCGCGGGGTCGACGGAGTCGACACGGTTCGTGGCCGCGATGACGATGACCTGGCCACGGGTTTCGAGGCCGTCCATCATCGTCAGCAACTGCGCGACGACCCGGCGTTCGACCTCGCCGGTCACGTCCTCGCGCTTGGGCGCGATGGAGTCGAGTTCGTCGATGAAGATGATCGACGGCGACTCGTCTTTGGCGTCCTCGAAGATTTCGCGCAACTGCTGTTCGGACTCGCCGTAGTACTTGGAGATGATCTCGGGGCCCGCGATAGAGAAGAAACTCGCGGAAGTCTCGTTGGCGACGGCCTTGGCTAGCAGGGTCTTCCCGGTCCCCGGCGGGCCGTGCAGGAGGACGCCCTGCGGGGGTTCGATTCCCAGTTTCTTGAAGATCTGCGGGTGCTTCATCGGGAGTTCGACCATCTCCCGGACCCGCTGGATCTCGTTTTGCAGGCCACCGATATCCTCGTACGTGATGCCGCCTCCGGTCTTCTCGAAGCCGGAAATCGGCTCCTCACGAAGTTCGACCTCGGTGTCCTCCGTCACGAGACAGACGCCGTCGGGTTCGGTTTCGACGGCGATGAGCGGGATGGCCTGCCCCGGCGACCGCATGAACGGGTGGTTCGTACTGCTCATTACGGGAACGATGTCGCGTTCGACCACCGGCCGCTTCAGGATCTGGCGTTTCACCATGCCGGCGGCGTCGGAGCCGAACTGGACGCTCGCCTCCTCCGGCGGCGCGAGGACGAGTTTCTCGGCTTTCGTCGCCTCCGCCTTCCGGATAGTGACGCGTTCGCCGATGCCCACGTCGGCGTTCTGCCGCGTGAACCCGTCGATCCGAACCGTGTCGGTGTTCCAGTCCTGTCGGTCGGCACGCCACACCTTCGCCGCCGTTCGGTCGGCCCCCTCGATTTCGATGATGTCACCTGGCGACAGCTTCAGGTGAAGCAACGTGTCGGGGTCCAGTCGGGCGATGCCGCGTCCCGAGTCGTTCGGGTACGCTTTCGCCACTTCGAGTTGCACTTCGTTCATGATATACCCGCGAGGATGGTCGTGTTTCGGCGGTGGCGCGGGATAAGTTTGTTGTTACCCGGAACCACGTGCCGGCGGGTCGGCTCGGGCCATGTCATACGATAGCATATGAGTGGGGTGTACAAACCCCTACCGATCCGCCGGTGGGCTGTGAGTCCGGCGCGGTCGACGGGTCCACCGGGGCAGTCGCAAACCGTTTGGCCGTCGGGTGCGAGCGACCCGTATGAAGACGCTCGCGTTCGACGGCCGCATGGGAGCGAGCGGCGACATGCTCTGTGCGGCGTTGCTCGCCGCCGGCGCCGATCCGGCCGTCCTCGCCCCCGTCGAAGACGCCCTCGACGTACACTATGCCGTCGGGTCGACGACGAAGGCCGGTATCGCGGCGACGACCGTCGACGTGGTGATCGACGGCGACACGTCTGCCGAAGCGGACAGTCACGACCACTCGCACGATCACTCGCACGACCACGACGACGGACACAGTCACGACCACTCACACGATCACGGCCACACCCACGCCGAAGGCCACGGTCCCAACCGAACCTACGCCGAGGTCGTCGCCCTCGTCGAGGACCTAGATCTCCCGCCGGCCGTCGAACGCGACGCGCTCGCCGTCTTCCGTCGTCTCGGCGAGGCAGAGGCGTCGGTCCACGGCACCGACCTCGACGACACCCACTTCCACGAGGTCGGCGCCGACGACGCCATCGCGGACGTGGTGGGTGCCGTTCTCCTCCTCGACGACCTCGCAGTCGAACGGGTGGTGACGACGCCCATCTCGGCCGGCGGCGGCACGGTCGAGATGAGCCACGGCACCTACCCCGTCCCCGCGCCCGCGGTGGCCGAAATCGCGGCCGGTGCCGACTGGTCGCTCCGCGGCGGCCCCGTCGACCGCGAACTTCTCACTCCCACAGGCGCGGCCCTCCTCGCGGAACTCGCCGACGGCGTCGATGCGCTCCCGCCGCTCGACGTGGACGCCGTCGGCTACGGCGCCGGCGACGCCGACGTACCCGATCACCCCAACGTCCTCCGAGCGCTCGTCGGCGACGGCGACGGCGGCCTGCGCCGGGAGTCCATCTCGGTATTGGAAACCAACGTCGACGACGTGAGCCCCGAAGTGCTCGGCAGTCTGCAGGAGACGCTCGCCGAGGCGGGCGCGCGCGACGTGTCTATCGTCCCGACGACGATGAAGAAGTCTCGGCCGGGCCACCTGATCAAGGTGGTCGTCGACCCCGCCGACGCCCACGCCGTCGCTCGCCGCCTCGCGGAGGAGACGGGGACGCTCGGCGTGCGCGAGGGGAGTGCCGGCCACCGCTGGATCGCCGAGCGAGCCTTCGAGACGGCGACGCTCGAACTCGACGGCGAGTCCCACGAGGTGCGGGTGAAGATCGGCGCCGACACCGATGGCCGGGTCTACGACGTGAGCGCCGAGTACGACGACGCGCTGGCGGTCGCTCGGGAGACCGACCTGTCGGTGCGCGAGGTGCTGCGGCGGGCGGAGGCGAGGGTCGCGGAGTCGGCGTCGTCGCCGGAGTAAGCGTTTCGCGTGTCGGCGCCGACACCCATCCATGGACCGTGAACACGTCTCGTCCGGTACCGAGTGGGAATCGACCGTCGGCTACTCCCGCGCCGTTCGCACTGGCGACGAGATCCACGTCTCCGGAACCACCGCGACGGACGAGGACGGGGCGGTCGTCGCACCCGGCGACCCCTACGCCCAGACCGTGCGGGCCATCGAGAACGTCGCGGACGCGCTGGCGGCACTCGACGCGTCGCTGTCGGACGTGGTGCGAACCCGTCTGTTCGTCACCGACATCGACGACTGGGAGGAGATCGGGCGTGCCCACGGCGAGTTCTTCGACACCGTACGTCCGGCGACGACGATGGTGCAGGTCGAGCGGTTGATCGATCCCGCGATGCTCGTGGAGGTGGAGGCAATTGCCCGCCTCTAATCTCGGTGTTCGTCCAGCGCTTCCTCGACAGTGAGGTCGCCGGCGGCGACCCGGCGTGCGAGGGCGTCGTCGATGGTCCGGTCGTCGGTCGACACCTCCCGGGAGCGATCCTTGATCCGCTGGAGTTCGCCGGCCGTCGGGTCGATTTCGCGGGAGTCGACGGCCTCGCCCTCCAGTCGCGCGATGTTGACCGCGGCGAGTACGTCGCCCATGCCCCGCGCTCCGGTTCCGAGGTAGGGCGTCGTCCCCGTCTCGTCGACGAGTTCGACCGTCACGTCGTCGAGGTCGTTGACGAGGCGAGCGCCCTGCAGGCGGGCGCCGTCGCCGACGCGGACGAGGGGGTCGACGGCGTCCTCGACTTCCCGGCGGATGGTGTCGACGGCGTCGCCGAGGGGCACCTGAAACGCGGCGACGACCGTCTCGCCGGAGAGGACGGCGATGCCAGGGCGGGTGCCGGGGTCGACGCCGACGACGGTCCGTCCCTCGCCGCCACGGAGGAGCGCGAGGGCTTCGTCGACGGCGCGCCGGGCGTCGGCGGCCGTCGCGGTGACGCGTTCCACGTCCGCGTCCGTCGGTGCCGGGTCGTCGGGGGCGGCGACGACCACCGACGCCCCCTCGGGCAGGTCGTCGCCCGGTTGGACCGTCGTGAACGTCACCCCGCGGTCCCGGAGCAGGTCGACGACCTCGTGGTACAGCTCGAAATCGGCGGTGGCGACGACGATCACGGCGGCCCTTCGCCGTCGGCGAGGTAAAACGTGTCGCGCGGGCGAGGAGGGTGTGGCCACCCACCCCGCAGTGTCGAGGCTTTATGACCCACAGCGACCGAGAGAACCTGTGTCCGAGCCAGTACCTACCGGCTGCCCGCCCCTCGACGACCTGCTGGGTGGAGGATTCGAGCGCGGCACCGTCACGCAGGTGTACGGCCCGCCCGCCGCCGGCAAGACGAACCTCGCGCTCTCGGCGGCCGTGCAGGTGGCCGTGAGCGGGGGAACGGCAGTCTACATCGACACGGAAGGGCTCTCGGTGGATCGCTTCCAGCAGCTCGCGGCGGCCGAGGCGGACGACGAGGGCCTCGACGCCGTCACCTCCCGTATTGTCGTCAGCGAAGCCCACGACTTCGCGGAACAGGAGGAGGCGGTGCGCGATGCCGCCGACTTCGCGCCGCGCGCCGAGTTGATCGTCCTCGACAGCGCGACGGGATTCTATCGCCTCGAACGCCACGACGACGACGAGGGCGAGACGTTACGTCGCGTGGGGCGGCAGGTGACGCACCTGCTCTCGCTCGCGCGAAAACACGACCTCGCGGCGGTCGTCACGAATCAGGTGTTCACCGACCCCGAGGGCGACCGGTCGCGAGCGCTCGGCGGCCACACGCTCGATCACTGGACGGGGACGGTGGTGCGGTTGGATCGGTTCCGTGGCGGCAATCGACGGGCGACGCTGGAGAAGCATCGGTCGAAGCCCGCCGGCGAGACGGCGACGTTCCGCATCACCGGCGAGGGACTGGCCGCAGGTGAGGAGACGTTATAGTTCGCCGAGCTTCCGGAGGAGCTGCCCGCGGTACTGCTCGTCGGCGATGAGACCTTTCAGTTCGAGGACGTTGCGTTCGAGCGTGTCGGCGGCGACGTGGAAGGCGTGATCGGCGCCGTAGCCCTCGCCGGAGCCGGCGACCTGCCCCCGATTCGTCCGCAGGCGGATCTGACACTGGATCAGCGGCGTCCCGCGGAGTTTCTCCTTGTGTTCGTGGAAGCGAACGTGGGCGTGGTGGACCTGCATCTCCTGGTACTTGTCCGCGACGTTGGTGATCTCCTCGACGATCTCCTCGCGGCTGATCGTGTCGAGGAGCGCGACGTTGGTGATCTGCACGTCCATCTGACCCTCCTCGGTGAAGGTGAGGGCGCGGAGCACGTCGGTCTTGGTGAGGACGCCACCGACGGTGTCGCCGTCCGACGTGACGACGAGACCGGAGATGTCGTTGTCGAGCATCGTCCGGACGGCCGCTTCGACGGTTTCGTCGGCCGTCGTCGTCAGGACGGGATTCGTCATGAGGTCGTAGACAGGGAGATCGAGCATCCGGTCGATGTCGCCGCGGCGGTCGCCCCGACCCTGACGGTCGGTTTTGCGGACGACGAAGTCGACGATGTCGTGCGTGGTGAGGACGCCGGTGAGCGAGCCGTCGTCGTCGTCGACGACGGGGAGCCGAGAGACGCCGTGTTCGCGTAGCCGGTTGATCGCCTGCCCGACGTGGGCCTTCTCGCCGATGGTGACGACGTCCTCGGTCTGGATCTGTTCGACCGTCAGCGCGTCGAGACTGTCGAGCACCGCATCGAGGATAGCGTCGGCCGTGATGATCCCCCAGAGGTTGTCGCCTTCGTAGACGGGCGCGACCTTGGTGTTGCCCTCGACGAGGACGCGGGCCACTTCACGCACGTCCTCCGTGCGGTCGACCCGCGGAGCGGACTTCATCAGCACGCCGGCCTTGGTGTCGTCCTCGATCTGCGAACGAACGAGGTCGCGTTCCCCGATCACGCCAGCGTACTCGCCGTCACGCGTGACGATGAGGCCCTTGGGGTTCTCGCGGTCGAAGATCGAGCGGACCTTGCCCAACCGCTCGTCCGCGTCGACTTCGATGTACTCGGAGGTCGCAATCTCGGAAATATCCATAGCTACACGTGGTGCATGCGGTGGCTTGAAAGTTGTTTCTTCCCGCCGTCTGGCATGTGACACGGTGCCGCTACACCCGGTAACGTTTGCACCGAGGTCCACCCTTTTGGTTCGAAACGGCCAGAGGACCGTGGTGACCCGCTCGAACGTCCCCATCGTCGCCAACCGGTGGTTACTCCGGCGTGTCGCCCGTCCTGTGGTCACGCTGGTGGGCGTCGTCGTCGCCGGCATCGCTGGCTTCGTCGCCATCGGCGGCGTCAGCCTCGTCGACGCGGCGTTCTGGCTGCTCGATCCGTCGAGCATCGAACTCTACTATCAGTCTGCGTCGGGACCGGTCGACCGCGTCAAGACGTTCGCCATCGTCGTGCGCGTGGCGCTCGTCAGCGCACTCATCTGGACGGGCGAGACGGCGCTGACGGCAGCGTTCGGCGGGCAGATCCAGGAGGAACTCAGACGCGTGAAAAATCAGCGAGAACGGGCGTCGGTCAGCGAGCACACTATCATCTGCGGCTACGGCATGTTCGGCCGGACGGTCGCCGAGCGGTCGCGCGAACGTGGCCGCGCCGTCGTCGTGATCGAACACGAACCGGCACAGTACGAACGCGTTCTCGACGCCGATCTGTTGGGAGTGGAAGGTGACGCCCGGCGCGAGGGTATCCTTCGGGACGCAGGAATCGAGCGAGCGGACACGCTCGTCGCTGCCATCGACGACTCGAACGTGAACATCCAGATCGCACTCCTCGCGACGCAACTGGCGCCGGATCTGACCGTCGTCGTCCGCGTCGGCGACGAGACCTACGAATCCGTCGCCCGCCACGCCGGCGCCGACGACGTGATCATCCCCGAAGTCGCCGGTGGCGAACGCGTCTCGGAACGGTGGTGAGCGGCCTCACGACGGGTATCCGATTACAACGCGTTGTATTTGCAGAGTAACATATAAGTGCGCTATTCACGCCACTTCGGGCGTGTCACGCACATACTTACACGTCGGTCGAACGTTCGAAGGCGATGCGGCGAACGATAACTGGACTCCGCGACGCTCGACAGCCGATACTCCGCCACCGAACGGGTCGCTACGAGGCCGCCGATCCGGCGGGACCCCGAGTGATATCGGCCCCCATAGTATCTCCGGCGGAGGGGCTTGATGGGCACGCCACTGACCGATGGAGCGATCCGCTTAGACGAGATTTCGCTCCTCCACGTCGACGACGACCCGTCATTCGCGGATCTCGCGTCCACCTTTCTGGAGCGAGAGGACGGACGACTCAGCGTCGAGACGGCCGGGAGCGTAGCGGTGGGGCTGGAGCGAGTGGCCGAGGGGGGCGTCGACTGCATCGTCTCGAACTACGACATGCCAGGACAGAGCGGCATCGAGTTCCTCGAAACCGTCCGCGAGGACCACCCCAATTTACCGTTCATCGTGTTCACCGGGAAGGGGAGCGAGACGGTCGCGAGCGAGGCGTTCTCGGCGGGCGCCACGGACTACCTCCAGAAAGAGCGCGGGACCGACCAGTACACCCTGCTCGCGAACAAGGTGACGAACTACGTCGAGAAGTACCGCACCGAACGCGAGATGCGGCGTCGGGCACGGGCGATGGAGGCGGCGAACGAGGGGATCGCCCTCCTCGACGAGGACGGTCGCTACGTCTCGGTCAACGAGGCGTACGCCGACATCTGCCGGACGACGCCGGAGGAGATAGCCGGCACCCACTGGACCAGCACGTTGCCGGACGACGAGGCCGAGCGGTTGCGAGCCGAGGCGTTTCCGGAACTGGCCGAAGGGTCGTCGTGGACTGGCGAGGCGACCGGGGTGCGTGCCGACGGGAGCACCTACTCGAAACGTATCTCGCTCGCGGCACTCGACGGCGAGGGACACGTGTGCGTCGTCCGCGATATCACGGAGCGCAGACGGCGGGAACGCGAACGCCGCCGCTACGAACACATGGTGAACTCCATGCGCGAATCGGTCTGTGTCTACGACGAGGAGGGGCGGTTCGAACTCGTCAACGATTATCTGGCCGAGTTCTACGGCACGACGAAAGCCGACCTCGAAGGTGAGCGAAGCACGCTCATCCAGCGGCTCCGAGAGGAGGCCGACAGCGACCCGTTCCAAGCGCTGCTCGACGGGGAACGAGACGAGATCCGGGGCGAAATCGGTGGCGAGTTCCCCGGACACGGGCACACACTGTTGGATTACCGACTCACGCCGCTAACGGTCGGCGGATCGGTCGAAGGGGCTGTGGGCGTCGCGCGCGCCGTCACCGACCGCAAACAGCGCCAGCAGCAACTCCGTCGGTACGAGCGGATCGTCGAAGCCTCGGGCGACCCGGTCTACAGGCTCGACACCGACGGCCGCTTCACCTTCGTGAACGACCGCCTCGCCGACCGGACGGGCTACGATCGGGCCGACCTCGAAGGCGAACACGTCTCGATGCTGATGAACGAGGCGGACATCGAGCGGGGCCGCCGGCTGATCCGGTCGTTGCTGACCGGCGACGACGACCGAGGCACCTTCGAGATGGACATCGTCACGGCCGACGGCGAGACCATCACCTGCGAGAGCCACGTCGCCCTCGTCGTCACCGACGGCGAGTTCGAGGGCACCGTCGGCATCATCCGTGACATCACCGAACGCAAGCGACGTGCGAAGGAACTCGAACGGAAGAACGACCGGCTGGAGCGGTTCACCAGCCTCGTCAGCCACGACCTCCGCAACCCGCTGAACGTCGCGCAGGGACGCCTCGAACTGGCGCGCACGGGCGACGACCCGGACGCCAACCTCGACGACGCCGCCCACGCGCTGGGCCGGTGTCAGCGTCTCGTCGGCGACCTCCTGTCGCTCGCGCGCGAGGGGGATCGGATCGACGACCCGGACGCCGTCACGCTCCGCACCGCCGTCGAGAACTGCTGGCGACACGTCGAAACGGGCGAGGCGACGCTTGCAGTCGAGACCGAATCGACGGTCGTCGCCGACCGGAGCCGACTCCAGCAGTTGCTGGAGAATCTCGTGCGGAACTCCGTGGAGCACGGCCCCACGGGCACTCAGTCACAGGCTCCCGAGGACGCTGTCGAACACGGGTCGACAGACACCCAGACGCAGTCCGGTGACGCCGTAATGATCACCGTCGGCGACCTGCCCGACGGCTTCTACGTCGCGGACGACGGCCCCGGAATTCCGGACGCCGACCGCGGCCGCGTGTTCGACTCGGACTACTCCACGAGCGACGAGGGGACGGGGTTCGGACTCAGCATCGTTCGGGAGATCGCGGAGGGACACGGCTGGAGCGTCGCCGTCGACGAGAGCGACGACGGCGGCACACGCATCGAATTCACCGGCGTCGACGCGGCATAACACCCGGTACATCTCCTGACCGCACGCGTGGCCACACCCGTTCGGTGAGGTTAGTCAAGAATCCATAACGTTTTTTGATTATCGTTGTCTGTATGGATCCGATGCGCTACTCCGAGACTCACCAGTTGTTCGATCAGGCGTGTAGCTTCCCCGTCGAACACGAGATGGTCGTCGAGCAGGTGGGTGACGTGACGCTGACGACGCCGGCCGGAGACTCCTTCACCGTCCAGGAGATTCTGACGGTGACCGACGAAACCAGCTACCGGTCCGTCGACGCCCTCTACACCACCCTACTCCGGAATCTCGACGAAGCGTTCATCGGCTCCAAATACTACGACGACCGATCCGGCCCCGCTCCCGGGGAAGAGCAAGTGCGAGGGGAAGCCGACGCGTTCTGATCGTCTCCTGTTTCGACGGCTATACCAATACGGTTAATTCGAAATGAGCAAAAGCCGGAACTGGGCGTTGACGCCCGGAGACCGGACAATCGCCTCTTCCCCCACACGAGGCACCCCCCCTTTCGGCGCATTCACCCCTTTCAGAGTACCGGTGGGTCAGTGCGGCTGCTCGGCGAGTGACGCGGAGCGGTAGGTGCCGGATTCGGATGGATAGTTCTCACCGCGAGTTTGGCGCTCTATGGAAGAGTGAGTAACGAGGAGTAATCGCCCGGCGAAGAGGAAATGGGTTGGGCAGATTTGAACCATGAGGACATCGCTTCGCTCGTCCTCTGGGGACAGATCTCCCGGCCCATTTTCGATTCCACGGACTCCTCGCTGGCTCACGGCCCCGCCGTTCGCCATATCGAGACGCTCACTCCGTTCACGTCTCGCACCGCTCGTCGTTGCGAGGAATCAGAAAATGGGTTGGGGCAGATTTGAACTGCCGGCCTCCTCCATGTCAAGGAGGTGTCATAACCAGACTAGACCACCAACCCGGTCGTGACGTGCTTTCGAACGCATCCAAACGTATCCCCGGGCACTAATTGAACCTTTCGGAACGGGGCTTCGCAAGGCGATTCCGAGGGAACTATTAGCCAGCATCGTCGGTGTCGGCGACTTTCGTCTCCCGTGAGACGATCCGTCGACGGTGGTGGCGGATCGCTCGCCGTCCCGACGACAGGTTTAAGACGATGTATAGATTTGTTCATCGTAACCCGAAGTAATACACTGGTGTTCATCCATGCAGGACTATATCGAGCGCGTCACCGACGGTGAGGATCTGACACAGGAGGAGGCCCGGGACGCATCCCGGGCCGTCTTCGAGGAGGCGACCGAAGCCCAGATCGGGGCGTTGCTGGCGGCGCTCCGGGCGAAAGGCGAGACGGAGACGGAGATCGCCGGCTTCGCGCAGGGGATGCGCGACGCGGCGCGGACCATCGCGCCCGACCGGTCGCCGCTCGTCGACACCTGCGGTACCGGCGGCGACGACTACGACACGATCAACGTCTCGACGACGAGCGCCATCGTCGCCGCGGGCGCCGGCGTCGCCGTCGCCAAACACGGCAACTACTCCGTCTCCTCCTCCTCGGGGAGTGCGGACGTGCTCGAAGTCGCGGGCGTGAACGTCGAGGCCGAACCGCCGGCAGTGGAGGAAGCCATCGAGCGCGACGGCATCGGCTTCATGCTCGCACCCGTCTTCCACCCGGCGATGAAGGCGGTCATCGGCCCGCGGAAGGAACTCGGAATGCGGACGGTGTTCAACGTGCTCGGACCGCTGACCAACCCCGCCGGCGCCGACGCGCAGGTGGTCGGCGTCTACGACCCCGACCTCGTGCCCGTCCTCGCCCAGGCGCTCGCGCGGATGGACGTGGACCGAGCGATGGTCGTCCACGGCTCCGGCATGGACGAAATCACGCTCCACGACGCGACGACCGTCGCGGAGGTCGACGGCGACGAGGTGACGGAGTACACGCTGACGCCCGCCGACCTCGGCCTCGAAGGGGCGCCCATCGAGGCCGTCGCTGGCGGCGGACCCGAGGCGAACGCGGCCGACCTGCGCGGCATCGTCGAGGGCGACGTGACGGGGGCGAAACGCGACATCATCCTCGCGAACGCCGGCGCGGCCATCTACGTCGCCGGCGCGGTCGACGACCTCCAGTCGGGCGTCAACGCCGCCCGCGAGGCCATCGACTCCGGCGCCGCCGCGGCGAAACTCGACGACCTGCGGGGTGCCTGAGTCGATGGTCCGGTCGAAGATCTGTGGCGTAACGAACGAGGCGGACCTCCGGGCGGTGGCCGAATCCGGCGCCGACGCCGTCGGCATCGTCACCGAGGTATCCGTCGACACGCCCCGTGAGGTGGCGCCGGACCGCGCGGCCGACCTCGTCGCTGCCGCGCCACCGTTCCTCTCGACGGTGCTGGTGGCGATGCCCGACTCCGCGACCCGCGCGGTCGAACTCGCCGGCGCCGTCGCGCCCGACGCGATCCAGTTGCACGGCGAGTTCGACGATGCGGACATTCGCTACGTCCGCCGCGAGACGCGCGCCGACGTGATCACCGCCGTCGACGCGGCCGACACCGACCGCGTCCGTCGCTACGACGGCGTCGCCGACGCCATCCTGCTGGACTCCACGACCGATGACGGCGCCGGCGGGACGGGCGAGACCCACGACTGGGACGCCGCACGCGCGCTGATCGACGACTGCGCGACGCCGGTCGTCCTCGCCGGTGGCCTGACGCCCGAGAACGTCGCCGACGCGGTGCGGACGGTCGATCCCTACGCCGTCGACGTGTCGAGCGGCGTCGAGCGTAGCGGTGGCGAGAAGGATCACGAAGCCGTCCGCTCGTTCGTCCGCAACGCGGCGGTGGAGGTGTCCGCATGACGCCGGAGCACGACCGGTCGGCCTTCGTCGACCTGCTGACCGACCGGACGGGGCCAGTCGTCGTCCGCCTCGCCGTCACGCTCGACGCGGAGACGACACCCCTCTCGGCCTACGCCGCCCTCGACGGCCACAGCGACTACGGCTTCCTGCTGGAGAGCGCGGAGAAGACGCCCTCTAGCGATCCGGAAGGGGCGTTCACCGCCGACGGCGAAGGAGCGGACCGCCACGCACGCTACTCCTTCGTCGGCTACGACCCCGACGCCGTCGTCTCCGTGACGGGGAGCGATGTGACCGTCGAGTCACTGGATGGCCGAGCCGCCGAACTGGTAGCCGAGATGGCGGGGCTGGACGGTAAGGGCGACGTTCTCGACGCCCTCCGGACCGCGCTCCCGAACCTCGACCGCGTCGGCTTCCCCGAAGCCGACCGCCAGCATCTCGACGGCGGCCTCGTCGGCTTCCTCGCCTACGATGCCGTCTACGACCTCTGGCTCGACGAGGTGGGTGTCGAGCGTCCCGATCCCATCGTCCCGGACGCCGAGTTCGTCCTCACGACGCGGACGATCACTTTCGATCACGCCGAGGATGCCATCCAACTCGTCTTCACGCCCGTCGTCGACCCCGACGCCGACCCCGGCGCGGTGTACGATGCGCTCGTCGAGGAGGCCGCGGCGATCGAGGAGACACTCGCCGACGCGGACGATCCGGAGACGGGTGGATTCGTGCGCGCCGACGAGACCGTCGGTCCGCGCGAGGAGTACGAGGACGCGGTGCGAACGGCGAAAGAACACGTCCTCGACGGCGACATCTATCAGGGCGTCATCTCGCGGAAGCGTGAGTTGACGGGCGAGATAGACCCGCTCGGTCTCTACGCGTCGCTCCGCGAGGTTAACCCCTCGCCGTACATGTACCTCCTGCGCCACGGTGACCGCTCCATCGTCGGCGCGAGTCCGGAGACGCTGGTGTCGGTGCAGGGCGAGCGCGTCGTCTCGAACCCCATTGCAGGCACCTGTCCGCGCGGGACGAGTCCGGTCGAGGACCGCCGACTCGCGGGCGAGATGCTCGCGGATGGGAAAGAGCGCGCCGAACACACGATGCTCGTCGACCTGGCGCGCAACGACGTGCGCCGCGTCTCCGAACCGGGCTCCGTCCGCGTCGAGGAGTTCATGAACGTCCTCAAATACTCCCACGTCCAGCACATCGAATCGACGGTGACGGGGCGGCTCGCAGGCGCGGACGCTGGCCCCGGCGCGGGCGGCGAGCGTTCCCCGCCGTTCGACGCCTTCGACGCCACGCGCGCGACCTTCCCTGCCGGGACGCTCACGGGTGCCCCGAAGGTGCGTGCGATGGAGATCATCGACGCGCTCGAACGCGAACCTCGCGGCATCTACGGCGGCGGCGTCGGCTACTACTCGTGGTCCGGCGACGCCGAGTTCGCCATCGTCATCCGGACGGCGACTATCGAGCATGGCGATCCGGACCGCATCACGGTGCAGGCGGGTGCAGGTATCGTCGCCGACAGCGACCCCGCGAGCGAGTACGAGGAGACCGAACAGAAGATGGGGGGCGTCCTCGACGCCATCGAGCGCATCGAGACGGCGGCCCCGGAGGTGTCGCGATGAAAGTCCTCGTCGTCGACAACTTCGACTCGTTCACGTACAATCTCGTCGAGTACATCTCCGACCACCCCGATCCGGTGACGGGCGAACCCATCGCCGTCGAGGTGTTGAAAAACACCGCCACGCTGGAGGAGGTGCGGGCGGTCGATCCCGATGCCATCGTCGTCAGCCCCGGGCCGGGCCACCCGAAAAACGAACGAGACGTGGGCGTGACCAACGACGTGTTGCTGGAGGTCAGCAAGACGATTCCGACACTCGGCGTCTGTCTCGGCCTCGAAGCCGCCGTCTACGCCTACGGTGGGACCGTGGGCCACGCCCCGGAACCGATCCACGGCAAGGCCTACCCCGTCGACCACGACGGCGAGGGTGTCTTCGCCGGGCTAGAACAGGGCTTTCAGGCCGGTCGGTATCACTCGCTCGTGGCGACGAGCGTCCCCGACTGTTTCGAGGTGACGGCGACGACTGCCCACGAGGACACCGATCTCGTCATGGGGATTCGCCACCGCGAGTACCCCATCGAGTGCGTGCAGTTCCACCCCGAGAGCGTCCTGACGGCCGCCGGCCACGACGTCATCGACAACTTCCTGCGTCGCGCCCGGACGCCGGACGCGACGGCCTAGGCGAGAAACATCGATGCCAGCAGGAGGAGACCGACGACGAGGGCGGCGATTGTCACCAGCCGCCACGCGATTTTCAGGACGACACGACCGACGACGATGACGACACCGATGACGACGATGGTCAGCAGTAACTGTCCGAGCGGCCCGCCGAGGACACCGCCGAACTGCAGCGCTACCTGAGACGTGAGCGACATATCCGATATGCACTCACAGCGGGCGCATAAGTCTGTGGGCAGTAGCCCGCCGTTCGGGGCAGGCTCACCCATATCAGAATCTGGATATGTAATGCTGGACCGGCCGCAGGGACGGGCCGTGACCCACGAGATGTATTGACACCCTGTCAATCCTGAGGCGTGCTCTCACCCGCCTCAGCGACCCCCCTTCCGTTCGACTGGATTCTCCCACGTTGTCGGGGGATTTCAGTTCTCGTATTTCACTTTCACTTCGGTCTACATACCGTTATATGCGTTGGGAAGTGATGATGGAGTCGTGTATGCGGCTTCGCGCCGCACTCGATCCCACGAAGTGGACAGGAATCGGATAGATTGGCGAGCGGAACCAACGCCTTTACACCCCCGATTCCACTTACAGCAATCGTCACACACGCGCGGATACGAGCCAGCTACCGGACCCACCCGACCCCGGGGGGGCTAGGGGACAGGGCCGCGAACCGATCACCATGACGACCAACACATGAGTACGCACGACATCGACGCCACCGAACTGGAGTTGCCGATCAAACGCACGAACGGGGAGACACTGGAGGACCGCCTCACCGCCAACGCCTATCACAACATCCTCCCGGCACGCTATCTTCGCAAGGACGCGAACGGGGACCTGATCGAGGATCAGGAAGACCTCTTCCCCCGTGTCGCGAAGAATATCGCCCTCGCGGAGGCGGTGTTCGAAGCGCGCAAGCAGGACGTGGAGATTACGGTCACGCCCGACCAGTTGAAGCCGGACCACCCCCGGCGTGACGAACTCGCCGCCGAGGTGTTCGGGAAAGGGACGACCGCCGACGCGGACGCCGAGACGACCCTCTCCGTCTACAACGTCAACAAGTTCGCCTACGAGACGGTCGTTCCCGAACTCCCCGACGAGGTACGCACCGTCGTCGAGGAGACGCGCGACGAGTTCGAGACGCTGATGGAAGACCTCTCCTTCATGCCCAACTCGCCCACGCTGATGAACGCGGGCGACGAACTCCAGCAGCTCTCGGCCTGTTTCGTCGACTCCCCCGACGACGACATCGACGACATCCACCAGACGGCCAAGGAAGCCGCACAAGTGTTCCAGTCCGGCGGCGGCATGGGCTACGCCTTCTGGCGCCTGCGCCCCTACGGCGACCCCGTCGGCTCCACCGGCGGCATCGCCTCCGGCCCCATCACGTTCATGCGCACGTTCGACCAGATGTGCGAGACCATCGCGCAGGGCGGCGCTCGCCGTGGCGCCCAGATGGGCGTCATGCGCGTCTCACACCCGGACGTGATCCAATTCATCCACGCGAAAAACAAAGACGTCTCGCTCGCGCACACGCTCCGCCTCAACGACCCCGACGACTACACGCACACGAGCTTCAAGGACGCACTCGAGGAAGCCCGCGAACTCATCGACGACGAAGGGAGAGTGCCGAAACACCTCCGCAACGCCGTCGAGGGCCACCTCTCCAACTTCAACATCTCCGTCGGCGTCACCGACGACTTCATGGAGGCGCTGCAGGCGGGCGAGGAGTTCACGTTCACCAACCCGCGCACGGGCGAGGCGCACATCGCCACCGCCGAGACGAAGGAACTCTACGAGATGTTCGACCTCGGCGAGTACGTCGAAGTCGGTGAGGAACTCTCCATGCCCGCCGAGGTGCTCTGGGAGGACATCGTCGAGGGGGCCCACGAGAACGGCGAACCCGGCGTCATCTACCTCGAACGCGTGAACAAGCAGCACTCCTTCGACGTGGAGGAGCATCCGGACCACCGCATCCTCGCCACGAACCCCTGCGGCGAACAGCCGCTGGAGGAGTACGAGGCCTGTAACCTCGGTCACATCAACCTCTCGACGCTCGCAGACCTCGACGCGCCGGACTGGCGGGTCTGGGCCGACGAACACGCCGACGAGTACGACTCGCAGGCCGAGGCGGTCGAGGCGTTCCTCGACGAGGCGATGGACTGGGAAGCCTTCGATCACCGCATCGACTACGGTACCCGGTTCCTCGAGAACGTCGTCACGATGTCGGATTTCCCGGTGCTGGAGATCGAGCAGAAGGTGCGCGAGATGCGCAAAATTGGGCTCGGCGTCATGGGGCTGGCCCAGCTGTACGTCCAGCTCGGCATCCGCTACGGGAGCGACACGGGCAACGAAGTCGCCCGGCAGTTGATGACCCACATCAACCACGAGTCGAAGTGGGCCTCCCACGAACTCGCACAGGAGCGCGGGTCCTTCGAGGACTGGAACGACTCGAAATACGCCGACCCCACCCGCTACCGCAAGTGGTTCGAACACCACACGGGACTGGACGCCGACGAGTGGGCGGACGGCTTCCCGATCCGCAACCACAACACGACGACCATCGCCCCGACGGGCACCACGTCGATGGTCGGCAACACGACCGGCGGCTGTGAGCCGATTTACAACGTCGCCTACTACAAGAACGTCTCCGACGACGTGCAGGGCGACGAGATGCTCGTCGAGTTCGACGACTACTTCCTGCGGACGCTGGAGGCCAACGACCTCGACATCGACGCGGTGAAAGAGGAGGCACAGGAGCAGATGGCCACCAACGCGTTCGACGGCGTCGAAGGGCTGGAGACGGTGCCGGACGCCATCGGCGAACTGTTCGTCGTGACCGGCGACCTCGCCGGGAAGGAACACGCCGCCGTCCAGTGTGCGTGTCAGGAGGGCGTCGACTCCGCCATCTCGAAGACCTGCAACTTCCCCAACAGTGCGTCGGTGGAGGACATGGACGAAGTGTACCGCTACATCTACGAACACGGCGGAAAGGGCGTCACCGTCTACCGCGACGGCACGCGCTCGAAGCAGGTGCTGACCACCCGCGCGAAGAACACGGAGTTCTCGGACGAGGGCGAGGCCGCGGAGGCGCTCGTCGAACAGATCGAAGAGGTGTTCGGCGGTATCGAGGGCTTCCTCGACAACGAGGACGTGCAGGCCGCGCTCGATCAGGAGCTCGAGAACCTGCTCGCGGCCGCCGACGGCGAGCGCGAACTCGGCACCAAGCGTCCGCGGCCGGACGTGCTCCACGGCGTCACCCAGCGTATCGACACCGGCTACGGGAAACTCTACGTCAACATCAACGAGGACGAGGACGGGCGGCCGTTCGAACTCTTCGCCAACATCGGCAACTCCGGCGGCTTCACCGCCTCCTTCACCGAAGCACTGGCGAAGACCATCTCGACCGCCCTCCGCTCCGGCGTCGATCCGAGCGAGATCGCCTCCGAACTGCAGGGAATCCGCTCGCCCAAAGTGGCGTGGGACAAGGGCGAACAGATCAACTCCATCCCCGACGCTATCGGGACGGCCATGCGCCGCTATCTCGACGACGAAATCGACCGGCCCTACCCCAAACAGCAGAACCTCACCGAACTGGAGAAGGCCGAGGCGCGAGCGACGCCCGGCGACTCGCCCGAGGCCGACGGCGGCGCCGCGGCAGCGACCACAGCCGACGACGACACCGCGGAACTCCTCGCCGCCGGCGAGAGTCCCGAGTGCCCGGATTGTGGGTCCATGAGCCTCTACTACTCCGAAGGTTGCAAGACGTGCGAGTCCTGTGGCTGGTCCGAGTGCTGAACTGATTCGGCCACCCGAGACGCGCTGACGCAACGACTGTCGACCCGTTTCCGTTCGGCGTCCATCATCTCGACAGTCAATTTCTCCCCGATTCAAAAATATACACTCCCCGACGCGAAACGTTTCGATCCGGACATCGAATCCCCTGCCGGCGGAACAGTCATGTCGATGTGGGAGATATATAAGGGTATGTCTGCTCGGCGCGGGCGACCCTGCCCTCACTGTGAGACGGCGATGCACCGCCGTCACTGCAAGTACGTCTGTCCGAACCACGGGGTCGTCTACGACTGCAGCGACACGTTCTGGTGACATGAGGGTCTCCGATTCAGCTTCGACACGTCCCGGCCAGTCGGGGGTCGGTACGCCGACACTACAGGGGACGAACGGCGGGGGGAACGACCGATGGTGAGCGACGACGGCGTCGCCCGCGGGAAAGCCATCCAGCGGCGGACGGGGAAGACGTTCCATCTCGCGACTCGCTTCCTTCCCGAACGGGTTCGGGAAGCGACGTACGTCCTCTATGCCTTCTTCCGGGTTGCCGACGAGGTGGTCGACGACGCCGACGGTGTCCCGCCCGCCGAACAGCGCGCCGAACTCGAACGACTCCGGGCGGCGGCGCTCGGCGAGGAACCGACGGACGATCCGGTGCTCGACGCCTTCGCCGACCTTCGCGAGACCCACGGAATCGCCGACTCGGACGTGAACACGTTCGTCGACGCGATGCTGACCGACGTGACCAAGGACCGCTACGAGACGTTCGCGGAACTCCGGGCGTACATGGACGGCTCCGCGGCGGCGGTGGGCCGCATGATGACGGCAGTGATGGACCCCGAGAACCCCGAACGGGCGCTTCCGCACGCGACGGCGCTCGGCGAGGCGTTCCAACTCTCGAACTTCCTGCGTGACGTGCGCGAGGACATCGTGGAACGGGACCGGATCTATCTGCCGATGGAGACGCTGTCCGAGTACGGTGTCTCGGAGGCCGCCCTCCGGAACTTCGAGATGAGTCATGGGTTCCGCCGGGCGATGGAGCGCGAACTCCGTCGGACGGAGGCGCTCTACCGCGAGGGGGTGGCGGGCATCGAATCTCTCCCCAGAGACTGCCAGTTTCCGGTGCTCGTCGCCGCAGTCCTCTACGCCGATCACCACCGCCTGATCCGCGAGCGTGACTACGACGTGTTGTCCACGACGCCACAGATCGGAACGCTCCGAAAACTCGCGCTCGTGGCCCGGACGCGCTGGCACTGGGCGTGGAACCGCGACCCCGAAATCGTGTTCCGACGGGTGAGTTGCGTCCCGGACGCGTCCGGCGATCCGGACCCCGGTGCCGGACACGGGCACGCCCACGAACCGAATCGTGGGATCGGCCGGCGCCTCCTGCAAGGCGCCGTCGAGGGTCTCCGGCGGCTCACCTGACGACGCTCTCGGATCGCTTGCTCACCGAAGTCTCGGCGGCACGAACGGCGTCGACTCTCAGCGACCGATCCGATCCGCCGCGTCTTCCCGCCGCCTCACCGAAGTCTCGGCGGCACGAACGGCGTCGACTCTCAGCGACCGATCCGATCCGCCGCGTCTTCCCGCCGCCTCACCGAAGTCTCGGCGGCACGAACGGCGTCGAATCGAATCGCTCAGTCCGAAGCAACCCCACCCCGAACAGCCCGCCGACGGCCGCCGCCCCCCAGTTCCCGAACCAGACGTTGACCGCGCTCCAGAGCAGGACGAAACTCACCAGGTCGTCCAGCGCGAATTCGCAGGATTCCAGTCGGTCGAGGAGCGCGGTGCGGTCGAGGACGGCATCGAGGACGAGAACCGTCACCGTCGCGGACAACACCCACCCCGCGAAGTTCGAGAGCGGGACGCCGTACACCGGGCCGCTCCCGGGATAGGTCCAGAACCCCAGCGCCACCGCGCCGGGATCGAGGACGAGATCCATCGCGACAACAGTCGCGATCACGACCGGAAGACGAATCCGCGCCCACCGCGCCCGGTCGCCGAGAAGGAGCAGGCAGAGCAGGTAGGCGTTACACACCAGCGGCAGGAAGAAGACGGGCAGTCCGACCGGGACGCCTGCGACGGTCGGCCCGAGGTCGATGACGTAGTGGAAGTCGCCGTACGGCCACCCGGTCCGCAGGCCGACGAACTCGATGGCGTAGGCGTAGACGGCGAGGCCAGCGATCCCTACCGCTGCCCGGCGGTCGATCAGCGGCGCCAACCCGACGAGCAACGGCGACCGCATGACGAGCGTCCCCAGCAGGATCAGGAAGGGATCGAACGAAAGCGGCGGGGGGAGGAGACCCTCCGCGCTTGCGACGAGGAGGACGGCGCCGACGACGGGAAAGACGACGGCGATGGTGAAGCGGTTGTCGCGGACGAGGGCGTCGAGACGCGCCTGCATCTCGGGGCGGGTCGGCGTCCGCGTCGACGCCGCGGGCGCGAACGCACCGTCGTCACCGTCAGCCATGGACCAGCCTCCAGAGCCCGCCCATCGTGATGAGCGCGCCGACGACGGTGTTCACGGCGGGGAACCACCAGTACGCCCGTGTGGCGTCCACCGACGACCACGCGACGAGGGCGACGCCGACGGGGTAGCAGCCGATCAGAGCGCCGAGCCGTGGGTCGAGGAGGCCGAAGGCGACGGCGGCGAGCGCCCAGCAGACGGCGCAGTAGGCGTAGGTCCGCCGTTCGCCCAGTTTCGTCGCCGTCGTCTCGATGCCCGCGCGACGGTCGGGGTCGATGTCGGGAATCGCGGAGAAGGTGTGCATCGCCATCGTCCACAGCCAGCCACCGACGACGGCGAGCAGTGGCGGCTGGGCGCCCGCGACGGCGGCGTAGGCGGCGGCGCCGGGCAGGACGTACAGCCCGTTCGAGAGGGAGTCCAGCGGCGGCCGGGTCTTCAGGCGCAACGGTGGCGCGCTGTAGGCGACGCCGAGGGCGAGAAAGCCGGCGAGCCACGGCCACGCGAGCGGTGGCGTCACGGCGACGGGAGCGAGGAGGAGGGCAGCGCTGGCGACGACGGCGGCCGGCACCACCCAGTCGCCGCCGTAGCGCACCTCGCGATCCTCCTTTTTCGGGTTCTCCGCGTCCACGTCGGCGTCGAACACGTCGTTGACGCCGTACAGCAGGACGTTCGCGGGAAGCAGGAAGTAGGCGAAGAGTGTGAGCGTCGTCGGGGTGAACAGGTCGGCGGTCGACGCCGCGGCGTAGACGACGCCGACGGCGACGGGACCGGCGAGGTAGAGCCAGAAGCGCGGGCGCGACAGTTTCAGGAGGTAGCGGCCACGCTCGCTCGCGCTCATCGTTCGCGTGCCATCCGTTCGGCCGTCAGCTGGCCGCTGATGAGACACATGGGGACGCCGATGCCCGGCGTGGTGTACGAGCCGGTGAAGTAGAGGCCGTCGACTGCGGTGGAGGCGTGCGGTGGGCGAAAGAGGGCGGTCTGGCGGAGCGTGTGCGCGAGGCCGAGCGCCGTCCCCTGCGTGCTGTTGTAGCGCTCGCCGAACTCGGAGACGGAAAACGTCTCCTCGAAGACGATGCGGTCGCGGATGTCGACGCCGGTGTGGTCCGCGATGTCGTCGAGCAACAGGTCGCGGAACTGCTCGCGGCGCGTCGGGCCGTCCTCCAGTCCGGGCGCGATGGGGACGAGCGCGAACAGGTTGCTGTGGTCCTCTGGCGCGACGGTGTCGTCCGTCTTCGAAGGGACACAGAGGTAGTAGGCGGGGTCCTCGGGCCACGACGGGTCGTCACCGAAGATGGTGTCGAAGTGGTCCTCCCAGTCGGTCGGCAGGACGAGCGTGTGGTGAGCCAGTGGCTCCACGTCGCCTTCAACGCCGAGATAGAGGAGGAAGGCGGAGGGGGCGTAGGTGCGGGAGTCCCAGTAGTCGGCGTCGTACTGGCGGTCCTCGGGGACGAGAAGGTCCTGTTCGGTGTGGGCGTAATCGGCGTCGGAGACGACTTCGTCGGGGAAGAACTCGCGACCGTCCTCGGTGCGGACGGCGAAGGCCCCCTCGCGGCCCCGAATCTCGGCCACCGGGCTGTCGGTGTAGAACTCGACGCCCAGTTCCTCGGCCATCGCGACCACGCCGTCGACGACGCCGCCCATCCCCTCCTCGGGGTAGTAGACGCCGAGTTCGAAATCGACGTGGCTCATCAGGTTGTAGAGCGCGGGCGTGTTCGACGGCGCGCCGCCGAGGAAGACGAGGGAGTACTGGACGATCTGCTGGAGTTTCGGGTGGTCGAAGTAGTCCTCGACGTGGTCCTGCATCGTCCCGAGGAGGGAGAGGCCGTGCGCGTAGCGGAGCACGTCGAGGTCGATAAAGTCGCGGAGGCGGGAGCGATCCTCGTAGACGAAATGTTCCATCCCCACGTCGTAGGTGTAGGCCGCCTGCTCCAGATACTCGTCGAGGGCCTCGCCCGCCCCGGGTTCGTAGGACTCGAACGTCTCGCGGTTCTGTGCCAGATCGGGGACGAGGTCGACCCGGTCGCCGTCCTTGAAGAAGATGCGGTAGTGGGGGTCGAGGCGTTCGAGGCCGTAATACTGTCCCGGCCGGCGCCCGAAGTCGGCGAAGAAGTCCTCGAACACGTCGGGCATGAGATACCAGGAAGGCCCCATGTCGAACCGGAAGCCGTCGGCGTAGAGCCGACTGGCGCGACCGCCGAGTTGTCCGTTTTTCTCCAGTACCGTCACGTCCGCACCGGCGTCGGCGAGATAACAGGCCGTCGAGAGACCGCCGAACCCGCTGCCGACGACGACGACCGACCGACCGTCGGCCGACTCCATCGGCGGCTTGGCATTCATGCCCCTTCGTAGGGACGTGATCCGTATATACTACCCGCCGCGTGTGCAGGGGGTGATCGCCTGCCCACGCACCGATCAACTCTCCAGCCGACCGTTCACCACTTTCGCCGCGACGAGAACGGGATCCCACACCGGGCTGAACGGTGGCGCGTACGCCAGATCGAGGCGTTCGAGGTCGTTCAGGGTCATCTCGGCCTCGATGGCGGTGGCGAGCGTGTCGATCCGGATGGCCGCCCGGTCCCGCCCCACGATGGCACCGCCGAGGACCCGTCCGGTCCGCCGGTCGGCGACGAGCGTGACGGTCGTCTCGTCGCCACCGGGGTAGTAGCCCGACCGCGACCCGGCGGTGATCGTCTCGCTCACGGGGTCGAACCCCGTGTCCGCGGCCACGTCTTCGTCGACGAGACCAACCCGCCCGCATTCGAGGTCGAACGCCTTCACCACCGCCGTCCCGGCCACGTTGCCGACGGGTGTGGGATCGCCGGCAACGGTCGCCCCGATGGCGCGCCCGGCGCGATTCGCCGTCAGGCCGAGCGGCACCCACGTCTCCGCCCCCGTCACCGCGTGCCGGGCAGTCGCCACGTCCCCCGCGGCGTAGACGGCGGGGAGGGTCGTCCGCCCGTAGGCGTCGGTGCGAACGGCACCGCTCGGCCCCCGGGCGACGCCCGTCCCGTCGAGGAGTTCCGTGTTGGGCTGGATGCCGACGCCGAGGAGGGCCATCTCGACAGGGTAGCGCTCGCCGTCACCGGGCTCTGCCCGGTTGCTCGTGGAACTCCGTTCCACGCTGTCGACGGCTTCGCTGTCTGCCCGAGTGATCTCCGATCCCTCGCTGTCGTCGGCGACAACGGCTTCGATGCGATCCGCGCCCACCAGTTCGTCGACCACCGTCCCGGTGTGGAGCGTGACGCCCTGCGCGTCGAGGTGGGGTTCGACGCGTTCCGCGACTGCCGCGCCGAACGGCGGGAGGACGTGGTCGGAGCGCTGGAAGAGATGTACGTCGAGGCCGCGAGCGGTCAGCGCTTCGGCCATCTCGATACCCACGTAGCCGCCGCCGACGATGGCCACCCGCTCCGGCGGGTCGAGGGCGGCGTTGTGATCGATCAGCGCGTCGTCGACGGGGCCGTCTCCGAGACGGTCGCGGTCGTACTCGCCGGGCGGGGCGAGGTAGGCGTCGACGGCGGCCGCGCTGTCGAGGCCGTGGATAGTGAAGACACCGTCGAGGCTGGCGTCGAACGCGCCCGTCGTCGCTCGCGCGCCCGTCGCCACCAGCAACTCGCTGTAGGGCTGATCGAAGCGCTCTCCGTCGGTGCGGACCGTCACGGTTCGCTCCGTGGGGTCGACCGACACGACTTCGTGTCCGCGCCGCAGGTCGATGCCCCGATCCTCGATGTCCGACGGCGAGAGCGAGAGGAGGTCGGTCAACCGCTCGACCGACCCCTCGACGAAGTAGGGCAGGCCGCAGTGAGCGTAGGAGACCCACTGCCCTTTCTCGAAGACGATTACCTCGCGGTCGGCCTCGCGCCGGAACTTGCTCGCCGCGCTCAGACCGGCAGCGTCGCCGCCGATCACGACGAACGGATCGCGTGCCATGCGCTCCCTTCACGGAGCGGCGACAAAAGCGTACGTCGCGTTCGCGCCGCCGCGACAAAAGCGAGCGAACGGATCGCGACGGCGACGGCGACGTGAACTGTGGTATGGCGGTCCGGTTACGGACCGGGAGTGGCAGGCAGCGAAACCGGGTTAGAACCGGCCGCGACGGCGGAACAGGCGCGTGAGGAGGCGCTCGACCGGGCCGGGCGCCGTGGAGGGGTTCGTGCCGGGGAGGTAGTTCTCGAACTCTGACTGCTGGTCGGAACGTGGAGTCTTGCTCATGTACTCCTCACTTTGAGCCGGATTGGATTAAAAATTCCGAAGTAAAGTTGTGTAATCGAAAAGCAAAGTCCGTTATTGACGAACGTTCACACACCCCATCCGCGTGCCGTCCGGGGGTTCATGCGGCTTCCGGCCTAACGAACACTATGGACGGAACGAACGCCGTCATCACCGGAGCGAGTCGGGGTATCGGCGCGAGCATCGTGCGGCAGTTCGCCGCCGACGGCGCGCAGGTCACGTGCTGTGCCCGAACGCGGGAGGAGCTAGAATCGGTCGCCGACGGCGAGGCGGCGGTGACCGCGGTTCGGGCCGACGTGCGCGACGAGTTCGACGTGGAACGGTTGATGGAGACGGCCGCGGAGGCGGGCACCATCGACGTGGTGGTGGCGAACGCCGCGGTCAACCACGGCCCGCCGGGAGAGAGTCCGTTGCAGGAGGAGTCGTACACGCGGTTCGACGACACGATTCGCACGAACCTTCGGGGCGTCTTCACCACGGTCCGCGAAGCACTCCCTCACCTCGCGCCGGACGGACGAATCCTCGTCCCGTCGGGCAGCGTCGCTCGCGAGTCGGTGCCGGGCATGGGCGCCTACGCCGTCTCGAAGGCGGGCGCCGAGGCGCTGGTCCGGGGGTTCGCGGCCGACATCGACCAGTCCGTCGCCGTCGTCGACCCCGGCTACGTCGCCACCGACCTCAGCGGCGGCAAGGGGCGTGACCCCGAGGACGTGGCGCCGATGTTCGTCTGGGCGGCCCGCGACGCCGACGATATCGACGGGGAGATACTCGACTTGCGGGCGTGGAAACGAGCCACCCGATAGGCCGAATCGAACGTATTATTAATTGCTGGCGTTTCGTTGTTAATATGACTCGATTCTCCCTCGCCGGCGGCGGTGCCGCCGGCACGCTGGTGGTGCTCTCCGTCCTCGCCGCGACCAGTGGTGCGTGGAAGCTCCTCGGTATCTCGTGGGTCGCGTTCGCCGCCATGGCGCTCGGTATCCCACTCGGTCGGCAGACGCTCGGCGACCGCTCGTGGGCACTCGTGTGGGGCTACGGTCTCGCGGCGGGCGCGATGGTGACGAGCGCCGCGGTCTTTCTCATCCCGCAGGCCATCGCCCACGACGCCAACTTCGGGGGTTTCGGCATCGCTCTCGGCCTGCTGGTCGGCTTCGCGGGTCACACTATCGGCCACCGCCTCGCCCACTACGACCTGCCGCTCGACCGCACAGTCGCCGAACTCTCGGCGCACGCCTTCTCCGCCGGGATCATCATCGGCATCGTCTACGGCAACATGCCCGAGCTCGGCCCCATCCTCGGCCTCGCCATCGTCTCGCACAAGGGGCCGGCGGGCTACGCGGCGGCGCGGCGCCTCGTCTCGAACGACCGCGATCCGACCGTCCTCCTCCTGCCAGCCGCGGGCGTCGGCATCGCGGCCATCGTCGCCAGCCTGATCCAGTTGCCAGCAGCGCCGGCCATTCGGGGCATCGTCTTCGGCTTCGCCGCCGGCATCTTCCTCCACGTCGCCATGGACTTCCTCCCGCGGTGTGAACTCGGCAGCGACGTGCACGAACTCCTGACGGTGACGGGCGACGCGCACGAACTGCTGGACCAGCTTCGCATCCACGCCGTCCTCAGCACGGGCCTCGGCGGCGTCGCCGTCTTCCTCGCGTGGGTGGCGGTCACCTAGCCGTACAGCCGCCGAAGCTGGTACGAGATGCCGACACCCGCCGCCAGCAACACGACGAGGTTGAACGCCGCCTGGAACAGCGACCGGTACTCGGGGTTGATCCACGTCCGGATTGCGTTCGAGACGCTGAGATACAGTTGGATCACGGCGACGAAGGCGAGCAATCCGAGGACGAGCAGAACGGCGTAGTTGGCGTACCGCCGGACGCGGGGGCCGTCCGTGGTCGCGTCAGTCTCGGTCTCGGTCTCGGCCGCAGTGTCGTCGTCGGTACTCTCAGTCTCGTCGGGGGCGGTATCGGTATCACTCATTGGCTCTTCCTCCGTGCGAGCAGCGCGGCAGCGACGAGGGCAACGAGAGCGACGCCGACGCCGAAGCCGGGACCGCCGCCCGCGGTGGGCATGCCCGTCTCCTCCGGCACCGGTCGGTCGCCCTCCGCCCCGTCGCCGCGGGTGAAGTCACTCACGCGCAGTTCCACGTCACGCCGGGTTTCGTTGACGCTGATCGTCTCCGAGGGGTCGAGGTTCGCGGCCCCGCGGGCGCTGTCGATGACGACGCCGTCCTTCCAGAGCACGACGTCGATGTAGTAGTTGTAGTCCGTCGGCACCGACAGCCGCGTCTCCACCGTCTCCGTCCGGCCGGGGCGGATCGACCCCACCGGGACCGAGGTGCGGTTGGCGACGATGTTCGAGTCGGCCTGCCGGAGCGTCACCGTGACCCGCAGGTCCTCGGGTTGCTCGTCGCCAGTGTTGGTCAACGCCATCTGGAGGGCGAGGACCGTGCGGTCCGGGTCGCCTCCGACGACGGAGAAGGCGACGGGCGGGAGGGCATCGGCCTCCGCGAACTGGACGGCGCTCCGGGCGTACGGTGGCTGGAGCGCGTCGAGGCCGCGGAGTTCGCGCGCCCCGCTGTCGACCCGCTGACCGTCACGGTAGACGACCGCGCGGATACGGTAGCCCCCCTCACGCTCGACGGTCAGGGTCGTCGGCACCGCTACCTCGCGTTCTTCGGTCAGGTCGCCGACGGTAGCCGTCCGGGTGGTCTCGACCAGCCCGGACTCCGCGTCGACGGCCTGTACCCGCACGGTCACGTTCCGGGCCGGTGGGCCGCGGTGTGACAGCCGGGTCTCGACGTTCAGGGCGACCGTGTCGCCGGTCACCTCGCCGGCCGAAATCTCCATCTCCGTGATGTCGACCGGTCCCGGACGGACCGGCCGCTCCTCGGTGGGGTCGGCGAGGGCGCCGGGGGCGAGGACGGCAGCGACGACGGCGATCAGGACGACGCCGGCCGCGCCGACGGCCAGCGCGGTTTCACGACGCATGGGCGTGGGGAGTCGGGGACTCGGCAAAGGCTTTGGGGAGAGTGAAACACCCATTTATGTTTTCGAGCGACGAGAGGGGACGTATGGCCAGCTACGTGATCGGGACCGACACGGTCGACACGAGCGCCGCGCTGTGTGACTACCTCGACCGCCGGATCGACGCCGGCGACACGATCCACGCCGTCAACTCCCTGCGCGGCGGCGACGCGACGAGCGCCGAGGACGTACGCGACGGCGAGGACGCGGTCAACGTCGTCCAGTCGCGGCTGGGCGCCGTGGCGACGGTCGAGACCCACCAGTTCGTCCGCGGCAACGACCCCGCCGAGGACCTCCTCGCCTACGCCGACGAAATCGACGCCGACGAACTCGTCATCGGCGTTCGCAAGCGCAACCCGACGGCGAAAGTCGTCTTCGGGAGCAACGCGCAGTCGATCCTGCTGCGCTCGGCGCGTCCCGTCGCCGTCGTGCCGTTGACCGAGGGGATCTAGTCTAGCACTTTCTCGGCCAGCATCGGCACGAACGTCCCGATATCGGTCACCATGCCGACCGCCTGCGAACTCCCGCGGTCGAGCAACTGCGTCACCGTCGCCGGGTTGATATCGACACACACCACCTTCGTCGTCGAGGGGAGACAGTTACCCACCGCCACCGAGTGCAGGAGCGTCGCCAGCATCACCACCATGTCGGCCTCGTGGGCCTGCTCCCGGATGGCGTTCTGTGCCTCGATGGCGTCGGTGATCGTCTCCGGCAGTGGCCCGTCGTCGCGAATCGACCCCGCGAGGACGTACGGCACGTCGTTCGCGACGCACTCGTACATCACGCCCTCCTCGACCAGTCCCTCGGCCACCGCGTCCTCGATTCCGCCCGCCCGGATCACCTCGCTGATCGTGTAGATGTGGTGTTTGTGTCCCTTGCGCGGGTGTTCGAGCGTCTCGATGTCCATCCCGAGCGACGTGCCGTAGAGCGCACGCTCGAGGTCGTGGACCGCGAAGCCGTTGCCCGCGCTGATCGCGTCGACGTACCCCTCGCGGACCAGGCGGGCGAGGGCGTCGCCCGCGCCCGAGTGGATCACCGCGGGACCGGGCACGACGAGCACTCGCCCGCCCGCTTCCTTCGTCTCCACCAGCGCCGCCGCCACCTGTTCGATCAGCGACTCGGAGGGGCGCTCGCTGGAGACGCCGCCCTGCATAAAGCCGAACGGCCCGCCACTCCCGCGGGGACGGTCCGGGGGGTCGACCCGGATACCCGCCTCACCCGTCACGACGAGGTCGCCCTCCCGAATCGCATTCAGGACCGCCGTGTACGCTCGCGGCCCGTCGGGATCGACGACGATGGCACAGTCCATCTCGATATGCTCGACGGGGAGCCACTCGCCCTCGTAGCGCACCTCGGTCGGGTGATTCGTCGTCGAGTAGAAGTCCGTCGGCACCACCTGATCGGCTGGCGCGGGATCGAGCGTCGCGTCCACCGGATCGGAGAGGTTCGCCCCGTTCTGGTGGAGTTCGTGGAGAATCGACTGGAGCAACGACGGGTCGTCCGCGCGCACCGCCATCCGGCAGTACGACTCCTCGTCCTTGTGCCGACCGATGTCGAACGCCTCGACCTCGAACTCTCCACCCATGTCCATGACGAGGCCGAAACACCGCCCCATCGTCCCCGAGTCGATGATGTGCCCCTCGAGTTCGACCGTTCGTGTGGGAACCATTACCACAGGAGAGGGGCGACCGCGGTATCAGGGTTGCGGGCGGCCTACACGCCCAGCAGGTCGTCGAGGAAGGCGAGTTGGTGGCTTGCGGCCGTCTCGAACGCCGATCCGAGCGCGTCGACGTGGCCGACAGGGAGACGGAGATACGTCGACCGGTCGATCCGATCTGCCGCGTCCGCGACGGTATCGGCTGGGGCGAGTTCGTCGTCGCCGGCCGCCACCAGCAGCGTCGGGCAGGTTACGTCCTCGGCGTCGGCGAGGGGGCGGTAGCGAAACAGGGCGAGCAGTCCGCGGGCCGACGTTTCGTTGCGCCAGTCGCTCTCCGGCGGAACGAGGTCGAGATACGCGTCGCCGGTCGGTTTGGGCAGGACGCCGAACTCGTCGTAGCCGCCGACGACGGGGACGGTGTGGCCGCGACCGAGCGGCGCCGTCAGGCGGTCGCGCAGACCGGCGCCGACCGCTCGGGCGAGGTAGCGAGGTGAGCGGGCGCGGGCGAACGCCCGGCCGTCGAGCATCGGTGCGACGGCGACGACGCCGTCGACCCGGCGGTTCGCGGCCACGCGAACAGCGTGCCCGCCGCCGAGGCCGAACCCCCAGAGGACGACCCGCCGGCGCTCGCCGTCGAGACGGCGAACGCGGTCGATCGCCGCGTGCCAGTCGGCTACCTGTGTGTCGGGGTCGACGAGGTTGGTGGCGCCGTGACTACGGAATCGGCCGGCCGGCGCGAGGTCGTCGCTCTCGCCGAAGCCGCCGTAATCGAAGACGAAGGCAGCGTAGCCGGCGCGAGCGAACCGCTCGGCGTAGCGCGGGTAGCCGAACGTCCCCTCGGCCGCGAACGTCGGGCCCAACACGATCACCGGCGGCGTCGCGGGGCGGGCCGGTCGGTAGAGTCGACCGCGACACGTCCGGTCCTCGCTCTCGAAGGCGAGCGTCGTCGTCGCGACGTCGAAGCGACGGCGGTCGCGTGTCACGGTCGCCGCCATCTTACAGGTCTTCCTCGAGGGTTTCGAGGACGCGCGTGGAGAACTCGGTCTCCGAGATGCGGTACTCGCGCAGACCCTCGAACCACTCGGCTTTGGCGTACCACGTGTTCATGACGTCGTCCTCGAACCGGAGGACGGTCGCCTCGACGCGAGTCGTGTCCCACTCGTTCTCTTCCTCCAGGTCGATGAAGGCGTTCAACACCTTCCCCATCTCCATGTGGTTGACCTCGTCGCCCGGGTACGCAGTGATGTACGACAGTTCGACGGGATCGACGTCCTCGATGTCGTGTACGTCGACGCCGAAGTTCCGCAGTTCCTCTTCCAGTTCGGATTCGTCCATCGTGGTCGGTCTTGCACCTCGGTAGGCAAAACCCTTGCCGGATGGTGGGTGAAAATGCGAAGGGGGAGGAGACGGTGGCCGTCAGTTCCGGTTGGGCTTCGGTCCGAGTCCACCGCGGTCGATCATCGGGATCATCGTCGTCGGTTCGGGGGTCGGCTCCGGCTCGGGCCGATCCCGGCGGCCGTCGGTCGTCGGTCCGCTTCCGGATCGCGGCTGCAGCGGGATGACGGGGTCGATGGTGATCGTCGAACGGTTCTTCTGTGTCGTGCGTCGGGACGTGCTCATTGGGGTGTGTCGTATGCTGGTGTCGGTTGCCGAACTGCGCTGGATCGTCGGACCGTGATCAGCATACGAGTACGACGCGTTGCATCGTAGTTCCTCCAAAGAGCCCATCCATAATAAACCTTCATGATCGTTACTGATATGCTGACGCGTCACACGGTTTCGATCATGTCATTTGCCTAATATCAGTATGGCTTCGACATCTTGAATGGGCCAGCCCGTCTCCATTCTTCGAAGACGTGCCCCGAACTGGCTGTGTCGTCACCGAGTTGACTGCCCCGACGCCGGCCGCAGTCACCGGGTTACCTCCGGTGACGACCGACGCTCTCGTCGTCTTCGGCATCGTCGTCCTCACGCTCGTCCTGTTCGTGACTGAACGGGTGCCCATCGACGTGACCGCCATCTTCATCATGGTCCTCCTGATGTTGCTGGGGAGCGACGGCGTGGTCAACCTCACCCACATCTCCACCGCGGAGGGCATCTCGGGCTTCTCCAACCCCGCGACGATAACCGTCCTCGCGATGCTCATCCTGAGTTCGGGTATCAGCCGGACGGGTGTGGTGCAGATCCTCGGCCGGAAGATGGCCGCCTTCGCCGGCGAGGACCGCGACCGGCAGTTGCTCGCCACCATCGGCGTCGCCGGTCCCGTCTCCGGGTTCATCAACAACACGCCCGTCGTCGCCATCCTCGTTCCCGTCATCACCGACCTCGCACACGCGGGCAAGACCTCGCCCTCGAAACTCCTGCTTCCCCTCTCCTACGCCTCGATGTTCGGCGGGATGCTCACGTTGATCGGCACCTCGACGAACATCCTCGCCAGTGACGTGTCGGCCCGCCTGCTCGGCCATCCCTTCTCCATGTTCGAGTTCACGTCGCTCGGGGTCATCGTCCTCGTCGCCGGCAGTCTCTACCTCATGACTATCGGTCAGCGCCTCCTCCCCGAACGCGTCCCCGTGAAAGACGACTACGTGCAGGAGTACGCCATCGAGGAGTATCTGACCGAAGTGATCGTCGAACCCGACTCGCCGCTCGTGGGGACGACAGTCGAGACGGCCATCGACACGGTGGAGTTCGACGCCGACATCCTTCAGGTCGTCCGCGACGGCGAGGAGTTCATCGAACCGCTCGGTCACATGATGATCCGCGAGGGGGACGTGCTGCGCCTCCGTGCCGACCGCGAGACGCTCCAGGAACTGGTCGAACGCGACACGCTCACCCTCACCGGCCACCCGCCACAGACGGGGGCGGAACTCGAACCGGAGACGGAGGAGGCCCAGACGCTCGTCGAAGTCGTCATTCCCCGGGGCTCCTACCTCGCCGGCAAGTCGCTGGCGAGTTCCACCTTCCGCCAGCGCTACGACGCGAACGTCCTCGCCTTCCGCAGTCGAGGGGAGACCGTCCGCGACCACATGGACCGCCGGCGCATCCGCGTGGGGGACACCCTCCTCGTCCAGGCCGCGCCGGACAGCATCGACCGCCTCGCCGACAACGAGGATTTCATCGTCGCCCACGAACCCGACGAACCCCACTACCGGACGGAGAAGATTCCCCACGCCATCGCCATCATGCTCGGCGTCGTCGGCTTCGCCGCCGTCCCGTGGGCGCCACTCGGCGGCGCACTCGCCAGCGTGACCGGCGTCGCCGCCTTCGAGGCCCTCGCCGCGCTCTCGCTTCCCATCCTCGTCACCGCACTCGCGGGCGTCGTCGCCATGGTCGTGGCCGGCGTCATGGAACCGACCGAACTCTACGACGCCGTCGAGTGGGACGTGATCTTCCTCCTCGCGGGCGTCATCCCCCTCGGCATGGCGCTGGAACAGACCGGCGGGGCCGACCTCCTCGGCGCGCTCGTCGCCGCCACTGGCCTCTATCTTCCCGCTATCGGCGTTCTCTGGGTGTTCTACATCGCTACCGGCCTCATCACCGGCGTCATCTCGAACAACGCGAGCGTCGTGTTGATGCTCCCCGTCGCCGTCGAGGCCGCGACCCGCATCGGCGCCGACCCCTTCTCCTTCGTCCTCGCGGTGACCTTCGCGGCCTCCACGGCCTTCCTCACGCCCGTCGGCTACCAGACCAACCTCTTCGTCTACGGCCCCGGCGGCTACAAGTTCTCAGACTACGTCCGCGTCGGCGCGCCGCTTCAACTGTTCCTCTCCGTGGTGACCGTCGCGGGAATCGTGGCGCTCTGGGGGCTGTGAGTTTTTGCCCGCCGCACAGTCCGCCGACGCGCTGGTGAACGCCGCCGGGACGAGCCTCCGGATGGGGAGTGGCGTCACCGGCGCGTAGCGCCGGTTGCCAGAGTGATCTCCGATCCCCCACTGTCGCGGGAGCGCTCCGCCGTGGTGCCAACGGCCCGATCAACGAGGAAGCTATGTCGAAAGGCCCGGTCGACCTCGGCGCGTCGCCGCCGACGTTCGGGGCTGACCCGGCCCGATCACCGCACCGCGTCCGCGGCCTCGACCAGCCGTTCGACGCGCTCGACCGACACCGGATTCCCGACCTCACCACCCGCTTTCAGCGCACTCCCCACGATCACGCCGTCCGCCACCGAGAGCGCGTCGCCCACGGTGTCGGCGGTGACACCGCTCCCGACGAACACCGGCGCGTCGAGACCGCGGTCGTCGCGGGTTGCTACCGCCTCTCGCACCGTCTCGTGCTCCGTCGCGTCTCCGGTCCCCGCACCGCTCACGACCACGCCGTCCGCGAGGCCACGCTCGACGGCGTCACCGAGCATCCCCTCACCTCGTTCCCGCCCCAGCGGCACCGAGTGCTTCACGTCCACGTCCGCGAGCACCCGCACGTCCGCGTCGAGGCGCTCGCGCAGGCGCATCGTCTCGTGGGCATGCCCCTCCAGCATCCCCTGATCGGCCACCCGCGCCCCGACGTGGACGTTGACGCGGACGAACGCCGCCCCCGTCGCGGCCGCCACGGCCACCGCGCTCGGCCCGTCGTTGCGGAGGACGTTCACCCCGACCGGCCGATCCGTCGCGTCCCGCACCGTCCCGACGAGCGCCGTGAGGTCCGCGACGACGTGTCGGGGAACCGAGTCGGGATAGAACGGGGCGTCGCCGAAGTTCTCCACCAGCAGAGCGTCGACACCGCCGGCGTCGAGGCGTTCGGCGTCCCGCCGCGCCGCCGCGTGAATCGCCTCGCGACCCTCCTCGCCGTCGTATCCGGGTGCGCCGGGGAGCGCCGGCAGGTGGACCATCCCCACGACCGGCCGCTCGGCGCCGAAGACGGCCTGAACGTTCACGCTACACCAGCCCCGCCGGCTCCGCGTCCAGAATTGCCCACTCGTGGCCCGGCAGAATCCGATCCGCCCGATCCAGCACCTCGCCCGCGCTCTCCCACCACTCGAAGTCGTTCATCGCGATCCCTCTGATCCGCTCGCCGTCCGCGGGCACGTTGTCGAAGGTCGGCACCGCGTCGACGGCGACGACCGTCGTGCCGTCCGCGCTGTCGACGGCGACCGACTGGTGTCCCACCGTGTGCCCCGGCGTCGGAAACGCTGTGACGCCCGGGCAGAGTTCCGTCTCGCCGTCGAGTGGCGTCAGATCCACCGTCAGCCACGGCGGCTCCCGACCCAAGGACTTCGCCTCGTAGCGGTCCGCGTGCATCGGGTAGGGCGCGATGGCGTACTCCAGTTCCCGGCGCTGGACGTAGATGTCCGTCTCGCCCTCGTCGAAGGGGCCGAGGTTGTAGCAGTGATCCCAGTCGAGGTGGCTGAGGACGACGGCGTCGATATCGGCAGGGGCGTACCCCTCGCTGTCGAGGATGGATTCGAGATTCTGACCCGGTTCGCGGTGGCATTCGTAACTCGGGTGGCGGCGGTCCATCAACTCCACCGGGCCGAAGCCCGTGTCGACGAGGATGGTCTCCTCGGCCTCGATCAGGTAAGTGATCGAGGGCGCCTCGACGACGCCGCTCCGGGTCCCGACGAGGATGCGCTCGTCGACGAGGAAGGAGCCACAGCAGTGAGGGGTGACCGTCGGTGTCATGGTCGGTGGTGACGTGGGCGAGACATAAACGCCTCGTACGGATTATTGTAACTGTGTACCGGTGGGTCGCCGAGACGGGCCGGCGCGTCACCGGTACTGGCGTACGATAAACCGTATCACTCCCGCATCGGCGACTGTGAGAGCGCGAGGGTGTCGCCGTCCGACAGCGCCGCGTCGGCGTCGGCGTAGCTCCCGTTCACCAGCACGACGAGGCCGCCGGAGAACGACTCCGTCGCGATGGAGAGGGCCGCGCGAGCGTCGCCGACCGTCGCGTCGTCGGCCAGCGACAGGGTCCGGGTACGACCGCCGACCGCCGCCGCTACCTCGCCGTAACACCGAACCTCGATGCGCACGAGCGACGGTTGGACGCGGGACACAAAACCGCACCGGACGGACAGCTACAAGCCGCCGCGGCCGTCTTCTACCGACGATGGAGGTCCACTTCGACTTCTTCGGCCCGATGCGGGACGCTGTGGGACGAAAGCGCGTCACCCGGACGTTCGACGGGACGACGACGGTCGACGCCGCCCTCGAGTCGCTGTGTGCGGCGTTCGACGGCCTCACGGATCACCTCCGCGACGACGACGGTGGCTGGACTCGGCAGGTGACGGTGACGGTCGACGGAACGAACGTCCGGCAGTTGGACGGCTACGGGACGACGCTGTCCGACGGCGACGTGGTGCGTCTCGCCCCGCCGGTCGTCGGCGGCTGAGCCGTCGTACGGTTTGTTGTACGTCAGTACCGGTGGTTCGCCAAGACGGGTCGGCGAACCACCAGTAAACAGTTACAACGATCCGTATCAGTCGTCGGCGACGGCGTACTCGCCGACGGTGTCGTCGGAAACCGTTCCGTCCGCGTTCCACCCGCGCAGGGCGTAGTATTCGTCCAGCGCGTCCTCTATTCCCGGGAGGTCGTAGGGGAGCGTGTCGGCCTCGCGGTCCATCCCCCGCTTGTTGTTGAAGTGGCGTTCGAGTTCGACAGTCCGGGCACCGACCGCCTGCAGGTCCTCGTAGTCACACTCGAACAGCGCCTCCAGAGTCTCCTCGGTCACGTGATCGGTGCCGCCGGCGAAGGCACAGACGATCCCCGAGTCCCGGAAGGCGGCGTGATTCTCGCGTCGCATCACGAGTTCCGGCTTTCCCTCCAGCGTTTCGGGGTCGACCTCCCCGGCGTACTCGACGCGGAGCGTCGTGGAGTACATGTGGTCGCCGCCACGGTTGGCAACCGCGTAGCTGAGCCCCTGACCGTGGAGGACGCGACCGTCGTGGGCCGCGAACTCCATGTCCTTGACCGTGTAGTTCCGCACGCCGAGTTCGTCGGCGGCCCGCGAAATTCCCTCCGCGAGCAGGTCACCGACGCCCTCACGGGCCGCAATCTTCTCGACCGTCTCGTGGACCAGGTCGGCGTTGCCGAACTCGTCTTCCGACGCGAGATAGGCGGCGACCACGTTGCCACAGGAGATGGTGTCCAGCCCGTAGACGTCACAGAGCTCGTTCGACTTCATCACGTCGACGATGTCGCCGATTTCGCAGTTGCTTCCGAAGGAAAACACCGTCTCGAACTCCGGCCCCTCCGTCTCCAGCCCCGTCGCCTCGTCTCTCGTGGGCAGTTTACAGGCGAAGGCACACACCGAACACGACCCCTTCCGGTACTTCTTCTCCTCGACGGCGTCCCCGCCGATCGCGTCCGCGTGTTCGAAGCTGTACTTCTCGAAGTACCGCGTCGGTAGCGAGAAGTTGTCGTTGATGAACTCCGTCCCGCCAGTGGTCCCCTGTCGCCGCATCAGATCGTCGGACGTAGCCGCGGCGCTGTGGACCTCTCGCTGGACGTTTTCGGGAAGATCGAGATCCGGTGCGGCGTCGCCCTCGAAGGTGATCGCCTTCACGTTTTTCGACCCGAGGACGGCCCCCATCCCACCCCGGCCGAACGCCCGGCTCTCGTAAGTCATCACGCACGCGAACCGGACCTGGTTCTCGCCCGCCGGGCCGATACAGAGGACGTTTTCGGCGTCCAGATCCCGCTCTCGTTGCACGTACCCCGTCACCTCGGGCACCGTCGCGCCCCGGAGTTCGGGAGCCTCGACGAACTCGACGCCCTCGTCGGTCACGTGGATCACGAGTAACTCGTCGGCCGCGCCGACGACTTCGACCGCCGAATGCCCCGTGTCGACGAAGTTCCGCGAGAGATACCCGCCGGCGTTCGTCGAGAGGAGGCCGTCGGTCAGCGGCGACAGCCCCGTGCAGTTCATCCGACCGGTGAACGACATCCCCGACTGCTGGAGCGGGCCGGACGCGAAGTATATCCGATTTTCCGGACCCAGCGGGTCCGCATCGAACGGGATTCGATCGTGTGCGAGCTTCGTACAGAGCCCCCGGCCACCGACGAACGACCGTCGCTCCTCGGTCACGTCGACGGTCGTCGCCTTCCGGTCGCCTGCGTCTATCTCGAGCAGTGGCCCCTTGACGTGGTTCATCGCACCTCTCTACCGTCTCGGTGGTAAAAAGAGTGTTTCGACGGGAGGTGTGTGCCGGCGGGCGTGCGCCGCCGGCAATCGTCGGTGTGAGCGTTACTCGGAGCCGAACATCTGGCGCATCATCGGATGCATCTCCATCAACTGCTCTTCCGCAATCTCCTCGTACAGCTTGTACGTGATGGAGACGGTGAGCAGGAGGCCGGTCCCGGAGACCTGCCCGATGGTACCGAGCATGTTGGCGCCGACGGCGAGCAAGCCGACGAGGGCGCCGCCGATGACGGTCACTTGCGGGATGTACCGCTCCATGACCTTCTCGATCACCTGCGGGTTGCGCCGGAAGCCGGGGATCTGCATCCCGGAGTTCTGGATCTGCTGGGCGGTCGCTTCCGGGCCCATCCCGGTCGTCTCCACCCAGAAGATGGCGAAGATGGCGCCGCCGACGACCATGATGAACAGGTCGAGGCCGACCCGGATCATGATCTGCCACGGCTCGGCGGCGGTGCCAGCGAGCCACCACATCCAGTCGCCACGCGTCTGGATCGGGGCCAGATAGTAGAAGATCCCGGAGACGGGCTGGCCGTTACTGTACGTCCCCAGCCAGCCCGGCATCGCACTCCACGTGCTGTTGAGGATGCGCCCGGCGAACTGGATGTTCGCCTGCAGGGCGCGCACGAGGATCATGGGCAGGACGCTGGCGTAGATGAGCTTCACCGGGAAACGCCCTCGCGCACCCTTGACGCGGGCGTGCGAGAGCGGGATTTCGACCCGGACACTCTCGGCGTAGACGACGATGGCGAAGATGAGCACCGTCGTCACCAGCGCGAGCAACTGCCCCTGTCCGAGCAGGAGCGCCTGAAGCCCCTCGGCAGTGAGCGGCGAGGCAATCTCCTGTGCGCCGGTCAGGATGGCGAACCACGTCGGGAAGAAGCCGGCGGTACCGCCGAGGCCCTCCCACGCGAACAGCCCACCGACGAGCTGCTGGCTCACGCCAGCGATGATGAAGAGGCCGACACCGGAGCCGACACCCCACTTGCTGACGATCTCGTCCATGAACAGGATGAGGATACCGCCGACGGCGATCTGGAAGAACAGGAGGGACTGCACGCCCCTGAGCCCGATCCCCAGCGCCTCACCGACCGCCGTATCGGCCGGCAGGAAGTTCCCGGCGAACACCATCGGCAGCCCCGTCAGACAGATCATCACGACCACCAGCAGCTTCTGGAGGCCCTGATACAGCACCTGATCGCGGGGGTCGTTCGTGTCCAAGCCGAGCAGGTCGGCCCCGCCCAGCAGTTGCAGGACGATGCTCGCCGTGACGATGGGCCCGATCCCCAGCTGGAGGATCGATCCCTGCGATCCGGCGAGGATCGACCGGAAGCGACCGAACAGGTCGCTCTGCGTGCCGGCGTCCAGCCCGAACAGCTGGATGTTCGTCAGGAAGAAATACAACACGAGGACGCCTGCGGTCCAGCCGAGCTTGCGCCGGAAGGGGACGTGCCCCTCCGGCCGCGTGACTGACGGCATCCGCGTCAGCACCGGTTCGGCGGTCTCCTTCCATCCCATTGGTTTACTCCTCGGCCGACTCCTCGGTCTCGGATTCGTCCGCCTCGGACTCGGCCTCCTCGGCCCGTTCCGAGAGGTCGGCGCTGCCGCCGGCGGATTCGAGCTTTTCGACCGCGCTCGCGGTGAACGCGTCGGCGACGACGGTCAGTTCGTTGCGAACCTGCCCGTCGCCGAGCACCTTCACCACGTCCGCGTCGTAGCCGTCGTCGGCCACGTCTCGGGCGTCGATGCGGTAGCCGTCACCGGTCTCCTCGGCGAGTCCCTCCGCCACGTAGAGGGCGGCGTTCTCGTCGAGTTCCTGGACCGTCACCTCGCGCACCTCGTCCTGAACGGTCTCGGGGCGGTTGAAGCCGTGTTTGCCGAGCGGTTCGTAGTTGTGGAACTCGTGTTTGTCGCGTCCCGCGCGGCCGCGGCCGCCACGGTGACCGGCACCGCGCCGGTTCTTGTGCGTGCCGCCGCCGTGCGTGCGCGAGCCACGCTGTCGCTTTTTCTTGTTCGTCATCGCATTGCCTCCAGCAGTCGGTCGATCTCCTCGGTCGAGTGCTTGCCGAGCTGGCCGCTCTCGACGGTCGGGTGCTTGACGCCGTCGTGGCCGCCACGCGGCGGGTGGAGCCGGATCGACGGGGCGAGCCCCGCGTCGCGGAGCGTTGTCTCCTCGTCGACCAGCGCCTGCGCCAGTGCGTCCACGTCGGCGTAGTCCGTGTTGTCCGCGACCCACTCGTCGTCGACGTCGGCCGACCCCTCGAGGGGTTCGCCGCGGCGACGGACGAGCGTCGCGACCACGTCAGCCGACGGTTCGCCGTGGGCGACGTAGTCGTTGACCTTCGTGATCATGCCACGGTAGGTGTCCGTCTCGGGCACCAGCGTACACTGGTTGACGGCGTGCAGGTTGAGCATGTTGAGCGTGTCCTGCACGTCGCCGGCGATGTTCACCTCGCCGCGAATCTGGACGAGCGCTTCCATTACTCGTTCACCTCCGCTTCGTTCTCGCGTCGCTTGCGTCGCGCCCGCTGGGGCGTCCGCGACTGCGACGCGTTCTGGAGCGCGTTATACGTCGCTTTCGCGAGGTTGACCGTCGTCCGGGTGTTGCCGTTGGACTTCGTCCAGGCGTCCTGGACGCCCGCGAGTTCGAGGATGTTCCGAACCGTGGGCGCGGCCGCCAGTCCCAGCCCCTGCGGAGCGGGGATGATTTCGACCGTCACCGAACCGGCTTTCCCCGTCGCCTTCCGCGTCAGGGAGTTGACGCCGCCGGCGCGGTCCTCCCAGGACCCGGAGCCGCGGTCGACCTCGATGATGTTCAGTTTCGCCACGTCGATGGCCTTCTGGATGGCCGAGCCGACCTGATCGTCGCGGGCCTCGGCGTAGCCGAGGTAGCCGTCACGGTTCCCCACCGCGACGACACACCGGAACTTCACCCGGCGCCCGGAGTCGGTCATCCGCTGGACCATGTTGATGTCCAGCACCTCGTCGTCCAGCCCCGGGAGGAGCTGATCGACGATTTCGGCCTCCTTCAGCGGGAGGCCGGATTCGAGGGCCGCCTTCATCGACGTGATGTCGCCGTCCTGTACCTTGCGGCCGAGCCGCGTGCGCGGTTCCCAGCCGTCGCCGTAATCGTTACTGCTCATTGTCCTCCATCAGTCGTTCGCGCACTTCGTCGAAGTGCTCGGGGAGCTCCGTCGCGTCGAAGTCGCCGCCGTACAGCGGTTCGTCGAGCTGTTCGGCGTACTCGGCGATATGCTCGCCGCGGTTGCGCGACCAGTCCGCGAGGACGCTCTCGCTGTGCGGGATTTCGAGTCCCGCGTCGATTGCGCCTTCCTGTACTGCGAACACCTTGTTGCCCGGTGTCGCGGTGTTGAGCCCGATATCGAGGACGGCCTCCGTGAGGCCAGCCTCGAGCGCCCGCATCCCCGCGAGATACCCCGTGAGGTACGCGCTGGGGAGGTTGCCCGTGGGGGCGTCCCAGCCGTACTCCGCGAGGTCCTCGGAGGAGGCGGCCGCGTGCGTCTCGTCACCGTCGGGACCGGGGGTGATCAGCTGCGCCCTGACGTGCCGGTTGCTCACGCGAGCGACCAGGCGGGGCTTGCCGGATTTCAGCAGGCGCAACCTCTGGTGGTAGTCGGTTCGGTCCTCGCGGCGACGCCGCATCGGGACCTTGTATCGTGGGCCTGTTGCCATCAGTCGTTCACCTCCACGTCGTAGTTGTTCTCGATGTACGCTTCGAGTCGCGCCACGCTCTCGAACTCCCCACCGCCAGCCTTGTTGTAGAGCTCGCGGTACTGGGAGCGGTCGAGGGGGCCGTCGTCGCGCAACTCGCGCAGACGACGCCGCTGGGCGCGGATGCGACTCGTCCAGTTCTCCTTGCTGTTCTCGCGCGCACCGGCGGTCCCGCGACGGGAACCAGCGCCGGTCCGGTGGCCGTAGGCCTGTTTGTCGGCTCGTTCGCGAGCGCGACCGCGCGAGTTGTTCGAGGAACCCTTCTGCTGGATCGTGCCCTCGTCGACGAGGTCACGGATGTCCTCGCGCGTGATCGCTTCCGCGATCTCGCTCTGTGCTTCGGGGTCGAACCACACGCGGTCCTTGCCCACGTCGAGCACGTCGGCCGCGAGCCGTTTCTGAGCGCTCAGATCCGTCATGCTTCTTCCTCCACTTCGACCTCGATGTACGTCGGGTTGAGGACGCGAATCTCGCGGTCCTCACAGACGTCCTCGATGCGTTCGCGCTTGCGCGCGCCCACGCCGCTCGCGATGCGGACGGCCTGACTGTCGGGGTCGACCCCCTCCAGATCGTCCGTGTTGTGGACGCGCACTTCTTCGAAGCCGCTGGGGTGCAGGCCACGAGCGGCCGTGGGCGAGCGGTAGCCCGCCTCGACGGTCGCGCCCTTGCCTTTGATCCCTCGGCGCTGCTTCGAGAGCTGTCCTCGGGGCTTGCGCCACGAGGGGTCGACGCGCTTTTTCTTGTGGTGGTCCTGCCGGTTGAACTGCGGCTTGCCCTCCCGGCGCTTCTGGACGAGCGCACGGGCGGCCTCGTCGTCGAGGTCCGGCGTCTTGTCGGCGTGACCGCGCGGGCGGAGTTCCGTCTCCACCTCTTCGGTCTCCTCGGCTTCTTCCGGCTCTTCCTCTTCGACTTCGGCTTCCGTCTCCTCGCTGACTTCGAGGCCACCGACGTCGGCCTTGATTCGCGCGGCGAGCGCGTTGCCGATGCCGTCGATGTCGGCCAGTTCCGACTGGCTGGCGGCCTTGAGGTCCTCGATGGACTCGTAGCCGGCCTCGCGGAGCGCTTCCGCCTTCGACGGACCGACGCCACCGATGTCTTCGATCTCCTGAATTTCGTTCTCGTCTTCGTCGCTCATCTACGCCCCACCTGCCTGCGGTTTCTGTGTGATGTAGACGCCGTCCTGGAAGACGCGGGTGTCCTTGTCGGGCACGCGCGTCAACTGTTCGATGTCGGCGGCGGTCTGTCCGACGGCTTCCTTGTCGGGACCGGAGAGCGTGAGCTCCTCGCCGTCGACCTGTACCTCCGTGTCGCCGCGGATCTGCACTTTCCGCGGCGCGCGTTCGCCGAGGAAGTTCTCGATGACGACCTCGTCGCCCTCGACGGTGACCTGCATCGGGAAGTGGGCGTAGAAGATCTCCATCTGATACTCCCATCCCTCGGTCACGCCGTGGATCATGTTGTTGACGTGGCTCTCGAACGTGCCGAGCGTCGCGCGCGTGTTGGCGTCGTCGGCCTCGCTCTCGATCACCACGTGGTCGTCTGCCACGTCGACCGACACGTCGGGGTACCAGAGGCGTCGCGTGACGCTCCCGTTCGGTCCCTCGACGGTCAGATCGAGATGGTCCACCTCGGCGGACACGTCGTCCGGAATTTCGAGTTCTATTCGGTTCATGGTTCTAGTAGACGTACGCGATCACCTGGCCACCGATGCCCTGTTCGCGGGCCTCGTAGTGGCTCATGACGCCGTGACTGGTCGTGACGACGAGTGCCCCGTAGTCGCGGGCGGGGAGATACCGCTTCTCCCACTTTTCGAACTCGTCGGCGCCCGCGGAGTAGCGGGGCTTGACGACGCCACACTGGTTGATCGCACCTTTCAGTTCGATCTCGAAGCGACCGGCCTTACCGTCGTCGACGAACTCGAAGCCGTCGATGTACCCGCGGTCGTAGAAGACCTCGAGTACGGAGCCGATCACATTCGAGGCGGGCTGTACCGTGTGGGACAGATGTCCCACGCTCTCGGCGTTGTCGAGTCCCGAGAGCGCGTTCGAGAGGGGGTCGTTCCCTGCCATTGTTATCGATACTTCTTGAAGCCCATGTCGCGCGCGACCTCGCGGAAGCACTGCCGACACAGGAAGATGTCGTACTTGCCGACGAGTCCCTGCTTGCGCCCGCACCGACGACACTGGTGGCGGTCGTCGGTCCGCGGCGAGGCGTGCTCACCGGTCACGTCGCGCTCGTTCTGTGATTCACTTTCGCTCATTGCGTGACCTCCACGTCGAAGTTAGCTTCGAGGAAGGCAATCGCGTCCGCGGCGTCGAGGCGGTGCCCCGACGGGATCGACCGAGAGACCTTGTCGCGCTTGGCGACGCGGTAGCCCGGTCGGACCATGTTGACCGTCACGTCGAGCCCGTAGATGCCGACGTTCGGATCGTACTCCTGACTCGGGAACTCCGTGTGTTCCTCGATGCCGAAGCTGAAGTTGCCCGTCTCGTCGAACTGCGCGGCCGAGAGGTCGACCAGCGTGAGGGCGGTGTCGAGGAAGTCCGCGGCGTCGTCGCCGCGGAGCGTCACCTTCGCACCGATGGGATCGCCCTCGCGGATGTTGAACTCCTGAACCGTGCGCCGGGCCTGCGTCCGCACGCTCTGCTGCCCCGTCACGTCTTCCAGGATCTCCTCGGCGTCCGCGAGTTCGCGACCACCTTCGCCGACGCCCATGTGGACGACGACCTTCTCGATCCGCGGTTCGCGCATCTCGTGGAAGTCCGCCGATTCGGCGTCGCTCATTCGTCATCACTCTCCGTGAAGTTCTCGTCGATCACGACGACGTACTCCTCGATGGTCTCGAAGGCGCCGTCGTCCTGGGAGACGGTGACGACGTTGTCGCCGCTCCCCGGCGTGACCGTGATATCGTCGATCGTGCCGATCTCGCCGGCGTGGCTGCCGGCGACGGCCGTCACGAGCGCGCCCTCCTCGTAGACGAAGTGGGCGACGATGTCCTTGGTCTCGTTGTCGATGACGAGCGAGTCGCCGGTGGCGTACTCGGCGTCCGCGTCGACGCGAACGTTCGCGCCGTCGTGGAGCGTGAGCTGCACGTCGCCGCCGGTGACCTGCGTCTTGCGGACGATCTTGCCGAGGCGGCTCTCGGCCGCGTCGGCGTCGATGGGGGTCAGCGAGAGCCGACCGCCCTCGTCCGGGAACACCCGGTAGAACTCCTCGCGCTCGACGAAGGAGAGGATGTCGAACATCCCGATGGGGCGCTCGACGCTCGACGGGACGTCCCCGTTGACGAGCACGCCGTTCTGGTTCAGGGCGTAGTTGGCTTCCTTCCGCGAGTCGACGTAGCCGAGCACGTCCCGCAGGACGATGAGCAGGGGAACCCCTGCCTCGCCGTGCGGGCCGGCACCGGCTTTGACCGTCCACGTCGCAGTCTTCCGTTCGACCGGCCAGGACTTCGGTACCGAGAGTCGTTTCTGATGTCGCGTCATTCGCTATCCGCCTCCAGTCGCTCCTGCCGGCGGCCGTCTTCCAGATCGAGGTCCGTCACGCGGAGGTTGCTCGCGTCGAGTGGCCGCGGCACTTCTTCGCCGTCGGCCTTCTCGACGGTCACACCCTCGACGTGGACGACTTCGTCTTTGAGATCCACTGCGAGCACCTCGGCTTCCTCGCCGGCGTGGTCGCCGCGGAGCACTTCGACGGTGTCGCCCGCGTTGACGCGGACGCTCCGCTGGCCGTACTCCTCGCGGAGGTCGTCGGCCAGCGTGGCTCGAACCTGGTCGTGTCGCTCGTGCAGGGGCGCGTTCCGTTTCTGTGTGCGCTGTTTGCGTGGCTGTCGAGTCATACGATCATGGTCGCTGTCGATGCGATGCTCCCGAAGCGTTCGGCGACTTCACGCGCCACGGGACCCTTGATTTCGGTCCCGCGAGGCTCTTCCATGTCGTCGATGACGACGGCGGCGTTGTCCTCGAATTTGACGCGCGTGCCGTCGGGGCGGCGAATGGGCTTGCGCTGGCGGACGACGACCGCCTCCAGCACCTGCCGGCGCATTTCCGGCGTACCCTTGGTGACCGAGACGGTCACCTTGTCGCCGATTCCCGCTTTGGGGTGTCGATTCTTGGTTCCGGAGTAGCCCGCAACGCTGATGACCTTCAACTGACGTGCGCCGGTGTTGTCGGCGCAGTTGATCAGCGACCCCTTGGCGAGGCCACGGGTGATGTCGGCTTTCAGGGCCTCCATCACGCGTCACCTCCCACTTTCTCGACGACCACGTGTGATTTGGTCTTCGAGAGGGGTCGGGTCTCCGCGATGCGGACCGTGTCGCCTTCCTCGAGGCCCAGACACGGGGGTGCGTGGGCCGGGATGCGACTCCGGCGTTTCATGTATCGGTCGTACTTCGGAACGCGAACGTCGTACTCGCGTTCGACGACGACCGTCTTTTCCATTGCTGTGGAGGCGACGGTGCCCTCCAGCGTCTGGCCGCGCACGGATAACGATCCGTGGAACGGACAGTGCTGGTCGGAGCAGGCCTCCTCCGGTTCGGTTACGTTCAGTCCTATCGCCATGTGGATACACCTGCCTTCTCGGTTCGCAAGGCGGGTCGTGAGAGCAGTCGTGTGCCATCCACCGTAACGTAGGCCACGTCCTCGCAACCGTCAGACTGACCAGTTCGGCTGGCAGTTTCCGACGGAAGTTTGGGCGCGGTCCCCGACGCCTTCGCGGCGTCGGCGGCTTCATCTGTGCACGGAAGGGCAAATTCGACGGTCGTCCCCTGTTTGGGGAGTTGCCACACCCGATCCCCATCGCTCAGCGTCAGCGTCCGCATCGTCTCGCTAACGACGCGGCCGCTGATCCCGACGGCGTCGGGATTGGTCGACTCGACGACCCGCGCGTGCAGGCCGACGAGTTCGTGTCTGAGCAGGGTCTCGGGTGTGAGCGCCATCAGATATCGCCCTCTTCGCGCTGGATCGTCTTGATCCGCGCGATCGTCTTTTTCAGTTCGCCGACGCGCGACGGGTTCTCCGGCATCCCGCCAGCGGCCTGGACGGCCTTGGCGTTCAGCAGTTCCGTCTCGAGGTCCTCGAGTTCCGCCTCGCGTTCGGCGGGCGTCATGTCGCGGATCTCTTCGGTGTGCAGGATCGCCATCTACGCGTCCTCCTCTTCGTCGTCTTCGTCGGCGGCTTCCATCTCTTCGACGAGATCGGCCGCCTCGTCCATCGTCTCTTCGTCGACGTCCTCGTCGAGGTCCTCGGCCTCGTCCTCCTCGTCGGCCTCCGCGTCAGCCGCCGCCTCGGACGGACCGCCTTCCTCGTCGGGGAGTTCCTCCTCGACGACTTCCTCGACGATCTCCTCGTCGAGACTCTCCTCGATGTCTTCGGGCGTCTCGGTCGGCACTTCGACTTCCTCGCCCTCGCCGACGTCCGGGATCTCCTCCGGTTCCTCCTCGAGAAGTTCCTCGACGCCGCCGCCGGTCTCGGCCGCCTGCTCGACGGGTTCGACGTCGGCGTCCTCGGCGATCTCGAAGTCGTCCGGGAGTTCGGCGCCCGGCGGGATGATCTTCACCGTCACGCCGATGGTGCCGAGTTTCATCACGGCGACGCCCTGGCCCTCGTCCACGATGGACTCGGCGGGTTCGCCGTTGTGCTTGATGTAGCCCCGGTTGAACTTCTCGACGCGCGAACGCGCGCCGGTGACCTTCCCGGACAGGACGATCTCGGCGCCGAGGGCGCCGGCCTCCATGATCCGGTCGATGGTCGTGTGGCCCGCCTTGCGGAAGTACCAGCCACGCTCGAGGGCGTTGGCCAGTCGGTCCGCGACGATGCGGGCGTTCAGGTCCGGTTCGTCGACCTCCTGTACGTCGATCTGAGGGTCGTCGAGGTCGAAGCGCTCCTCGAGTTCGGTAGTCACCTTGCGGATGTTCTTCCCACCCTTGCCGATGACCATCCCGGGCTTCTCGGCCTTGAGGACGATCTGGGTCCCCATCGGGGTCTTGGCGACGTCCATGCCGCCGTAGCCCGCGCGGCCGAGTTCGTCCGCGAAGAACTCGTCGATCTGGGAGCGCTGAAGTCCGTTCTCGATGAACTGGTGTTCGTCAGCCATTATTCGTCACTCTCCTCGATGATGAGTTCCACGTCACAGAGCGTGGTGTTCCACGGGTCCGCGCGACCGAACGCACGGGGCTTGCGACCCTGCCGCTCGCCGACCTTGTGGGCGGCGACGTGCACGATCGTCATCGCCTCGCCCTCGAACCCCTGCTCGTCCGCGTTGTTGCGGGCGTTCTCGATGAGTTTGAGGAAGTCCTTGCTGGCCTTCTCGGGGTAGCGACCGGCGTCCCAGCCGTCGATGTCGCTCCGGTGACCGACGCCCGAGTTGTGCTGTTTGAACGGGACCGACTGCTTCTCGTCGATCACGTCGTTCAGGTACTCCTCGGCGTCGGCGACGGTCATGCCCTTGATCGCGCGGGCGATGGCCTTGCTGTGCTTGATGCTGATGGGCCGCTCTCGGAGCATCGCCTTGGCGGTCGTCTCCGGGTCGGCCTCGACGCTGTAGTTGATTCCCATGTGTTACTTGAGTGGCACGAACTTCGAGGACCGGGTCGCGCCGATGCCGGCCTGGCCGTGCTCGACCGAGTTTCGGGTGAGCTGGAACTCGCCGAGGTAGTGACCGATCATCTCAGGGTCGACCTCGACGCGGTTGAACTCCTGGCCGTTGTAGACCGAGAAGGTCAGCCCGACGAACTCGGGCACGATGGGCATGTCACGGAGGTGCGTCCGGATCGGGTCGTTCGCCGTCTCCTCCTCGCCCGCGTCACGCGCCTTCTCGAGCAGCTTCTCGTGTTCGACCGAGAGCCCTCGGGTGATGGTTCGCCGCATTCGAGCGGGGAGCAGTTCCGCGACCTCGTCGAGCGACAGGGACTGCAACTCGTCGAGCGTGTGACCGCGGTAGGTGAACTCACCCTCGCGGCCGGTTCGGTATTCCGAGCTCATTATTTGTTACCTCCGCGTCCGGTGCGTTTCGAGGCGATGTCACCCACCTTCCGTCCCGGCGGGGCGTTCCGCGAGACGGATTTGGGCTTGCCGGGGTGCTGACGGCCGCCGCCACCGAACGGGTGGTCGACGGCGTTCATGGCGACCCCACGGACCCGCGGCCACTTCGTGCCGCGCGCCTTCATCTTGTGGTGCTTGTTGCCGGCCTTGACGAACGGCTTCTCCGTTCGGCCGCCACCCGCGACCACGCCGACCGTGGCGCGACACTGCGGGTTGAGGCGCTTGACCTGCCCACTCGGCAGCTTCACGACCGCCACGCGCTTGTCGTGGGTCATGAGCTGGGCGCTCGTCCCCGACGCGCGGGCGAACTTGCCGCCGTCACCCGGGCTACTCTCGACGTTACAGACCGGGACCCCTTCCGGAATCTCGGCCAGCGGGAGCGTGTTGCCCGGCTTGATCTCGGCGGAGACGCCCACCTGGATCGTCTCGCCGACCGTCACGCCCTCGGGGGCGAGAACCAGCCGCTGGTCCCCATCCTCGAACTCCACCGCGGCGATCGGCGCCGAGCGAGCCGGGTCGTGTTCGATGTCGACGATCTCGCCGCTGATCGTATCGCGCTCTTCGTCCTTCTTGTGACTGAGTTCGGCCTTGTAGCGGTGGCTGGGGGCACGGAACGTCGGCCCACCGCGACCACGCCGCTGGCCCTGAATGCGTCGTCCCATCGTTAGAACACCCCGATTCGCGAGGCGATTTCCTGTGCGTCGTCGTCCGGCGACAGCGTCACGACCGCCTTCTTCTCGCCGCGGGCGGTGATCTGCGTGTTCACCTTCTCGATCGACACGTCGTAGCGCGACTCGATAGCGTCGGTGATCTCCGCCTTGGTGGCGTCGATGTCGACGATGAACTGGAGCTTGTTGTCGAAGTCCATCTGGTCCATCGCCTTCTCCGTCACCAGCGGGTGCTCGATGACCGAGCTCATCGCTCGTTCACCTCCGCGACCGCGCTCTCGGTCCAGATGGTCAGTCGACCGGCGTGCGTGCCGGGCGCCAGATCCTCGGCGTTGACCTCCGCGGCCGTCGTCACGTCCGCGCCGGCGAGGTTGCGCGCCGCCTTCGACGGCTCCTCGCTCGTCACGAACAGGATCGACTTCGGCTCGCGGTACTTCCGACCGCGGGTCTTGCCACGTCCGGCCTTCACCGATCGGCCGTCGTCGGCGCGTTCCACGTCGGCGTGGACGCCGAGCGCTTCGAGCAGATCGACAACCTCGCGGGTCTTGACCAGATCCTCGAAGTCGTCGCTGACGACCAGCGGAAGGTCGAGATCCTCGTCGAACTCGTGACCGCGCTCGGCCACGCGCTCGGCGTCGGTCGTCGCCGCGACGGCCGACCGGATCGCGAGTTTGCGCTCCTTGTCGTTGATTCCTTTCCCCTGGTCCTTCTCGGCTTTCGGCGGGTGCGCCTTGCGCCCGCCGACCGTCTGGGGCACGCGGCGGCCCTGCCCGTTCTCGCGGGGGACGTGGGCCATGCCGCGGCCGCTGCCGAAGGACTCCGCCGGGGTTCGCAGCCCGGCGTAGGGATCGGCACCGTACGCCTGCTTTCGGTTCGCCTGTGCGGCCAGGACGGCACGCTTGATGAGGTCCGGCCGGTAGGCCGTCTCGAAGACCTCGGGGAGGTCCACCGTGCCCGCATCCTCGCCGTTCAGATCGCGTACTGTTGCTTGCATTGGTTATCCCTGGTTGGATGCGGTGGAAACGTAGCGCACCTCGGGGTCGAGGCGCGGCTGGTCGGTCGGTCGGACGGCCGGACGGAAGCGCAGGAGGCGCTGGTCCGGGCCGGGCAGCGAGCCCTTGACGAGCGCGTACGGCCCGTCGACCTCGCCGTAGTTGACGAAGCCACCGTCGACGGTGGGCTCGTCGCCGTCGCCCATGTCGATCAGGCGCTTGTTGAGCTCCGTCCGCTGGTGGTAGCCCGTCTGGCCCTGCTGGGGGACGGTCGAGCGCACGCGGGACGGGTTCCACGGCCCGAGGTTCCCGATGCGTCGCCGCCAGCCCTGGCGGGCGTGCTTGCCTTTCCGCTTCTGGACGCCCCAGCGCTTGACGGGACCCTGGGTGCCCTTCCCCTTCGTGATGCCGCTCGCGTCCATGTACTCGCCGGCGCGGAACACGTCCGACATGGCGTGTTCGCCACCCTCCTCGAGGAGGTCGAGCGCGAAGTCGATGCGCTCGTCGAGCGAGCCACCGCCGACGCGCGTCTCCATCACGTCGGGCTTTTTCTTCGGGACGTTCGCCAGTTCGCTCGGCACCGTGTGGGTGATCATCCGCAGGTCGTCGACTTCACCGGCGTCGACGGCCTCGCGGAGCGCCTCGGCGTCCGCCTCGAAGCTGTCTTCCGCCGGCAGGTCGAGCGTGCGGTCGAGTTCCGGGTGGAACTCGTCGGTCCACACTTCGGTTGCCGGCTTCAGTCCGTACGACGTCTGTTCGTAGGCTCGCAGGGCGACTGCCCGCATCGGTGGCGTCTCGACGACGGTCACCGGAACCGACTCCTCCATTCCTTCGCGGGGGGAGTTGGCCTCGTCGTTGACCATGACGACGTGCGTCATGCCGGCCTTGTAGCCAGCGAAGCCCTGCAGCGCAGGGGCACCATCGTCGTCGGGCCACGAGCGGATACGCGGGACTTCACTGGCCGCGCGGGTGCGCGGGCCGAATCCCATCGAGCCTTTTCGTGGTCTGCTTGGTTGTGGCATGGATTTACTCCGTGAGTGTCAGGGGCGCGAGCGACGCGAACATCGCTTCCTCCGTTCGCACCGTCTCGCTTCCCTGTCGCGGAATCGTATTCAGCCAGAGGTCGAACCCCGGATCGGGTTCGACGCCCTCGCCGCCGCGTGCGGCTACGTCCTCGACAGCCACGTCGAGGATGGCCGGAAGGCCGCGCCCGGGCGCCCCAAAGGCGACCGTCAGATCGCCAGCGTCGTCGATCCGCCCGACCAGTTCGGTCAGGCGACCGACCGACAACTCCGTCCCGTGGACGGACGTGGCGATCCGAACCCCGGCGTCGGGGCGGGCCAGCGCTTCCGGCAGGTCCGCGCGTCGGATCTCGAACCCCGGCAGGGGTTCGTCGACGATCCGGGCGCGGACGGGTTCTCTCGAAGAGATCCTGATGGCGACGCGCTCCCCCTCCTCGGCCGACATTCCGTCGGGGACGAGGAGAGAGATTGGGTGTTGCAGTCCGCAATTGACCCGGACGCGGCCGTCAGGTCCGACCTCGGTCACGATTCCCTCTTGTAACGACCCCGGACGCTCGGGTCCGGAGCCGGTCCGTGACGAGACGCGAAGGGGCGGCAACACGCCGACGTACTCCAGTTCGTCCCGCGTGCCCCACACCTCGGTTTTGAGGTAGGGGGGCGTCGCGGCGTACCGCAGGACCGTCTCGACGAACCCGCCTCCCCATCGGCGCTCGCCTTCCGAATCGGGGAAGACGACCAGCCGATCCGCCCGGAACACTGTCGCCGCGCGGGCGACGTAGCCGAGTTTGCGAGTTGCCTCGCGTTTGTCCTCGGCTTCCCGGACGAGGGAAGACGGCACGAGCACGCTGAGCGTCATGCCGGGCCTTTCCGCGTCACGTCACTAGACTGTGCAAGTCGTACCGTATCCTCCGGTAAAAGGGTAGCGAAACTCGTGGCGGGCTGTGAGGGCCTGACACGCCGCAAAACGGCGTTTCGTGGGGACGAATCGCACGGCACTGATCCCCACGCGGGCAGCGAGTTGGCCTGGATTTCGGAACGCTTAATTATCCATCCCGGTTTGGTTAGGATGCGAAGGGCGCTGGTAGTGTAGTGGTATCACGTGACCTTGCCATGGTCACAACCTGGGTTCAAATCCCAGCCAGCGCATTTTCGGACTGATACAGAACGACGAGCGAAGCGAGTCGTTTCTGCAGTCCGAAAATCATCTTCTGTGGATTTGAACGAGAGAAGACGCAGCGTCGAGCGTAGCGAGACGACCGTCTTCACGTAGTTCAACATCCCAGCAACGCCGCAACCCGCCGATCACTGCGACGGATGCGCGATAATGTGGTCGCCCTCCGCGAACCCGACCCGGTAGTACGTCTCGCCCCGCCGGAGATACACCTCAAGCCCGCCGTCCGCGCGACGTTCGATCCGATCCCGGAGGGATTCGAGCGCCGGCGACGCCTCCTCACTGTCGACCGTGTACTCGCCGTCCTCGATCGCTGTCTCGACGATCTGCTGTTCCTCGGGAGGAAGATCCGCGAACACGATGGGGTCGATCTCCTCCCGCTCGGAGCTAGAGAGGTCGACACGTTCGAGCCAGAGTCGGGTCGGCAGGTCGGCGGTGCCGGGCGAGTCGCTGCCGCCGCTAGCGCCGAGACAGCCAGCCACGGAACCCACGAAAGCGACACCGGCGCCCACGAGGAGCCGGCGGCGAGCCGTCATGGCTCACGGCACGGCCGGTACCAGTAAAACGTCTTTGCCGTGTGAGCAGGCACAGGGTCTATGCCGCTTCTACTCGAAGCATCCCCCATGCCCCCCACCGTATCGCGCCGTCGACTGCTGGCGTCGAGTGCGGTCACGGTCGGGTCGCTCGCGGGATGCCTGTCAGCGTCGCCGGAGTCGGAGCCGACCACGTCACCGTCGCGCTCGCCGGACCGAACGCCGACCCGCACCGACACCGACGACGGCACGCTCCGAATCGACGCGCTGTCCGTCGCCGACTTCGTCGTGTACCCGCTCGCGGGCAACCACCCGCACGTCCACCGCCGAACGGGGACGCAGTACGTGATCGTTCGCGTCGCTACCTCGCTGGACGAGACGGCGGTCCGCGAGCGCCTGACGCTCGAACTCGACGGCGAGTCGGTGCCGCTGGCGGAACGCCAGCCCGTCCCCTGGGAGCGAGAGACGGTCGACCTCGCCTTCGCCGTCTCGAAGACGGCGACGGTCGACGAGGGGCGCGTGCTGTTCGACGGGACGGCAGTGCGGTCGCTCGCGGCCGCGACCGTCGAACGGCTGAACGACCCGCCGGTCTTCGAGGTGGCCGAGCCCTCGGTGTCGCCGACGGAGATCGAAGCGGGCCAGCGCGTCGACGCGACGGTGCGAGTCGACGTGACGAACACCGGCGGTGCCGGAACGTTCGGCGCCAGCCTCGGGAGTAGCTACCTCTCGGGATCGAAGACGCTGACGGCGACGCTCGATGCCGGCACGGAACGGGAACTGACGGGAGAGATCAGGATCGTCGGCGGGGACGACGCACCGACTGTCAGTCTGGACTGGGGCACGGACGAGTGGACGACGACGGTGCCGGTCGTGGGCACGGCGACCGCGGGGAGTCCCAGTCCGACGCCGACGCCGTGAATCGATTCTCTCACGGTTTCGCCTCGCGATCTGAGCTGCCACTCCAAAACCCCGACACGACGGCGAGACGCGGCGACCGTCGCTGTATGACGAACCCTTTTCATCCTGACTCCCTCACCGGAGGCCATGGATCGACGCGCGTTTCTGGCGGCCGCGGGCGCCAGTCTTTCGGGGCTCACTGGCTGTGGGTCGTCAGGGTCGTCTCCGTCGACTGACGAGGCGACGAGGACGGGAACGAAGACGGTGACGAGGACGGCGACACCGGAACCGACGCCCACGACCACGCCGTCGGACACGACGACGCCGTTGCCGACGCGGATACCGCCGGATCAGCGGTACCGGCCGCAGTTACTCGACGTGGTCCTCGTCTCGACGTGGTCGGAGCCGGGCGATCTGACTGCCAATCGGATCGAGCGCGTCCAACGCGGTCAGCCGGCCGTCGTCGCGTACCGATACCGGATGCGCATCCCGCAGGGGACGGTCAATCTCAAGGAGGGGATCGACGTGCTCGACGGCGACGACCGGATCGCCCGTCGATCCCGAGACATCGACCGGTACGTCGACTCGGCGGGACTCCACACGTGGGAGGACGCGATGACGTTCGAGACGGGAAACTGGCCGGCGGGCGAGTTGACGGCGACGGTGGCTATCGGCGAACTCCAGCTTCACCGCGTCTCCAACCGCGTGTCGACGACGTTCGAGGTTGCCGCGCCCTGAGCCTCGCCAGTCCCGACCACCGGTGCGCTTTTGCCCGAAGCTCACCCAGATTCGGTCGATGAAGAGATCGTCGGTGGTGCGAGATGACTGACGAGGGTGGTGGCGGCGACGGTGCCGATGGGAGCCGCCTCGAACACCTTCTCGACCGCATGACCGACGGGATCTTCGGCCTCGACGCCGACTGGCGATTCACGTATCTGAACGAGACGGGGCGGTCGGTCATCTGTGACGCCGCCGGCGAGACGTTCACGGCCGACGAACTCGTCGGGCAGAACATCTGGGACCTCTTGCCCGAGGCTCGCGAAACGACGTTCGAGGAGGAGTACCGCGAGGCGATGCGGACACAGGAGCAGACCGCGTTCGACGAGTACTACGAACCGCTCGACGTGTGGTTCGACGTGCGGGTGTACCCCTCTGAGACGGGGCTCTCGGTCTGTTTCCGCGACGTGACCGAACGTCGGCGGCAACGCGAACGGCTCCAGACCCGCGAGGCTGTGTTGCGGGAGATGTACGACGCCATCGCCGACCGCGACGCCGCGTTCGAGGAGCGGGTCGACGACCTCCTGCGGATCGGTCAGCGCGCCCTCGGAACGTCCTACGGGACGCTCTCGCGCGTCGAGGGCGACGAGTACGTCTTCGAAGTGGTTCGGTCGCCAGGCGACATCGAGGAAGGCGACGTGGTCGACCTGTCGGCGACGAACTGCGAACAGATCGTACTCGACGAGGAGACGCTCGTCCTCGAGAACGTCGCCGAGGACGCGCCGGATCTCACCGACAAAGCAGGGTACGAGGAGTGGGGCATCAGTTGCTATCTCGGCGCGCCAGTGATCGTCGACGACGAGGTGTACGGGACCTTCTGCTTCTACGACACCGAACCCCGGACGGAGCCGTTCTCAGACTGGGAGATCACGCTCGTCGACCTGATGGGTCGGTGGGTGAGCGTCGCGCTGGAGCGCAAACTCGCTCAGGAACGCCTCCGCCACCAGAACGACCGACTCGAAAAGTTCGCGACGCTTGTCTCGCACGACCTCCGGAACCCGCTCAACGTCGCGGACGGGTGGCTCGACATCGCCAGCGAGGACTGCGAGAGCGAGGCGATCGCGAAGATCGAGGCCTCTCACGACCGGATGCGGGCACTCATCGACGACGTACTGGCGCTGGCGCAGGCGGGGCGCACCGTCGACGAACCGACGGAACTCGACCTCGGACAGGTTGCAGCCGACGCCTGGCAGCAGGTCCGAACCGGGAACGCCACGCTCGCCGTCGACCTCGACCACACCGTCAGCGGCGACCGATCGCGGCTCCAGCAACTGTTCGAGAATCTGTTTCGGAACAGCGTGGAGCATGGCTCCACGACCGACCGACCGGCGACGAGCGGTATCGCCGTCGAAGTCGGCACGCTCCCCGGTGGCTTCTACGTCGAGGACGACGGCGTCGGCATCGACGCCGCCGACCACGAGCGCGTCCTCGAATTCGGCTTCTCGACGGCCGAGAACGGGACGGGTGTCGGCCTCGGCGTCGTCGAAGATATCGCCACCGCACACGGCTGGACGGTGGCCGTCACCGAGAGCGACGCGGGCGGCGCACGCTTCGAGTTCGCGAACATCACCTGACGACCGCGAACCGAAAAAGACGGATTTATCAATAGCCCCCCCTTCGTCGAAGATGCGGCGCTCGGTTGGTGTAGTCCGGCCAATCATGTTGGCCTTTCGAGCCGACGACCAGGGTTCAAATCCCTGACCGAGCACTACAGCGAGCGAACGTTAGTGAGCGATCGAAGCGCACAGGGAAGGGATTTGAAGTAGAGAAACGCGAGCGGCAGCGAGGTTTCGCGTGGTTCAACTCCCTGACCGAGTACGAGCGTCTGTCCGTGCGGCCGTCCGAGACGGCCGATTTCTCGTCTCAATTTTTTAACTCTGAAAATAAAGGCATGACTTTATCACCCGAACGGACGCAGTGCTTATCGAGTGGGTGGCCGGAGTGGCGCACCGGCCCGGTAGCGACCACGAAAGGGGGGCTCCGGACTGTCGGTCTCACTCTCGCGGCCATCGAGTCCACTGGCCAGACCAAACTCCATGTCGACCCAACGATCACGCTCCCACGACCGCTCGCCGCCGGAGCGGCTATCGAAAGATACGATCTTCTCGATGCTGAGCAACCAGCGACGGCGGTACGTGCTCTACCACCTCAACCGGGAGCCCGGACCGGTCGCCTTGCGCGACCTCGCCGAACAGATCGCGGCGTGGGAGAACGACGTGGACGTGGCGGATCTGGACTACAAACAGCGCAAGCGAGCCTACACCTCGCTCCACCAGACACACCTCCCGAAACTCGACGACGTGGGGATCGTCGACTACGACCGAGACGGCGGGACGATCACGCTCGCGGATCGGGCGAACGACCTCGATATCTACCTCGAACTCGTCGGCGAACACGACGTGCCGTGGTGTGACTTCTATCTCGGCCTGTCGGTGGTCGCGTCGCTGTTCGTTCTCGCGGCGTGGCTCGGCGTGTTTCCGTTCGTGCCGGAGTTGGCACTTGCGGGTGGGGTCGTCGTCGTCTTCGCCGCCGTCGCAGGCGTCCACTCCCATCTCGCCCGCCGAAACCACATCGGCGGCGACGACGCGCCCATCGAGGGCCCGGAGGATTAGGCCAGCCAGTCGTCCGGTTTCGTGTCGTAATCGATGTCGTTAGCCGCGATTCGCTCCTCCAGGTCGGGGTCGAGGTCGTGGGTCTCGAACCGCTCACCGTCGTAGCGGATGCGCTTGCCGACCTCCGTCGGCGTCGGTTCGCGGTTCCGCCGCCGTGCGATTTCCAGTTCGTGTTCGTCGTACTCCTTGACGATGGTCATGAGGTTGACCGGGCGCCCCCAGAGATTGTAGGTGCGTTCGAGCACGCGTTTCGCCTGCTCGATATCGAGGCTGATGCCGTTGTACTGGTGGCCCAGCAGGAGTTCGTTGCGGTTGTCGAAGTTGCCGTCGTACACCGCGACGGTGGGTTTGCCGAAGTTGGTGAACTGCAAGAGCAGTTTCTTCTTCACGTCGTCGGGGTCCTCGGAGGCGACACGGAAGTCGCCGGTCGCCTGTGAGAACTCGTAGGTGAAGTAGTCGTTCTCCTTCACGAACTCCTCGGAGAGGAAGGCGTCGATGAAGGTCACGTCGTTGTGGCTCTCGCGGAGTTCGCGCATCCGCCGCCAGCCCACGCCGTAGTCCACGTCGTCGATGGCGTCGGCAACGGTGTCGTATTTCGCGTCGTCGAACATGTACCGCGACAGGCGTTCGAGTTCCGACCGTCGGATGCGACGGAGGAAGCCGCGGTTCTGTGGCTTGCACAGCGAGAAGTGACGTTCGGTCAGGCCCTCGGTCGTGAGCACCTTCCACGGGTAGCGTGTCACGTCGACGTCGCCGTCCAGCGCGCGCTGTAGCGCCTCGGCGTCGACCCGCGGGTCGTCGGGGTCGAGGTCGTCGAGCGTCTCGGGCGTGATCGACGCGATGGCGGCGTCGGGGGCCAGTAGCTCCGCTACCTCGTCGAAGTCGATCACGTCGTGGAAGTTTCGCCACGAGATACCCTCGACGCGCAGGAGGTGGTCGGCCACTTCGCGCCGGTTGGTCACGTTCTCGATGTACTCCCAGAGTTCCATCCCGAGTTTGTAGGGGTTGAGCCCGGGCGAACCGAGCACGCGCGCCATGTGGTCGGCGTAGGTGACGAACTCGTCGTCCTCGGCGAAGTTCTCGTCGCTCATCATCAGCGACTCCCAGAAGGCCGCCCACCCCTCGTTCATCACCTTCGTCATCTTCTGGCCCGCGAAGTAGTAGGCCTCCGTCCGCAGGATTTCGAGTACGTCCTTCTGCCACGGTTCGAATGCCACCGCTTTCCCCGTCTCCTCGTCGTACTGTCGGCCGTGTTCGAGGAGGAAGGCCAGCACGTCGGTGTGGGGGTCTTCGAGGCGCGCCTTCGCCCGCTCCGATTCGGCGAGTTCGTCCAGCCACTCCTCGTCGAAGGCGTGCCGGCGCACGTCGTCGGACACGTCGAGTTCGTCCAGCCGCTCGCGGAGGTCGGACGGGGCGTCTCGCTCCCGGCGCTGGCCCGCGCGGGCGAACGCGCGGTGCTGGTCGATCGTGTCCTCCAGACAGAGGACGGCGTCGATGAACCGCTCGACCTCGTCGCGGTCGATTTCCGGGTCCTCGACGTACCCCTTGATCGTCTCGGCGTGGCGTTCGAGCATGGCCGCGGCGTCGAGGTCGGATCGATCGTCGCCCTGTCCGTCGCCGAACAACCCGAACCACTCGTTGTTGGCGAAGAAGTCGGCGTGGGCCTCGACGTGCGTGATGACCGCCTTCTGGTCGGCCAGCGAGTTCGATTCCTGCAGGAAGGCGTGGGAGGGGTTGTCGTTGTTGACGATCTCGAACGCCTTGCCCATGCCGAACTGGTCCTGTTTGCGCTGGCGGTCGTAGGCCATCCCCCACCGCCAGTGGGGGTAGCGCCGCTGGAACCCGCCGTAGGCGATGAGTTCGTTCATCTCGTCGTGGTCGACGATCCAGTAGTTGACCGGGTAGGGGTCGAGCCCCAGTTTCCGGGCCAGATTCCCCGCCTCCTCGACCGGTTCGGTGAGGCGCGTCGCTTCCTTCCGTGCGCCGATGCGGTCGTCTCTCATTCCTGATCCTCCGTGCTCAGAATCTCGTAGATGGCGTCGGTCACGTCCGCGGGGTCGGAGACGTAGGCGACGACGACGCCGTCGTGTTCCTCGAACGCCCGTTCCACTTCCTCGGCGTGGGTGGCGTTGATGGCCGTCCCGCCCGGTTGCGTCTCCACGTACGCGTGGAGGTTGGCCGGGATGGACTCCATCAGCGGCACCACGTTCTCGCGGGTGTCGTTACTCGAGTTCTCGCTGTCGCCCGCGGCGAAGACGTAGCGGTTCCACTCGCTCCAGGGGTACCGCTCCTCCAGAATCTCCGCGGCGAGTTCGTACGCCGAGGAGATTCGCGTGCCGCCGCCGGAGCGGATGCCGAAGAAGTCCCCGCGCTCGACTTCCCACGCTTCCGCGTCGTGGGCGATGTAGACGAACTCCGCGCGGTCGTACTTGCCAGTGAGATACCAGTCGAGCGGCGTGAACGTCCGCTCGACGAGTTCGCGTTTCTGCTCGCGCATGCTCCCCGACACGTCGCGGATGTTCACCACCACGACGTTTTTCTCCGTCTTCTCGACCACCTCGGGGTGGCGGTAGCGCTCGTCCTCGCGGCGGAAGGGCACCTCTCGCAGCCCTTCCCGACGGATGCGTTCGAGCGTCGTCGTCCGGTCGACGTTCTCGGCCATCTCCTCGAAGCTCTCCCAGCGACCCCGTTCGTCGTCGGGAATCGTGTCCCACTGGTCTTCGATCCACGCGCGCGAGACGAGAATGTTCTCCTCGCGACACCAGCGGAACACGTCGCCCGGCGTCGCGCCCGCGACCCGCATCGCCTCGCGGACGTACTCCTCGTCGAAATCCATCGCCAGCTTGCGCTTCAGCCCCTGCTTGAACAGGCGCTCGAAGTCGAGCGTGCTGTTCGGGCCGGCGCGGGTGAGTTCCGTGAAGTCGCCCTCGACTTCCTCGACGACTTCCTTCCCCTTCGGCTCCAGATCCAGCCCGAGTTCCTCGTCGAGTTCCTCCGCGAACTCCTCGGGGTCCATCTCGTAATACTCGTGCTCGCCAGCCTCGTCGCCGGGGTCGCCGTCCTCGTCGCCGTCGCCGTCGTCGGCGGGTTGGGGCGGGCCGACCGGCTGCCCCACGTCCGGCGTGCCGTCCTGTCCCTGACCGACGCCGCCGCGGTCCCGGGGGTCGTACGCGAACTCCGGCAGGTCGACCACCTTGATCGGCACCTGAATGCTGTCGGGGTCGCTCCCGCCGAGGTCACCGTAGCGGATGAACTCCTTCAGGTCTTCACGGCGCCGTTCGCCGACTTCGCGGAATCGGTCCAGATCTTCTCTCAGTCCCATCGGTAGCTCACCTCCCGCATCACTTTCCGGCTCGTCAGTTCGGCGGACGCCGGCGAGTAGCCCTGCGTCTGCAGGTGGTCGAGCGTCCGCTCCTTGCGGCGCTCGGTCTCCGTATCGGAGGGCGGGTCCGTCCACTGGGCGGGGTCGAACCCCTCGAACAGCCGCTTCACGTCGCCCCAGTCGTGGGCGTCGAGGACGGCCCGGATGACCGGAATGTCGCTCACGTCGACGTTCTCGATGGCGAAATCCTCGTCACGGTTCTCCCACGCGTAGCGGTTGATCGCCGTGATGACCTTCTCGCGGCGGAACTCTTCGACGCGTTCGGCGGGGTCGGCCCCGCTGTAAGCGTCCTCGCCGAACCGACCCAGATGCTCCGTCTCGAACACCTTCATCAGCAGGGGGTCGGGATCGACGGGGCCGCGGTCGGTGTCGATCTGATCCTCGTTCGCCCACGCGAAGACGTGTTCGACGTACTCCGCGACGGTCTCCTCGTCGACGCCCTTCTCGGCCAGTAGGGCGTCGAGGACGTCCGCCTCCTGCCGGTCGTAGATGTGGCTCTTGACGATGGCGAGGCGGTTCTCGTACTCCGCGGCCTCGGCGCGCGAGAAGACGGGCGCCTCGGTGAGTCCGTCGGCCATCGCGTCGAGTACGTCGTCGGGCATGACGACCCGTTCGACCGGCAGGTCGGGATGCTGGCGGTCGGCGTCGGTCTGGAGCAGGTCGGCGATCACGTCCCGGGTGTAGGTGACGGGGATGCCGTGGCTGCCGTCGTCGCCGTCGAAGTCGAACTCGTCGGCCTCGACGCGTTCGTCGCCCTCCTGTAAGTAGCCCTGATCGAACAGGAGCGCCTTCTCGACGAGGCCGTGATTCCCCGGCGTGTCCTCGCCGTCGAGGCGGGTGACGACGCTGTACAGCGCCGCCGCCTCGACGGTGTGGGGCGCGAGTTCCCGGTCGACGGCGCCGCCGCGCCCGTCACGCATCGACAGCGTCAGCCCCTCGCGAACCCGTGCTTCGAGGTCGGCGTAGCCCTCGGCCTCCCAGACGGCCGTCTCGCTCGTCAGTTCGCGGCGGATCAGTTCCGCCTCCAGCGAGAGGTTGGTCAGGTAGCCGAACTCGTGTTTGTCGAGGCGGCGCTTCAGCGCCTTCAGCGGGTCGCGCCCGTTGCGGTCGGCGTACTTGTCGAGTTCCACGTCGAGGTCGGGGTTCGAGATGATGAGCAGTTGGGTGTCGATATCCATCCCGATCCCCTTGTCCAGTTTCACGCGCCCCTCGTCGGGAACGTTCAGCAGTTTGCGGAGCAAATCGGCGTGCTGGGCCGCGTCCTCGACGATGGTCAACAGGCCGTTGCCCTGCGAGAGGACGCCGTCGTAGGAGAACGCCTGCGGATTCTTTCGCCCCCGCGAATCGAGTTCGCGGAGCATCCCCGGCATCCACGACCCGACCAGTCGCTCCTTGGGCGTGCCGTCGTCCTCCGAGTGGAGGATGCCGATGCCCCGCCCCACGTCGACGACGTAGTTTTTCACCCGGAGGTGGCGCGGATCGGTAATGGAGGAGAACAGGTTCGTCCCCCCGTTCCGTCGGTAGCGCTCCTCGAGAACGTCGTACGCCTCCCGACAGAACGGATCGAGGCTGGCTTCCACGCGCGTCGGCACGTGGTCGCCCTGATTGAGGTCGTCGAGGATGGCCGACCGGACGCCCTCGGGGAACACCGAGAGCGGATGTGACTGGACCGGACTCTCGTACCAGTCGTCTTCGCGGTCGATCTCGTCGCCGTAGCTCAGCCCGCGGTCTTCGGTCGCGCTGGCGACGTTCCACTCGACCGTGTAGCGCCGGCCCGCTTCGGTCTTCGAGTACTCTCGGAGGCCGTTGATGAGACACCGTTTGAGCTCCGACTTGCCCGTCGCCGTCGGCCCGTCGAACCAGATGATCTTCTCCCGTTTGCCCCGGTCCGCGGCGATGGTCCGGAGGTCGTCGACGAAGCCGTTCAACACGTCCGTGTTGCCGAGGATGGCGTGTTCGCCGCCGTTGGCAGGGTCGTCGAAGAAGCGGTAGCGCTCCCGCTTCTCGCCCTCCTCGACGACCGTCCGCGTCCCCATCGACTCGATGGCTTCGAGCAGGTACTTCGGGGCGTGGGAGGCGATCGAGGGGCGTTCGAGCGCCCGTTCGACGTACGCCTCCAGACTCATCGGCTCCTCGTACGCGCCGGAGAGTTCCTCGTCGCCGGCGCGGATGTAATCCGTCATCCTTCCAGTTCGCTCTTGGCGACCTCCGCCCCGGCGAACTCGAGGACCTCCTGGGCGCCCTCGCGGGAGTAGCCCTGTTCGATCAACGCGTCGACCCACGCGCTCCGCTCGTCGTCGTCGAGTTCGTTCGCCGACACCAGCGCGGAGAAGTTGATGTTGTGTTTCTTGTCCTCCCACAGTTTGCGTTCGAGGGCGCGGCGCAGGCGGTCGTTGTCCTGCGGGTCGAACCCTTCACCCTCGCGGGCGCGGCGGCTGACCCAGTTCGACACTTCCTGCCGGAAGTCGTCTTTCCGGTCGCTCGGAATCTCCAACTTCTCCTCGACCGAGCGCAGGAACGTCTCGTCCGGTTCCTGCTCCCGTCCGGTGAGTTCGTCCGTCACCGTCGCGTCGTCGATGTACGCCATCACGTGGTCCATGTACTTCTCGCCCTGCCGCTGGATCTCGTCCACGTCGTAGGCGAGGGCGTGGCGCACGTCCTCGATGGCGCGTTCCTTGTACTCCTCGCGCACGAGTTCGAGGTAGCGGTGGTAGCGGTCGACGTTCTCCTCGGGGATGGAGCCGTGATTCTCGAGGTTGCGCTCGAAGTGGGTGAACACCGAGAGCGGCGAGAGGTAGGCGCGGTCGCGGTGGGTGGCGTCCATGATCGCCTCCGCAATCTCGTCGCCGATGAACCGGGCAGAGACGCCGTCCATCCCCTCCGCGATGTCGGCGTTCTGCTCCCCCTCCTCCCGTAACTTCTTCACGTCGATATCGTCGGCCTCGTCTATCTCGCCGTTGTAGGCCTTGGCCTTCTGGACGAGCGTGACGTTCTCGCCGTTGGGCTCCGTGATGCGGGTGAGCACGCCGAACAGCCCCGCCATCTCCATCGCGTGCGGTTCGATGTGCATGTCCGGCACGTCCGCGTTCCGGAGCATCTTCCGGTAGATTTCCGCCTCCTCCGAGTATTCGAGGACGTACGGGAAGTCGATCCGTTTCGTCCGGTCGTTGAACGCCTCCATCTTCTCGTCGCCCTTCTTGTCCCGGTATTCGGGCATGTTGGTACGGCCGACGATCACCTGATCGATGTCGATGCGAGGGTTGTTCTTCGGCTTGATCGTCTGTTCCTGCGAGGCGTGCAGGAAGTCGTAGAGGAACTCCCGCTGGAGTTTCAGCAGTTCCTCGCCGCTGAACAGGCCGCGGTTGGCGTTACAGAAGGCGCCGGAGTAGTCGAACGCCCGGGGGTCCGACTCGCCGTAGATGGCGATTTTGGAGTAGTTGACGTCGCCGGTCAGTTCCGTCTCGTCCTGATTCTTCTTGTCCTTGGGCTCGAACGTCTCGATGCACTGGCGCTTGTTCTCGCTCGCGACGAGACGGACGATTTCGACGTGGTTGTCGAGGACGGCTTTCAGGTCGTCGTCGTAGTGGGCCAGCAGGCGATCCATGTAGAACTCGCTGGCGGGGTCGAGCGACTGCTCGTTGCGGACGGTGTAGGGCGCGTCGAGTTCGTCGTTCAACCGTTCGAGCACCCGGTCGCGCTGTTCCTGCGGGAGGAGAACGAGCGGGTCCTGACTCATCGGGGAGACGACGGTGTCGTCCGCGGGGTCCTGATCGCGGACGATGTCACAGAGGTTGGTCCACCGGAAGGTGTACATCCGGCCCTCGTCGCTCATGGTGTAATCCTCGAAGTACCGCCGGACCATCCAGTCGAAGTGTGACTTACCGGACCCGACGGGACCGAGCAGCAGTTTGATACGTTTCTCCGGGCCGAGTCCCCGGGCACCGCTTTTCACCTTGTTGACGAATTCGTGGATCGACTCGTGGACCTCGCGACCGTAGAAGGTGTTCTCCCCGTCGTGTAAGGGATCTTCCGAGGCCATGAGGTACTCGACGACGCCGGCATCTTCGTCGTACTCCGTCCCGTAGTAGTCGAACATGTCGGCGACGCGCTGGTGAGCGTTGCGGGCGATCCGCGGATCGTCGTACACCTCGTCCAGATACCAGTCGAAGCGCTTCGCTTCGCGGAGGTCCGCCGGAACCGATTCCTTGTAATGCTGGCTGAGGTCTTCGAGGGTTTCCTTCGTCATTGTCTCATCGGGGTCTCGGGCCCGAGCGCCGTCCGATCGCCCCGCCACCCGGTCGTCGCGTGGTGTGGGCACACGTACCACACCGCGGCTCTGACCGCGGGATCATCGTCGTGGGAACGGCGGAGGGGTGGCGGGGCGTTCGACCGACGGCTGCTCGGTCCGCTGGTAACCGAGACTATAAACACTGTCAGTAGTACATATACATAAGCCTTCCCCCAATGTCCACGGTAGGCACTCCTTACCCGATCCGACGAATTCCGCCGTTGGCAGCCGTTTCCGATCGTCGATAGGCCGATTCGACGAACCGCTAGAATGGGGACGAACGGTTAGGGAACGGACGCACGATACTCGGTGGGAGCCGTCGACGAGCGTGCGGCGTGTCTCGCCGCCGTCGGCCGCTGTGTCACGACGCACAGACTATAGGGCCGCCGTGCCGAGGGTCGGTATATGAGCTTCGACGACCTGCCGGACGGGTGGACCGTCTGGCACGAGGAGGCCGGCGGGCGAGCGATCCTCGCCTATCGGCCGGACGTGTTCGACACGGACGCGTTTCCGGCCGCCTGCATGCCCACCATCTACCTCTCGCCCGGATCGCCGCGGCGCCGTCCCGGCGCGCGTCGGGCCGACGGCTGGACGATCACGCTCTTTCTCGAACCGGAGATCGACGCACGCGTCGAGACGGCGGACACCCGCGAGGCGGGCGTCGAGGCGGCGCTCGATCTCGCCCACGCGTTCGCCGCCGGGAAAATCGACTACCGCGCCGCCTACCAGATTCCCCGCGAGGACTACTTCGACCGTCTCGACGAACTCGTCGGTCGCGAGGCTTAACCTCCCTGGCCGAGAACGGCTATCCATGTCCGAGGTCACGCTTATCGGGACGCGCCTCGCCGAAGTCGGTCGCGAGTTCGTCTTCCGGGGCGAATCCAGCGCGTGCGAGGGCTGTCCGTATCGCGGCCAGTGTCTCAATCTCTCACCAGGGACCCGCTACCGGATCACGGACGTGCGCGAGAACGCCCAGACGCTCGACTGTGCCGTCCACGACAGCGGCGTCCGCGCCGTCGAGGTCGAACCCGCGCCCATCCCCGCGAACGTTCCATCCAAGGTGGCGTACGCCGGGAGCAAGGCGAAACTCGCCGGCACGTGTCCGTACACCGACTGTCCGAGTCACGCCTACTGCGTCCCCGACGGCGTCGACTTCGACGCCGAGTACCGCATCGACGAGGTCCTCGGCGACCCGCCCCACGACTACTGTATGCTCGACCGTGACCTCACGCTGGTCGAACTCGCGCCGCGCGACGACTCCTCCTGATCGGTCTCGAAGTCCGCCAGCCGACCCACGCGCTCGCCCGCGTATCCAAACACGCCCTCGTAGCCCTCAGCCGACATCAGAATGGGATAGAAGGGCTCTTCGGCCACGTGCTCTACGCCGTCCGCCGAGGCGAAGGGAACGCCAGCTTCGACGCGTTCGAAGTTCTCGACGAACACCTCGTAGTCGTCTGCTGGCGCCTTCGACACCCGACCGGTGAGACGGAAGACGGGTGCGTCGGCCGCTTCGGGTTCGTCGGCCGCGGGCAAGACGCCCGTCGCCGCGAGGAACGCCCGCACGAGTTCCCGCGCGTTCTCCGCCGCCGTCTCCGACCACTGGAGCCCACACTCCACCTCGAATACGCCGGGGTAGTCGATCAGTCGCCCGCCGGCGTACACCGCCGTCTCGACGACGGCGTCGATCGGTAGCCGCGCACAGATATCCGCCGTCGTGGGGTCGACGGTGTCGACGAGCGCGAACGGGGACGCGTACGACTGCGTCGAGTGGAGCGCCAGCGTCGTACAGCCGTCGAGTTCGGCCAGCAACCGCTGGGCCAGTCGCCGTTCGTGACTCTCCGCCTCGGCGTCGCCGGGGAACGCGCGATTGAGGTCGTCGTCCAGATATCGGACGCCGCGTTCGAGCGCTTCCTCGTTGGCGATAACGAACTTCACCGGGTGCTGGAAGGTGGGTGGATCGTCGAGCAACGTCTCGACCGCGTCGGGCCCACAGGGCTCGTCCCCGTGGATCCCCGCGACGACCGCCACCTCGGGGTCGTCGCCGAACTCGCGAATTCTCATTGTCCGTGTCTAGCCGTCGGCGTTGAAGTGGGTTCCGTCCTCGCCTCGTTCCGCGAGCGCCGTGTAGAAGCGCTCGAAGTAGGCGTCGGTCGTCGGCACCGCGACGGCGACGGCGTCGTACGGCATCGTGACGGGACGCCGGTCGGCGTGCGACTGGCCGAATTTGAGACGGAGCGTTGCCTCGTCGGTCGTCAGTGCGTAGGCGTCGTACCCGTCCGGCAGGCCCGAGAACACGCTCCCGGGAAATCGCCGTTTGAGCGCCGCCAGATCGTCCGAAACGTAGCACGTCGCCGCGTGCAGTCGGTCGATACCACGTGCGAGGTCGGCGTACGTGTCTTCCGCGAGTTCGAGAGTGAGTGACTCGTCGTACCGACGACAGATCCGATCCAGTTCCGCGAACGCGGTGTCGACGGGACTACCCGTGATCGTCGCTCGGACCGTCGCCGGATCGGGGGCGTCCGGGGGCACGGGATGGCGGTACGCGTGGGCGGGACTTGGGGGTTTGGCCCCGATCCCCGTACCGAGTAAATCGACGCGAACCGCCGACCGACGTCCTCCCGCCGGCTACTGTGGAAGCTTGACGACCATGTTCAGCGCCTGGGGTAAGAGAACGCTGAGAAAGATCTGTGACCACATCGTGAACGTAGTCGGGTACGTCTTCGTCCGCTTGACCTGTTCGAGGCTCTCCTGTGCGTTGTCGTATTTGGCGCGGTCGTCGATGTTGGTCGGGGTCGCGTCGTACGGGTCCGCGAGTGCGTCCTTGATCTCGGCTTCGAGCGTTCGGAGCCGTGCCTCCTTTTTCGACTTCATCAGCCTGTGAATCCGGAACATCGAGTAGCCGATGGTCACCACACCTACGAACCAGATGCCGGAGAGGACGACCTGAAAGATCGGTCCGGGGGCCGGATACGGTGAGTCGACCACACTCGCCAGCAACACGGGTGCGTGTGTCTGAAGAAACCACAGCAGCAGGATCGCCGTGTAGATGTAGTACGAACGTTTGAGGAGTTCGCCGATCGGTTCGAATCCGCCGAGATTCCGAGGATCGTAGAAGAACAGCCCGAGATCGGCGTTTTTCAGCCGCCGCGGCACCAGAACGTGTACCGCGACGTAGGAAACGGCGAGTTCCGTGAGCACGGGAACGATGATGAGCGGAAACGTCACTAACTGGGCGTACAGCACGAGGCCGATACCACTAATTTCGACGAGTTCCGGAATGCCGAGGACGAGCGTGACGAACGCGTAGTAACAGACCAGTGCCAGAGCGTACGCGCCGAGGCGCACGCGGAACGAGACGAGTCCCTCGAAATTGCGTCGGACATCCCGATCCAGACCAACGTGTTCGTCCTCGATGCCGAGACTGACGACTGCCCTGGCGTACTCGTCGTGAATGTACCGCAGTCCGACGAGACCGAGAACGGTCATCGCCGGAATCGCCAACGCGTTCGGTGACGTGATGAACGAACTCTTCCCGGTGACGAGATAGTTGTACACGTCGAACAGTCCGTATTCGATCAAGAGGCCGACAGCGACGAACAGATAGGATCCGTACGCGGCCGACCCGAAGAGCCACGTTGCGAGGTGGTCGAATCCAGCCAACTCTGCGATGCGTTCGATAAGGAGCGTATCGCGGTACCGTCCTCGAACAGCCTCCGACATATCTGTTCGCACGCATACAGGCCCGTCTATTGGATGTGTCGCCTCGTGGAGACGACGTCGAGTGACGGGCCGCACGCACCGCAGACGTTACACCCGTGGGACGACTGACGACAGCCATGGACGACCACACCCGCGATTACACCGTCGGGCCGCCCACGTCCGGCGATCCGACCGGGTGGCAGGCCGACCGCGGCGAGTCCAACGGGTGGGAACACGGCACGCTCCGGCGGGCGGTGGTCCACGGCGTCCGCCTCTACAACGCGGGCGCATTCCACGAATCACACGACTGCTTCGAGGACGAGTGGTACAACTACGGGAGCGGGTCGACCGAGAGCGCCTTCCTCCACGGGATGGTGCAGGTCGCCGCCGGCGCGTACAAGCACTTCGACTTCGAGAACGACGACGGCATGCGCTCGCTGTTCGAGACGGCGCTCCAGTATCTCCACGGCGTCCCCGACGACTACTACGGGGTCGACCTCGTCGACGTGCGCACGACGCTCCGCGAGTCGCTCGACGATCCGACGGCGCTGCACGGCTGGGCCATCTCGCTCGACGGCGACCGCCACGAGGCCACCGACGCCGACTTTCGCTACGCCGAGCGACTCGACTGAGCGGAGCGATTACCTCGGCGCAAGATACAGCATCGGGCGGCCCGACGGAGTGTGTATGGACCGCCCCGACGCCGAGACCGACGCGAACGAGGACGACGAAGAGCGGATCAACGAGCGCCTCGACCGCCTCGTGAACTTCCTCGCGACGTACCTCCCCTAGACGCGTCGAGACGGGGATGCAGAGCTGGGAGGGTCGTGGCGGTCGGTCCCGACAGCACGATTGTACACGCCGAGCGACGAGCGTTACCGTCGGCGCCGCCGCGGGTACGGAAGTCGGGTGCGCAACAGCCAGCCGAGTGCGCCGAGGACGATCAATACGACGCCCGTCGCCACGAGGGCCAGCGCACCGTCGCGCCCGCCGTCGAGCAGGAGTCGCCACGCCGGACGGGCGACGCCAGCGGCCTTCGCCGCCGTCACCAGCGCGAGTACCGGCGGGACGACGTACCGGACGACGGGATAGAGGCGGCCCAGTTCCGCACGCACGGGAGCGAGGTCGGCGGCCCAGCCGAACACGAGTGCGATGCAGATGGCCGAGAGCGGGAGGGCGTACGTTCCCACGGACTCGTCGACGAGGTCGAGGACGGGCGTGCCGACGACGGTGAGGTCGAGGGGGCTGTAGCTCAACGCCGAGGGGACCCCGACCAGAAAGACGCCGGCCGTCAGGAGGTACGTCGCCCGCGTCCGCCCGAGTCGCGTCGTGTTCGTCGCGGCGGCGACGCCCACCTCCAGCAGCGAGACGGACGAACTCAGCGCCGCGAAAAAGAGGAGGCCGAAGAAGGCGACGGCGACGACCCGACCGAAGCCCATCGAGGCGAAGGCCGTCGGAAGGGTAGTGAAGGCGAGTTCCGTCCCGAGCGTCGGCTGGAGGCCGAAACTGAACACGATGGGGAAGATGACGAGGCCTGCGAGGAGCGCCGCCGAGATGTCGGAGACGGTGATCACGAGCGACGAGCGGAGCAGGTCCGTCTCCTCGTCGGTGTAGCTCCCGTAGGTCAGCATGATGCCCTGCCCGACCGAGAGCGAGAAGAACACCTGTCCGAAGGCGGCGCTCCAGAGCGCGGGATCGGTGAGCACCGAGAGGTCGGGCGTGAACAGGAACTCGACCGCCCGGCCCCATCCCGAGAAGGTGACGGCGTAGCCGGCGAGCGCGACGAGGAGGACGAACACCGTCGGCATCACGATTTTCGACATCCGCTCGATGCCGCCCCGAACGCCCCTGGCGACGACGGCGCCCGTGACGACCGTCGCGACGACGAAGTAGCCGACGGGCAACCACCCTTCGGTGAAGGTGGCGAACGTCGTCCCCGACCCGCCGAGCCACGAGAGGAGGAAGCCGAACACCCAGCCCGTGAGGACGAGGTAGTAGCTCAGGATGAGCAACACGCCGCCCACGACCAGCCAGCCGAGTGCCGTGTACGCCGTGTCGACGCTCCGGAACGCGGAGACCACGTCCGAGCGGAGCGTCCGCCCCACCGCCAGTTCGAGGACGAGCATCGGGACGGCGAGACTAAAGGCCGCGAGCAGGTAGGGGACGAGATACGCGCCGCCGCCGTTCGCGCCGAGGACCGCCGAAAATCGCCAGATGTTGCCCAGTCCCACCGCGGCGCCAGTCGTCGCCAGCAGGAAGCCGAGCCGCGACGACCATCGGTCGGAAGCCATGCAGGTCGTTGGACAGGTCAGCTACTTATAACGAGGCGGCTGGGCAGACGCGGGACGCCGATTGCCTCACCCCCGACGCCCACCAGTGTCGTTCGAGTGACAGGTCACTCACCGATGCCCTCCCTCTCCGTCTCCGGCCACGTCGCGCCGACCGACGCCGACGCTATCGAGGAGTTCGACCGGGTCGACGCGCCGACACCCACTCGGTCGCTCGAAGCTCGCGCCGCGTCGGCGGTGGAGACGGGATACTGGTCCCTCCGAGCGTTCGGCCGGGAACTGCGCGCCCACCCGCGGGCGACGACCGTGTTCGGCGCGTTCGTCCTCGTCGGCGGCGGGTGGCTGTGATCGTCCACAGCCGTTTTCCGTCGCTCCCGAGTGCTACCGAACGTCATGCCCTCCACGGACGGACACCGACCGCCGGACGCAGTCGCCATCGCCAGTCGGTATCGACGCCTCGAACGACCCCTCAGCGGCGCCGTCGCCCTCCTCGTCGGCGTCGCCGCCGCCGTCGCGATGCTGTCGTTTCCCCTCCTCGCAGCACTCGGCGTCGTCGCCGTCGTCGTCCTCGTAGTTCGGGCCCCCCTGTTCACGAGTCAAGGGACCGCCCGCCTCGCTACCGAGGCGAGCCCCGAGGCGGTGCGGGCGGACTTCGCCGGTCCGACGCCGCCGTCCCTCGCGTTCCAGTGGGGCGTCGCGGACGCCGTGCGCGAGACGGAGTCGGGGGCGACCTACGAGTTCTCCTCTCTCTTCGGCCTGCGGTCGACGACGATGGCCGTCGAGACGCACCGGGAGGCGGGCGGCGACGTACGACTGGTCGTGACCGCGGGCGGACGACCGTGGGCGACGTACGAGGTGACGGTCACGGGTGGAGGTGAGGATACCACCGTCGGCCTGACATGGTCGTCCGACCGCCGGTTCGGCCTCAACCGGCTGCCGCAGTGGGCGATTGCGGAGCGGTATCGTGCCGATGCGCTCGGTGCGCAGGGGTACACGGTCGTCGACCGGGAGGCGACGCTCTCGCTGTCGGGGTGATTCCCGACCGCCTCGACGCGCGACCACCGTTTTGATATACGCGCGGGAATTGGGTCGGGTATGGACGACGCCGACGACGTCAGCGACCAGTACGCCCCCGAGGACGTGGAGTCCTCGGTGAACGCGTACTGGGACGAACACGACGCCTACGAGGCGGCGAAGGAGGCCCACGCGGACGACCCGCCCTTCTTCTTCGTCGACGGCCCGCCGTACACGAGCGGCCAGATGCACCTCGGCACGGCGTGGAACAAGACGCTGAAAGACGCCATCCTCCGCTACAAGCGGATGTCGGGGTTCGACGTGACCGACCGCCCCGGCTACGACATGCACGGCCTCCCCATCGAGGTGAAAGTCGAGGAGGAACTCGGTTTCGACTCCAAGAAGGACATCGAGGAGTACGGGATGGAGGCGTTCATCGAGGAGTGCAAGTCGTTCGCCGAGGAAAATCGGGAGAAGATGGACGAGGACTTCCAATCCATCGGCGCGTGGATGGACTGGGACGACCCCTACCGCACGGTGTCGCCGGAGTACATGGAGGCGACGTGGTGGGCGTTCCAGCAGGTCCACGAGAACGGCCTCGTCGAACGCGGCAAGCGCGCCATCAACCAGTGTCCGCGGTGTGAGACGGCCATCGCCGACAACGAGGTCGAGTACCACGAAATCGAGTCCCCCTCCATCTACGTCAAGTTCTCCCTGCAGGACCGCGAGGGCTCGCTCGTCATCTGGACGACGACGCCGTGGACCATCCCGGCCAACGAGTTCGTCGCCGTCGACCCCGAGATGACGTATCAGGCCGTGGAAGCGACGAAGGACGGCGAGACGGAGACGCTCTACGTCGCCGAGCCCTGCGTCGAGGACGTCCTCCGCGAGGGCCGGTACGAGGACTACGAAGTCGCCGCGGAGTTCACGGGCGAGGAACTCGTGGGCTGGCAGTACGATCACCCGCTGGCCGACGAGGTGCCGGATCACGCCACCGGCGAGGGTGTCGGGCAGGTGTACGCCGCCGACTACGTCGAAGCCGACCGCACCGGTCTCGTCCACTCCGCACCCGGCCACGGGCAGGAAGACTTCGAACGCGGGCAGGAACTCGGTCTGCCCGTCTTCTCGCCCGTCGCCGGCGACGGCACCTTCACCGACGAGGCCGGGGCGTACGCCGGGCAGTTCGTCCGCGACGCCAACGACGACATCATCGCGGATCTGGAGGCGAACGGCCGCCTGCTGTCGTCGGGCACGCACTCTCATCGCTACGGACAGTGCTGGCGGTGCGATACGGACATCGTCTACCTCGCCACCGACCAGTGGTTCATCACCGTCACCGACGTGAAAGAAGAGCTGTTGGAAAACATCGAGGACAGCGAGTGGCACCCGCAGTGGGCACGGGACAACCGGTTCAAGAACTTCGTCGCGGACGCCCCGGACTGGAACGTCTCGCGCCAGCGCTACTGGGGGATTCCGCTGCCCGTCTGGGTGCCCGAGGACGACCCGAACCCGAGCGCGGAGGACATCCTCGTCGTCGGCACGCGCGAGGAACTCGCGGAGCGTGCGGATGGGGAGGTCGACCCCGAGACCATCGACCTGCATCGCCCGAGCGTCGACCCCATCACCATCACGGAGGACGGCACCACCTACGAGCGCGTGCCGGACGTGTTCGACGTGTGGATCGACTCCTCGGTGGCGACGTGGGGTACCCTCGACTATCCGGGTGAGACGGAGGCGTTCGACGACCTCTGGCCCGCCGATCTGATCGTCGAGGCCCACGACCAGACCCGCGGCTGGTTCTGGTCGCAGTTGGGCATGGGCACCGCCGCCCTCGGCCAGATTCCGTACGAGGAGGTCGTCATGCACGGCTTCGCCAACGACAGCGAGGGCCGGAAGATGTCGAAGTCGCTCGGCAACATCGTCACGCCACAGGAGGCCATCGACCGCTTCGGGCGTGACCCCCTGCGCGCCTACCTCATGAGCCACGATCAGCACGGCGTCGACCTCTCCTTCGAGTGGGAGGGGCTGGGCGAGATGCAGTCGACGCTCAACATCTTCTGGAACGTCTTCCGATTCCCCCTGCAGTACATGGCACTCGACGACTACGACCCCGCCGATGCCGACCTCTCCGATGGGGAACTGACCGTCGTCGACGAGTGGGTGCTCTCGCGCCTGCAGTCCGTCAAAGCTGAAGCCAGCGAGGCGTGGGACGACTACGCCGTCCACGACGCACTCAACGCCGTCCTCGAGTTCGTCACCGAGGACGTCTCCCGCTTCTACGTGAAGGCCATCCGGGAACGGATGTGGGAGGAGGCCGACTCGGCCTCGAAACGCGGCGCCTACGCCACGCTCGCGACGGTCCTCGACGAGACGATTCGCCTGCTGGCTCCCGTCACCCCCTACCTCGCGGAGGAGATGTACCAGATCCTCGACGGCGAGGCGACGACGGTCCACCAACTCGCCTATCCGACCGTCGACGACGACTGGCACGACCCCGACCTCGAAACCGACGTGGCCGTCCTCCGGGCGGTGGAGGAAGCGGCGGCGAACGCCCGCCAGCAGGGTGGTCGCAAGCTCCGCTGGCCCGTCCCGCGCGTGATCGTCGAGACCGAAGACGCCGACGTGGCCGACGCGGTGCAGTCACTCTCCGACCTGCTGGCCGACCGGGTGAACGCCCGCGCCATCGAGGTGGTCGACGCCTTCGACGAACTGGTCGAACGCGCCGAACCCGAGATGGGCGTGATCGGTCCCGCCTTCGGCGGCGACGCACAGGAGGTCATGGCGGCGGTCGAGGGTCTGCGCCGTGAGGACCTCGAAGCCGACGACTTCGTCGTCACCGTCGACGGCGAGGACTACGAGTTGACCGACGAGATGGTGTCGTTCCGCGCCGAACCGCCAGAGAACGTCGCCAGCGCCGACTTCGACCTGACCCTCGACGGCGACCGCACGGGCGGCACCGTCTACGTCGACACGTCGCTGACCGACGACATCGAGTCGGAGGGCTACGCTCGCGACGTGGTCCGGCGGATTCAGGAGATGCGCAAGCGACTGGAGCTGGACGTGGACGAGCGCATCCGCACGCGGGTCGACGTGGACGACGACCGGGTCGCCGGCTTCGTCGACGAACATCGCGACCTGATCGCCGAGGAGACGCGAACGGCCGAGTTCGCCGCCGACGCCGACGGCCTCGTCGAGGAGTGGGAGGTCGAAGGCGTCGGCGTCACCATCGGTATCGAGCGCTTGGAAGCGGAACAGCGGGCGGCCTGACTTCGTCGAGTCGAGGGTGATTCCGGCGGCCACCGCTTCGGACGTGGGTGGACGGTAAACGAGGAAGCGACAGCGAAGTGGTGCAAAAATCGGGTGAAGCGGTACGGCTCAGCGTGCCCGGTCGGACATCCGGGACACCTGCGGGGAGCCCTCGTGTCCGAGCGCCATCAGATTGTAGACGGGCGAGCGGGTGACCCACTCACCGACTCGGTCGACGATGTCGTCGCCGAGGTCCTCTCCGCTGACCTGAATGTCGATCCGGAGATCACCGTACATGTTCGTGGGGGTTCCGTCGGCGTCTCGGGGCGCTTCCAGACCGAGGAAGACCGACGGATCGAAGTCGACCGAAACCGTCGTCTCGAGTTCGTCGATGTCGACGCCGGCCTGTGCCGAACTCAGCGAGATTGCTCCGTTGATGCAGGCGGTCAGGGACGCCAGGGCGACCTCGATGGCCTCCTCTCTGTCGGTCGGATCGACGAATCCGACGGCCTCCTCGACTTCTTTGTGGCCGCCGAAGTGCTGGGTGTACCCGCGAGCGACGCGGTCGAACTCTTGACCGCCGAGCATGTACGACTGCGTCTGCGAGCGGGTGTGTAGCACGCGACCCTCGTCGGTACCAACCGCGCTCAGTACGAACTGGACGGCTTCCGGGTTCTCCTCGGCGTACGTGAGGAACTCCTCGTGGGCCGCCATATCGATGCCGTGGACTGGTCGCTTCGCTTGGGGTTGTGTGTTTGTTGACATTGTTCTCTCCATAGCTTCTCAAGGAATCGTCGCCCAGCCCCGCCAGCGGCTCCGAGGTGCGGTCCGCTGAGAATCGTATATATATATATATATATACGCGAGAAGAGTATATATACTCCTCTGACACACCTGCAGTACCCACGACACGTGCCGTCCGTGAGATTCGTTCGTATCCGGGTACTCCTCGAACGGAAGCCGACGTGGTGCGATGAACACGGCCGCCCCTAGTCATAGGGATTCTCGGAAGTCATCATAGAGTCTCGCCGGACCGACTCGGCGAGACTCTATGGACCGTTACGATACTCCCTATCAGCACGCGAATTGTGTCGGTTGTTGAGGATGTCACCGAGGAGGATTGCTGTATTGCCGGCACTACGTCGACCGTTCGGCGGCGCACCGGTACCGACCTCCAGCAGGGCCGACAACCGCTCCGCCTACCACGTCAGCCCTTCGTACGTGATGCCCTCCCGACGCTCGACGATCCGGCGGCCGTCGATCACGACCGAGTTCGACATCAGGTCGAACTCCCGATCCAGCTCGCCGAACTCCGGCCAGTCCGTGACGATCAGCGCGGCGTGGGCGCCCGACAGCGTCGGCGACGGCGAGGCGAGATACTCCACGTCGGGGAAGTGTTTGGCCATGTTGTCCCGCGCGGCGGGGTTGGGGTCGTAGGCGATGACGTCCGCGCCGCGTTCCTGTAGCCCTTCGATGATCGGAATGGCCCGCGAGTTGCGCACGTCGTCCGTCCCGGGTTTGAACGCGAGGCCGAGGACGGCCACCCGTTTCCCTTCTACGTCGACGTGGTCGTCCATCAGATCGAGCATGCGCTGGGGTTGGCGGTCGTTCACGTCGATGGCCGCCTGCAGGAGTTCGGGGTCGTACCCCTGCTCCCTGGCGGCGGCGACGATGGCGTTCACGTCCTTCGGGAAGCAACTGCCGCCCCAGCCGACACCGCTGCGGAGGAACTGCTCGCCGATGCGGTCGTCGAGGCCGATAGCGTCGGCCACCTCGTAGGCGTCGACGCCGTACTCCTTGCAGATGTTCCCGAGTTCGTTGATGAGGCTGACCTTCGCGGCGAGGAAGGCGTTGTTGGCGTACTTGATGATCTCGGCCTCGCGGAGGCCGGTCTCGACGACGGGCACGTCGTCGTCGTCGTCGAGGAGGGGTGCGTACACTGATTCGAGCGCCTCGCGGGCGCGATCGTCGTCGTCCGTCCCGAAGACGAGTTTGTCGGGGTCAGTGAAGTCGGACACGGCGCTGCCCTCACGCAGGAACTCGGGATTGACTGCGAGGCCGAAGTCGACGCCGATCCGGCCGCCGGATTCGAGTTCGAGCGCCGGCCCGATCACGTTCTCGGTCGTGCCGGGGACGACCGTACTCTTGACGACGACGGTGGGGTAGCCCTCGATGTCCGCGAGGACGCCACCGAGCGCCTCGGCGCCGGCTTCGATGGTCGACGTGTCGATGCTCCCGTCGTCGTTCGAGGGGGTGGGGAGCGCGAGAAAGATCACCTCGGGACGGAAGTCGACGAGGTCCTCGTACTCGGTCGTCGCGAACAGCGATTCGCCGGCGTACCGGCCGAGCAAGTCGTCGAGGTCGGGTTCGGATATCGGCGCCGCGCCGTCGTTCAACTTCGTGACGACCGCCTCGTCGACGTCGACGTTCATCACATCGTGGCCCAGATCGGCGAAACAGGCCGCGATGGTCGTTCCCACGTAGCCGCTTCCGACGATACCGATCTTCATCGTGTACGGATGGCGAGGCCGGCACAAAGAGGGTTCGGATGCCCACTCGGCCGAGACGGTGGCCGAATCCCCACGAGGGCTTATTAGTAGTCATTCCGAATACAGGTTCATGCAACTCGACTCCGCGGTCGTTCTCGCGGCCGGTGAGGGGACACGTCTCCGGCCGCTGACGAAACACCGGCCGAAGCCGTTGCTCCCCGCCGCGAACCGCCCGATTCTGGCGTACGTCCTCGACGCGTTGATCGACGCCGGAATCGACGACCTCCACCTCGTCGTCGGCTATCAGCGCGACCGGGTGCAGGATCACGTCGGACCGACCTACCGCGGCCGCACCGTCACCTACCACGTGCAGGAGAAGCAACTCGGCACCGGTCACGCGGTGTTGCAGGCCCGCGACGCCATCGACGCGGACTTCCTCGTCGTCAACGGCGACGAGGTGGTGACGGCGGCGATGGTGGAGGCGGTGATGGACGCCCACTCCAGAACCGACGCGGCGACGCTCGGCATCGTCGAGAGCGACCGCGCGGCGGAGTACGGCGCCGTCCGTCTCGACGGCGACCGGATCGTCGAACTCGTCGAGCGGCCACAAGACGACACCTACCGCCTGCTGAACGCCGGCATCTACGCCTGCGGCCCCTCGCTCCTCGCCGACATCGAGTCCACGGAACGCCGGGCGGGCGAACTCCACCTGACCGACGCCATCGCGGATCAGATCAGGGGGGGCAACGCCGTCCGTGGCGTCCGGATCGAGGGGCTGTGGTCCACCGCGACCTACCCGTGGGACCTGCTGACCGTGGCGCGCGACCTGCTGGCGATCGGCCACGTCGACGAACCCGAACGCTCGCGGGGCGTCTACGTCGACGAGACGGCGAGCGTCCACGACGACGCCACCCTCCGCCCGCCGGTCGTCGTCGGCCCGGACGCGGTGATCGGCCCCGGCGCCGTCGTCGGCCCGGACACCGCGCTGGGGCGGAACACGACCGTCGACGCCGGCGCCGTCGTCGAGGGGTCGGTCCTCGACATCGACAGTCGCGTCGGGTCGAACGCGACGGTCGTCGACGCCGTCACCGGGCAGGGCGTGACCGTCGGCCCCGGCGCGACCGTCCCCGGCGGCGACGCCGACGTGCGCGTCGGCACGACGATCCACGAGAACCGCCGACTCGGCTGTGTCGCCGCCGATCGTGCCGAAATCGGCGGCGGCGCCACCGTCGCCCCGGGGACGCTCATCGGCCCCGACGCGAGCGTGGGCACCGGCGCACACGCGAGCGACATCGTCCCCGGGAGCACGGAGGTGCGGCGATGACGCGACCACCGACGGTAGCGAGGAGGTGCCGCTGATGTGTGGCATCATCGGCTACGTCGGCGACGACGACGAGACGCTCTCGGTCCTGCTCGACGGCCTCTCGAATCTGGAGTACCGCGGCTACGACTCCGCCGGCGTCGCCGTCGGCGGCGACGGCCTCCGCGTCGAGAAGCGAGCGGGACAACTCGACGCGCTGGAGACGGCACTCGACGGGGACGGCGGCGCGTTCGCCGGTCCCGTCGGCATCGCGCACACCCGCTGGAGCACGCACGGCCCGCCGACGGACGCGAACGCCCACCCACACACCGACGCGTCGGGGCGGGTCGCCGTCGTCCACAACGGCATCATCGAGAACTACCGCGACCTCCGTGACGAACTCGAAGCCGACGGCGTGACGTTCGCCTCCGAGACGGACACCGAAGTCGTCCCGCACCTGGTGGCGCAGGAACTCCGACGTGGCCGCGACCCCGAAGCAGCGGTGCGGGCGACGACGGATCGGCTCGAGGGGAGTTACGCCCTCGCCGTCGTCGTTGCGGGGACAGACGCGCTGTTCGCCGTGCGCCACGACTCCCCCCTCGTCCTCGGCGTGGGCGACGGCGAGTGCTTCGTCGCCAGCGACGTGCCCGCCTTCCTCGAACGCACCCGCGACGTGGTGTATCTCGACGACGACGAGTTCGTCCGCCTCGACGCCGAAGGGTGGACGGTGACGGACGCCGAGGGTTCGGTGGTCGACAAAGACGTACGCACCGTCGAGTGGGAAGCCGAACAGACCGGCAAGAGCGGGTACGACCACTACATGCTCAAGGAGATTCACGAGCAGCCCCTCTCGCTCCGCCAGTGTCTCAGCGGCCGGATCGACGAACTCGACGGCCGGATCACGGTCGAGGAACTCGACGACCTGAGCGACCACGAGACGGTGCAGTTCGTCGCCTGCGGCACCTCCTACCACGCCGCACTCTACGGCGCGCAACTCCTGCGGGCGGCCGGCGTCGCCGCCAACGCCTACTACGCCCACGAGTACGCCACGTCGCCGGCGCCCGTCTCCACGGCGGACCTCGTGGTCGGCGTGACCCAGAGCGGCGAGACGGCGGACACGCTGAGCGCGCTCCGGGAGGCCAGCCGGCGGGGTGCCGAGACGCTCGCGCTCACGAACGTCGTCGGCAGCACCGCCGCCCGCGAGGCGGATCACGTCCTCTACATCCGCGCCGGCCCGGAGATCGGCGTCGCCGCGACCAAGACGTTCTCCTCGCAACTGATCGGCGTCAACCTGCTCACGTCCCATCTCACCGACCGCGGAGTGAAACGGCGGCGTGACTTCGTCGACGACCTGCGGGGGATCGCCAACGACGTGCAGGCCGTCCTCGACGAGTCCGAGGCGGCCGCCGTCGTGGAGGAGTTCGTCGACAGCGACGCCTTCTTCTTCCTCGGTCGGGGGCTTGACTACCCCGTCGCACTGGAGGGGGCGCTGAAGTTCAAGGAGATCACGTACGAACACGCGGAGGGGTTCGCAGCCGGCGAGTTGAAACACGGTCCGCTAGCGCTCGTCACCGCGAACACGCCAATCTTCGCCGTCATCACGGGCGAGGGCGAGGCGGCGAGAAAGACCATCGGCAACGTAAAAGAGGTGGAGGCGCGGGACGCGCCGGTCGTGGTGGTGACCGACGGCGTCGCGGAGGCGGGCCGGTACGCCGATCACGTCCTCGAAATCCCGACGACCGACGAACGGCTGGCGCCCCTGCTCGCGAACGTCCAGCTCCAGCTCGTCGCCTACCACATGGCCGCACACCTCGACCGGGAAATCGACAAGCCGCGGAATCTGGCCAAGAGCGTGACGGTGGAGTAGGGGCGGGAAACTCTCGACGGGGCCGGGACTCACGATACGGGCACAATCCCTTTGTCGGCCCTCGTTCTCTCCACGCCCATGCAGACCGTCGTCCTCGCGGCCGGGGAAGGAACGCGCATGCGTCCGCTCACCGACCGCCGTCCGAAACCCACCCTGCCCGTCGCGGATCGGACTCTCGTCGAACACGTCGTCGACGGCGCCGTCGACGCCGGCGCGAACCGTGTCGTCGTCGTCGTGGGCTACGCGGCCGACGCCGTCCGCGACGCCCTCGGTGACCGGGACGTGGCGTTCGCCGTTCAGGAGCGCCAGCGCGGCACGGCCGACGCCGTTCGCGCCGCTCGCGACGAACTCGACGACGCCCCCTTCGCCGTCCTGAACGGTGACGTGCTCTACGACCGCGACTCGCTGTCCCGCCTGTACGACGCCGGCCCCGCGGTGGGCGCGTACCGCGTCGACGACCCCGAAAACTACGGTGTGCTGGAGCTAGAGGACGACCGCGTGCGGGGTGTGATCGAGAAGCCCGCGAATCCGACCTCGAACCTCGTCAACGCCGGCGCGTACGTCTTTCCCGCGGTGGCCCGCGACTGGCTCGACGTGGCCGAGAGCGACCGCGGCGAGTACGAACTCACGGACGTGCTGACGCGCGCCTGCGAGACGGGTGAGGTGCGAGCGGTGCCCGTGGACCGCTGGCTCGACGTGGGACGGCCGTGGGAACTCCTCGCCGCCAACGAGTGGAAACTCGGTGATCTGGAGCGCCGGATCGCCGGCGACGTGCATCCCGACGCCGACCTCCGCGGGGCGGTCGTGGTCGAGGACGGGGCGACGGTGGACGCCGGCGTCGTGATCGAAGGCCCGGCGCTCGTCCGGTCGGGTGCGAGCGTCGGGCCGAACGCCTACGTTCGGGGCGCGACGCTGATCGGTGCGGGCGCGAAAGTCGGCCACGCAGTCGAGATCAAAAACAGTGTACTGATGGCGGGTGCGACGGTCGGCCACCTCTCCTACGTCGGTGACAGCGTGCTGGGACGCGACGTGAACTTCGGTGCCGGCACGACCGTCGCCAATCTCCGCCACGACGACGGCGACGTGATCGTCCGGGTGAAAGGCGATCCCACCTCGACGGGACGCCGCAAGTTCGGCGTCGTCTGCGGCGACGACGCAAAGACGGGCATCGACACGGCGCTGAACGCGGGCGTCGTCCTCGGGACCGAGGCACGGACGACACCGGGCGAGACGGTGACGCGGGATCGCGGCCGGTCGCCCTGACTCCGGACGAACGTTTTTGATAGTCGACCGATAACTCGGCGTGAGAGCCGACACGTCAGCGCATGGCACAGTACGAACCGTTCGAGGAGGGGGTCGAGGCCCGGGGGAGAGTCATCATCGCCATCGAGGAGGGACTCTCGCGGTTCCGCGAGACGTACCGGACACGGGTGCAGGCGGTGCTGTCCGAGAAAGATATCGACGATCCCAATCCGGACGACTGGTACGCGCAGACGGCCGAACTCGGCGTACTGGAGATGATCGCCGAGGAACTGGAGCCACACCTGCTGGATCGACTGGGCGAGCAGATTCCGGCGGTCGCCAAGTGGCCCGAAGGCGTCTCGGGCGTCGCGGACGGCCTGCGCTCCATCGACGACGCCTATCACCGCAATCACCGCGGCGGCGACATCGGTCACTACCACTTCGAGAAGATCGAGGACGGCCGCGGTCGAGTCGTCTGTCGGAACCCCTACCCCTGTCCGTTCGACCGCGGCCTGATCCGGGCGGTGGCGAAACGGTACTCGCCGGTCGAGTCCTTCGTCTTCGTCGAGGAGCGTGGCGAGACCTGTCGGCGCGAGGGCGGGGAGCGGTGTACGTACGTGGTTCACTGGTAAACGCGTCGGCTACCGCCCGTCCGCCGGCGCGTCGACGCCGAATTCGTCGAGTAGCCCGTCGAGTTCGGCGGGGTCGTCCGCGCCGGGAAGCGGCCGCTCCGCCGTCCGACAGGCCGCCGAGACGCCCAGTCGATCACACACCCGGTCGGCCGTCGCCTCGGCCATCCGCCGGTAGGTGGTGAGTTTGCCGCCGACGATGGTGTAGAGGCCGGCCGCACCCTCGTCGCGGTGGCCGAGCAGGGCGAAGTCACGCGAGATAGCGCGGGCATCGCCTCGCGCCGCTTCGTCCGGCGCGTAGAGCGGGCGGACGCCCCAGTAGGTACGCCGGACCGGGGCGTCGACGCCGGGACACATCGCCGCACACTCCGCGACCGTTCGCTCGACTTCCGCATCCGTCCGCTCGAAGTCGTCCGGATCGCCGACGGCGACGCTCGTGGTTCCGAGGACCGCCTCGTCGGCGCGTGGAACGACGATGTCGCCGTCCGCGGGCGGGCGACACCGGTTCAACACGGCGTCGACGCCGGGGTTCGGAACGGCGACCATCACGCCGCGGGTGGGGCGCATGGGCACCGAGACGCCGGCGAGCGCGGCACACTCCTCGGCCCACGGACCGGTGGCGTTGACGACGGTGTCGGCACGGATCGTCGCGTCGAGGCGCCCGCCCACGTCGACTCGGTCGATCTCGCCGCCGTCGACGTGGATGTCCTCGACCGGCGCGTGGGTGTGGAGCGTCGCGCCCGCGTCCCGGGCCGCGTGGGCGTTGGCGACGACCAGTCGTGCCGGGGAGACGACGGCGTCGGGGACGGCGAGAGCGCGCTCGACCGCCGGACTCGCCTCGGGCACGCGCTCACGGAACGCGGCGCCCGAGAGCGTCTCGACGGCCATCCCCAGTTCCTCGCAGGCCGTCCGCTTGCGCTCGAAGTAGTCCGGGTCGTCGCCGTCGAGGTGGAGGAAGTAGCCGCCCGTCTCCTCGATGCAAGCGGGGGCGATGTCGCGGAGAATCCGGTTCTCGGCGAGACAGGCCGCGGCGTCGTCGGAGTCGGTCTCGGCGTACCGAGCGCCGCTGTGGAGAACGCCGTGCGAGCGGCCGGTGGTGCCCGCGGCGAGGGCGCCGCGTTCGACGAGCGTCGTGTCGACGCCGCGGAGCGCGAGGTCACGGGCGACGCCGACGCCGGTCGCGCCGCCGCCGATCACGAGGGCGGTCGTCCGCATAGCTCCGAGTGTGCGAGCGGGTCACTTCACGGCGTCGGTTGCGGGGACGGGTGTGACGCTCGTCCCGTGACGCGGCGTTTATCACGCCCGACCCGCTGGATCGGGGTATGGTGCCGCCGCTCGTGCTCGACATCGACGGAACGCTGACCACGCCGACGGGCGGGATCGACCCCCGTGCCTTCGAGGCGTTGCCGGCGTGGGACGCCCCCATCGTCCTCGCGACGGGCAAGGCGTTTCCCTATCCGGTCGCGCTCTGTCACTTTCTCCAGATTCCCGAGCAGGTGATCGCGGAACACGGCGGCGTCGTCTACGCCGACGACGAGGTGCGGGTGACGGTCGACTCCGAGCGGCCGTGGCAGGCGGCGGAGGCGTTCGTCGACCGCGGCGGCGACCTCGGGTGGGGCGCCGCGGATACGGTCAACCGCTGGCGGGAGACGGAGGTGGCGGTCAACCTCGACGCCGACGAGGCGCTCCTCCGCGCCGTCGCCGAGGAGTTCGACCTCGACGTGGTCGATACGGGTTACGCCTACCACCTCGTGACGCCGGGCGTCGCGAAGGGTGACGGGCTCCGGTCAGTGGCGACGGCGCTCGGCCTCGACCCCGCCGACTTCGTCGCCGTCGGAGACAGCGAGAACGACGTGTCGACGTTCGAGGCGGCCGGCGAATCCTTCGCCGTCGCGAACGCGGACGACCGGGCGCGTGCCGCCGCCGACCACGTCACCGACGGGGCGCATATGGACGGCACGCTGGAGGTCCTCGCGGCGCTACAGTGATCAGTCGCCACCGCCTCGGGACGAGCTGCTACGCGGGCGTCCTGTTTACCGTCCTCGGCGCCGTCGCGTGGCTCAGCGGCCAGCCGTTCGTCTTCCCGAGTCTCGGCCCCTCGGCATTCCTGCTCGCCTTCGAGCGGCGGGGCGACCGAAGTCGGCTGTTTCGCGTCGTCGCCAGCCACGCCATCGGCGGCGTCGCCGGCCTCCTCGCGTACACCGCACTCGGCGCGGGCGCGACGCTCACCGCGACGCCGCCGGGGTCGGCCGCCGGCCTCCACCTCGTCGCCAGCGGCATCTGTTCCATCGTCCTCACCAGTTGGGGGATGATCGCCACCGACACGAACCACGCGCCGGCGTGTGCGACGACGCTCATCGTCTCGCTCGGCCTGCTGTCGACGCCGATGCAGGTGGCCACTATCGTCGTGAGCGTCGTCGTCCTCGTCGTCGTCCACGGCGCCGTCGTCGCGGGATTCGAACGCGTCGTCGGGGACACTCACCCGCGCTACGCGGACTAATCCGAGACGGCGTCCGCACACCACGCCGCGAACGGGTCGTGGGCGTCCGCGGCGTCGATCCGTTCGATACAGGGCACCCCGTGGGGATGCCACTCGACGATTCGGTCGGTCAGATCCGCGTAGCGCTCGGCCGTCGTCTTCGCCAGCAGAATCGACTCCGCGCCCTCGTGAACGGCGCCGTCCCAGCGGTAGGTAGAGGTGCAGTCGACGACGTTGACGCAGGCGGCGAGTCGCGCGTCGACGAGGCGGCGCGCGAGGTCGGCCGCGGCGTCGCGGGGAGCGGTAACGTAGGCCGTCACCGGCGCGTCCGCGTCGGCGCTTGCGTCGTCGGTCATCGCTCGGCTACGCGTCGGCGTCGGCCGCGTCCCCGTCCATCTCGATGGGGACGAACGTACCGTTGATGTCCCACTCGTGGATGCAGTACACGTTGCCGGCGATTCGCTCGCCGTCGTCGCGCGCGACGCGCCAGGTGCTCGTCGCGTCGTTCCAGACCTCCTTCCGCCCGCAGTCCTCACACTGCCGGGCGGTCGGCTTCCTGATAGTGACGCCCATGACTGGGAATAGCACCGGGTGGGGATTTAACGTTGTCTCAAGCGCGCGAGCCACTTATCACGGCTCGCCGGCACATCTCGGTATGGGCTTTCACACGTTCGACAGCGACCGGGCGGACGCCTTGGAAGACGCCGCCGAGCGGTATCGCTACTGCTCCCGCGAGGAACTCCACGGCCTCGTCGCGCCCCACGCGGAGATGCACCTCGCCGACATCGGGAGCGGCACCGGCTTCTACACCGACGATCTCGCCCCCCATGCCGGGACCGTCTACGCCGTCGACGTGCAGGCGACCATGCACGACCACTACCGCGAGAAAGGGGTGCCCGACAACGTCGAACTCGTCGAGGCCGACGCCACGGACCTCCCGTTCGCGGCGGACGAACTCGATACGGTCGTCTCGACGATGACGTTCCACGAGTTCGCGGACGAGGCGGCGTTGCGGGAGGTGGCCCGCGTCCTCCGCCCCGGCGGCCGACTCGTCACCGTCGACTGGGACCGCGACGGCGCCGGGGACGCCGGCCCGCCACGCGACGAGACGTACGGCCTCGACGACGCCGTATCCCTCCAGACCGACGCGGGCTTCGTCGTCGAACGCGCGGAACGCCGTCCGGAGACGTTCGTGACGGTGGGACGGCTCGACGAGTGATCGCCGTTCGTGCGGAACGCCGCCCGGAGACGTTCACGAGAGCGATGCTCTCGTGAGCCGACCAGAACGCGAAGCGTTCTGGTGCGGTTCGTGACGGTTGGGCGGCTCGACGGCTGAACAGGGTCACGCCGGTACGGATCCAGAAAGACCATATTCGAGGGTCGGTTCTACGGTACGTAGCATGGGCCTGGCTGACGGACTCTATCGCCGCATCCGGTCAGACGGCGTCGTCGGAGGGGTGAAGCGAGCGGTTGTCGACGGTGTGAACATCTACTCCGGGAAAGCTGGTCGACATATCAACTACGGCCAGCGACCACTCGACGAGGAGTGGGATATTCTCGTCTTACTCGACGCGTGTCGCTACGATCTGTTCACGGAGTTCGCACCGACACACGCGGTGCAGGAGCGATTCGAATCGGTCGACAGCGTGTATTCGTGTGCCAGTACGAGCAAGGAGTGGATGCGGAAAGTGTACGAGGAGGCAGAAGCCGAGACGTTGCAGGACATCCACCTCGTGAGCGCGAACGGTTGGGAGCCGAAGGAGGTCGACCTCTCGAAGTTCGGGGCGGTGACGCCGGTCTGGGAACACACGGATTTCGATATCGGGACCATCCGCCCACAGAAGGTGACGGATGCTGCCGTCCACGCCGGTCGTTCGTCGGACTGTGAGCGGTTCATCGTCCACTACATGCAACCACACGCCCCGTTCATTCACTGTGCGGGGAAATACGACAGTGTCAACGATCACCCCGGTCAGGGACGGAGTCAGAACGTGTGGGAAGGCCTCAAAGAAGGCAAATACGACAGGACAGAGGTGTGGAACGACTACGGGACGAATCTCCTATCGGTACTCGATCACGTCGAGACGCTCGCGGAGAACATGTCCGGCCGGATGGTCGTCTCCGCCGATCACGGCAACGCACTCGGGGAGTGGGGCATCTACGGCCACCCGGGCTACGTCCCACTGCCAGCACTGAAACGCGTTCCGTGGGCGACTATCGACGCGTCCGACGAACACACCTACGAACCGGACGATCCGCTCGAACCCGGGCTAGCCGAGTCCGATGTCGACGAGCATCTCCGGGCGCTCGGCTACAAGATGTGACGACAGGGCCGACGATCGTAGACCGAGCCACTCGATTTTGCGGCACCGAAACAGTCATCTATATGAACATTGTACGCACGTCACGAGTATGCGTCACAATCTCATAGATCCGTACAGTCCGGAGGGTGGGTACTACGAGTGCCGGTCCTGTGCGCACCGTGAGGCGAGCGACGAACGGGTGACCGCCTGTCCGGAGTGTGGGTCGGACGTGCGGAACCTCGCCGTCCCGCGGGAGTAACGCTACACCGACGAGATGGCGATACTGTCGGTGTAGTACTCGAGGAGGGCGACGGCGACGGCACCGACGACGGCCGCGAGTCCGAACGCCAGGAGTGCGTCGCCCGTCCACCCGGCAGCCAGATTCTCGCCCGCTTTCACTACCGGGGCACGTAGCGCACCCACGACCAGACTCACGAGGAAGGAGAGCGTCGCGTAGCGATACCGGACGAGCGCCCAGCGGACGGCGTGGGCGACGGTAAAGAGGCCGATCACGGCGCCGACGAGGAAGGCGATCACGGTCGTCGCCGGATCGAGGAGCGTCTCGGCCGAGCCGCCGACGAGGAGGCCGACGAGGCCGTCGACGAAGGCGGTCAGCCGGGCGACGAGGAACTGGTACTGCCCGAGGATGACGAGGATGAGCGATCCCGAGATGCCGGGGAGGACCATCGCGCTGATGGCGACGGCGCCGACGCCGACGGTGACGAGCGGCGAGGAGGGCAGGGCGGCGGCGGCGCGGCCGGCCGAGAGGTAGGCGAGGAGGAAGCCGGCGACGGCGGCGCCGACACGGCCCGGCGTGTCGAGCGACGCCTGCCGCGCGAGGACGACGGCCGACGCGGCGATGAGGCCGAAGAAGAATCCGAACGTGGCGACGGGTTCCGAGGCGAGCGCGACGTGGAGGATGCGCGTCACGACGAGGACGGCGGTGAGGATGCCGGTCCCGAGCGCGAGGAGGAAGGGACCGTCGACGGCGAAGAAGGCCTCGCGGGCGTCGTCGCAGTGTCCCGGAACCGGTGCGGCGAGCACCTGCACGATCCGCTCCGGCGTGACCGCGGTGATGGCGCCGATGAGGCGCTCGTAGATGCCGGTGATGAGCGCGATAGTGCCGCCAGAGACGCCGGGGACGGCGTCGGCGGCACCCATACAGACGCCTTTCAGGTAGACGACGAGCAGGGAGCGGAGGGCACGCATGCGGAGTTAGTTACGGGCGACTGCCGCGGCGGGGGCGCGAACGGCCGCCGTACCGTCGGCGACGGTCGCCCCCGACGAGGCGTCGTCGGTCGGCGTGGAGTCGGTTGTCGCGGAGTCCGTCGTGGGCTGGACCGGCTGGAGCGACTCCGACTGGTTACCACCACCGAGGGTCAGGTTCTGGAAGGGGTTGGTCCGGTTCAGCTCCACCTCGCGCTCGCCGGAGCTGTCGCCGTTGACCCGCCCCTCCTGAATCTGGATCTCGCCGCGGTACTGCACGAGCGTGTCGTTCTGGACGGCGAGCGCCGACTCGACGACGTAGGGGCCGGTCGCCCGAACGGCCACGTTCGTGTAGCCGTTCGACGGGCCGTACTCGTCGTACCCCGTCGTCGAGTAGGGGAGCGTCATCGTCAGTTCGCCGTCCTCGGTGGTTCGGGCCTCCTGCGTGTACGTGAACGTCTCGCCGGTCTCCGGAACCCGCATCGGCACGCGAGCGCGCACCGACGTGTTCGGCGGCAGGTCGTCGGCGGTGATGGTCGCGCCGGGCACCTTCTCGAAGGTCTTCACCCACGAGGGCTCGTAGAGGGTCTGACTCGACGGCGGCAGACCCGTGGCCGCGAAGGTTCGCCGCGCCGAGACGCGGTACTGCGAGGACTGATTGGCCGACGCCTCGCTCACCTTCACGAGCCGGTAATGTTCGAGCGCGGAGACCCGTTCGGCGGGGAACTGACCGATGCCACCGATCTGTGACGTGCTGTCGTTGGCGACGTACGCCCGCGCCGCGGACAGGTTGTCGAACTGCCGGACCATCCGGCCGTCCTGCGGGCCGGCGCGGATGGTGATCGTCTGCCCGCTCTGGGTCTGGGCCTGCCGGCGCTCCCAGTCGACGACGACCGGTTCCGGGGTCATCGCGCTCCCGTGGTAGGCGTACAGCCGCACCATCAGGCTCTCGTAGTAGCGCTGGTTTCGGAGCAGGAAGTTCGTCCGGAGGTTGCTGGTGTACACCGGATTGTAGAAGTCGGACTGCGTGACGTTCGCCCGGTCGTAGAAGACGGTCGGCGCGGCGAACTTCGCCCGCGGGTTGACCATCTGCCAGTCGACCATCACGTACCGTGTGCCCGCAGCCTCTTGGTCACGCTCACCGAGGGCGTTCTGGGCCGCGGACTCGTTGGGTGCGAGCAGGAAGTTCGCGGCGTCGGTCGACCCCTGCTGGAACGGGTTGGCGTTCGGAATACGGTGGCCACGCACCGTGATCCAGTGCCCGTAGTCCCACCACGACTGGACGCCGTAGGCACCGGCCGGGTAGTCGTAGTCCTGTGTCTGCTGGTACGTGCCGTAGTACTCCATCTCCTCCCCCGCGCCGCCGAGCGTGCCCGGCGCAGGCGTGTTCGACTCCATCCACTGGAGCGAGCCGTCCCACTCGGTGACCGCACCGGGCCCGGTCGACTCCGCGGACTCCCACGCCGTGTTACTCTGGTCGAAGGAGGGGTTGCCGCTGTTGCGGACGCTCATCGGGACGAGCAACACCGGCGTCACGATCAGCATGGCGGCGGCGAGGACGGCGAGCACCTGATACCCCTGTAGGTCGCGGACGGCTTCGATCGAGGCTCGATCCAAGTCGAGGTAGGCCAACACCTGCCCGAGCAGGTAGGCGTTGGCGATGGCGACGACCGGCGCGAGGTAGTAGTGGAACCGGATCTGTGTGAACGCCGCCATCGTCACGAACGCCGCCCACACCACGAACAGGAGTTTCTCCGCGTCGTAGTTGGTCTGGAGGACGGCGCCGAACAGGATGGCCGCGACCAACACGATGCCGATAATCTCCGAGACCACGCCGAAGGCGTCACCGATGGCTCGGAACGGTCCGGGCACGAGGAACAGGAAACCGAGGAGCGCGAGGCTCCCGACAGCGTAGCCGATCCGTTCGGTCTCGCCGTCACGCACCAGCGGTTTCGCGAGCATCCAGATGACGGCCGCCACGCCGGTAAAGAGCGTGAAGCCGTAATCGGAGAGGATGCGACCCGTGGCCGTCGTCAGGTTCTGCTGGAGGCTGGACGGCGAGAGGTAGGGCTGGGCCTCCGAAATCGTCCGCAGGCCGGCGGTGGCGCTGAATCCGACGAAGCTGAACACGTTCGACTGAATCGTCCCGAACAGCGACGGGAGAGCCACGGCGATGGCGCCGAGACCGACGAGAATCAGGCCGACGACGGCGACGGGATACAGCGAGCGGTCGAAATCCTGTCCGTCGAACAGCCGGGCGAGCCACGCCATGAACGCCGCGCCGGCGGCGACGGCGAGGGCGAGGACGGGCTGGAGGAGCGAGAAGTCGGTTGGCCCGAAGCTCATCGTGTCGAGCTGGAACAGCATGAGGAGGGCCGTGACGACCATCGAGACGACGCCGACGAAGGCGATGGGTTCGGGCGAGCCGCCGGTGACGTAGTCGCTGGAGAGCTGATAGACGAGGTAGACGCCGAAGATGCCGACGAGCAGGACGCCCGGCGGCCACACCCACATGTAGAGGGCGACCGCGACGCCGGCAACCCCGCTCCACAGCAGGGGATCACGGAGCGCGTCGATATCCCGGTCGAGGACGAGCTCCCACACCGGCGTCTCCCGCCGCGCGACCGCCAGCGCGACCATCAGGGCGAAGATAGCGATCACCTGGAAGAGCGGCTCGGCGATGTTGTGGTCGGCGAAGCCGACGAGGCCGCGCTGGAGGAACTGCCCCGGGAGGAGCAGGAGGACGACGGCACCGAAGAGGCCGGCGACGCGTCCGGCGAGGCGCTTGCCCACAGCGTACACCGGCACCGCGACGAGGGCGCCGAACACCGCCGGGGCAACCAGCAGCGTCTTCGCGACGGTGGTCGAGGAGGGACTGCCGAGGCCGACGACGAGCGCCGCCGTCGCGACCAGTTGGTCGTACAGCGTGCCGAACTGCCCGGCGTTCGTGCCGTACGGGAAGTTCGTCCACGGATCGTACGGCATCGTGAACGGCCAGTGTCGCACCGTGTACTCGACCTGTCGGAGGTGATACCAGGCGTCGTTGCCGGAGAAGTACACCATCCCGTTCTGGACGAAGTTGTCGTACGCCTGCAGACGGATGGCGAGCATCGCGGCAACGACGAGCACGAGCGCGGGGACGTGATACCAGTCGAAAAAGAGGTCTACGACCGACGAGGACCCCTGACTCTGATCGTCGCTCATTGGCCGAACGGACTGGGATTATGGGCATAAACCTTGTTATCTATCGATGGCCGGAACGGCTTTCCGGGCCGCGACGACGCCCAACGAAAACGCTTATTCGCGCCTCGGCGGAAGGTCGGAGCCATGCAGGTGTCGGTCGTCGTCTGTACGTACGCGATGGAACGATACGAGGCCTTCTCCGAAACCGTCGAGAGCGTCCTCGCCCAGACGTACGACCCGATGGAAGTCGTCCTCGTCGTCGACGGCAACGACGCCGTTTACGAGCGGGTACAGGAGGATTTCTGTCACATCGACCGCGTCGTCTGCCACAACAACGACGAGAACCGCGGCATCTCCTACAGCAGAACGAAAGGCGCCGAACTCGCCAGCGGCGACGTGGTGGCGATGATCGACGACGACGCCGTCGCCCACGCGGACTGGATCGAGAATCTGGTCGCGGTGTACGAGACGACGGACGCCGTCGCCGTCGGCGGCGACGTGCGCCCCGACTGGCAGACGGAGCGACCAACGTTCTTCCCCGAAGAGTTCTACTGGCTCGTTGGCTGCGTCGAACCCGGCTTCGCCGACGACGGCGAGGAGATTCGCAACGGCTACGGCTCGAACATCTCCTTTCGCCGCGACGCCTTCCTAGAGGCCGGCGGCTACGACACCCACACCGGCCGCCGCGGCGACAAACACATCCAGGCCCACGAGGCGCCGGTCTGCATCCGTATCCGCGAACAGACGGGCAAAGGCGTCATCTACACCGACGACGCCGTCGTCGATCACAAACTGTTCGACTACCGCGGCGACTTCGGCTGGCTCGTCGCTCGCTCGTTCTGGCAGGGGTATTCGAAGCGCGTGATGGCCCTACTCTACCCCGACGAGGACGGCGACGAGACGGACTACCTCCGATTTCTCTTTCTCGACCGAGTGCCGCGCCGGCTGAAAGGATGTGTGACCGCACCCTCTGTGGCTGCGGTCCTGCAGGTTCTGGCCATCGTCGTCTTCACCGGCGCCGTGGGGCTTGGCTATCTCTACGCACTCCTGACGCCAGGACTACTGGAGAAAGTGCAGACTGTCGAGGATCAGTAAGTCCGAACCCGGAGGTCCGGCACCGACTCGAATCGGAATCGCTGGTGACGAGTTTCTGTCCGTGTTCGAGAGCGGTTGCGGCAATCACGCAGTCGTTGAATCCGAGTGGTGACCCCGACTCCATCAGTTCCGCCTGAAGCCGACCCGCACGGCGAGCACACCCTCGACCGAACTCCAGCCACAGCAACGATTCGAGGAGTTCCTCGGTTCGACGGTACTCCTGAACCGAGCCCAGATTCGCCCCGATCCAGAGTTCTGCCGCGGTGACGGGAGCCACCGCGTGTCGCTCGGCTCGCTCGTCGAGATCGGTCATCACCGCTCTGGCCCCCTCATCGCCGTCGAGAACGTCGATCAGGAACGACGTGTCGAGACAGGCCCTCAGTCGTAGAGTCGGTCGAGTCGGTCGGCGTTCCGCTCGCGCCCCGCCTCGATGGCCGCTCGCGCTCGGTCTGTCGTCTCGGCGTTCCACGCACCCCAGAACTCCGACAGCCGTCGACGCCCCAGTAGCCGGTCGATGGCCTCACCGAAGCTCTCGTCTGGACGGCGTTCCTCCCGCAGTTTCTCGTACACGTCCTCGGGGATCGAGATGTTCTTGCTCCCCATACCTACCTGTGTGTGCTATGTGTGTAAAAATGTAGCCGCGCCGACCATCGTACTCGTCTGCTACAGCGACGGCGGCCCGTCCATCTCGGCGCCCGTCTCGGTAGGCGACAGCAGTTCCCGTGCGTACCCGCTCGCCCGCGCCGCCGTCATCGCCGTCCCGAGCGCCCCGAACGCGAGGCGGTCGGAGAGAGGGAGGTCCGGCGCGTCGGTGTCCAGCGGTTCGTGTCGTGGCGGGATCGGCGGCTCTCCGTACCGCTCCGGGTAGTACCGCTGGAGCTGGCAGTGGCCCCGGCCGACCCGGACGTTCTTGTCGTACAGGGATCGAAACGAGTCGCGGACGGGATGGGTGGCGACGGCGTCGGCGCAGTAGCCCAACTCGTAGCCCGCGGCGTCGACACGGTTGCCGAACTCCATGTCGCCGCCCGAAAGCAGGCGCGGGTCGAACAGGCCCACGTCCTCGAACACCTCGCGGCGGACGAGAAGCGAGCAGGTGGGGGCGTAGCGGTGGCGCTCGACGTACTGCTCGATGGGAAAGCCGGTGTGGGCGTTGTAGCGGGCGGTGAGGGTGCGGTCGCCTTCGATGGAGAGGTCGACGTGGCAGCCGAGGTAGTCGCAGTCGTCCAATCGCGCGAGCGCGCGGTCGAAGTAGTCCTCGGCGACCGTCACGTCCGCATCGACGAAGGCGAGCACGTCGGCGTCGTCGCTGGCGCGGATGCCCGCGTTCCGGGCGGCGTAGGAGGACTGGATCGCAGTCTCGGAGCGAAGCCGGACGTCGACGTGCGTCGGCTCGAACGCCTCGACGACGCGCCGGGTGTCGTCGGTGGAGGCGTTGTCGACGACGGTGACGGTCATGGGGCGTCCGGCCGCATCGAGGGAGCGAAGGGTCCGTGTGATCCCGTCCGGGTCGTTGTAGACGGGGACGACGACGGCGAGGGTCGCCTCCGATGGGGCGTCTTCGGGTTCGGATGGCGTCGTCTGGTCCATCAGTCGGAACTCGCTCCTCGATTCCGGCGAGACACTTATCACGTTGCTGGTCGACGGGCACGCCGGATTCCGTGCCTCGATGCCCGTCTCGGTGGACTTAAACGCCTCCTGGCGGCTACGTCACTACGATGGAACTCGGGAACGTCCCCGGTCGTGCGTACCGGAAGTTGCGGGCCGACGGCCCGGCCGCCCTCGCCCACGAGGGGCGGGAACTGCTCGTCACCGACCTCTGCTATCACTCGCTGTGGTACGACCGCTTTCTCCATGACCGACTCGACGTTCTCGACCGGGGCGAACTGCGATCCATGCCGACGACGCACACGTACGACCGGTTCGACGGATCGATCCGGTACAAAGGCCCGGGTTCGGTGCGACATCTGGACAACCCGGCGCGCTACGAACCCGGCGACCGATTCGTCGCCGACCTGCCGAACGCGACGATACTCGGTCCGGCGGGGCCGGGGCTGACGGCGGACGGGCGCATCGTCGGCGACACCGTCGGCATCCCGGCGCTGGTGCGGCGGCGAGCGGGTGCCGGCGTCGCCAAATCGATGGCGTCGAACGGGCCCGTGCGGACGATGCGCGCACTCCGCGGCGACGCCACGCCGGACGAGCGGTTCGGGACCGTCGCGCTCGCCGTCCCGACGTGGGGAAACTACTACCACTGGACCGTGGAGTGCCTGATCCGCATTCGACTGCTCGAACGCTACGGCGCGGAGACAGGAGAGTATCCGACGCTTGTAGTCCCCGCCGACCGTGCCTCGTGGATGGACGAATCGCTCGCAATGGCGGACTACGCCGGTCCGGTCGAGGGGTGGGACGGCGGTATCGCCCACGCCGACCGACTGCTCGTCCCCACCTTTCCCGACCCCATCCCCACCGAATGTCGGTGGCTCCACGACCGAATGCGGAAGGCAGCCGGGGTGATCGGTGAGGATGACGGCGACGGCGCCGACGAACGAATCTACGTCTCCCGGGCCGACGCGACGGTCCGTCGTGTCTCGAACTGGTCGGCCGTCCGTCGGGTACTTGGGGAGTTCGGAATCGAGCCGTACACACTGAGCGACCTGAACGTCAGGGAACAGATCACCCTGTTCTCCCGGGCCGAACTCGTCGTCGGCCCGCACGGTGCGGGGTTGACGAACGTCGTCTACGGCGACAACCTCGGAGTCGTCGAACTGTTCGGCTCGAAGCAGATGGCCACGTTCGACCGTCTCGCCGAACTGCTGGGGTATCGGTATACGGCCGTCCAGTGCCAGTCAGACGGTCTGGACGTGCGTGTCGATCCGGAACAGTTGCGCACTACGATCCGGGAGACGCTCGCCGCGCGGTGAGGGCGGTCACGCGATAGCGTCGAACAGCGTCTGCAGCCGTCTCACGTACCCGTGGTCCTCCCGGACGCGCTCGGTGTAGGTCCGGAACGTCTCCAGCGTGCCGTCCGGATCGGATAGAATCTCGTCCACGAAGTCTGCCGTCTCCTCGGCGTTCGACACCTGATACGGATACTCGAAGCCGAGGACGTCGTCGATGGTGGGATGTTCGGGGATGATCAACGGCGTCCCCGATGCCAGCGACTCGAACACCCGACTGTTCACGACGCCCCACCGTCGCTGCCCCTCCTTCGTCAGTCCGAAGGTGACCAGCCGCGTGTTGTACCAGAGGTTGAGTTCGTCGATGGTGGTGAAGTGATCGACCCACTCGAAGTCCTCCCGGTCGGCGTACGGCCCCATCAACATCGCCACCTTCTCGTCGTTCTTGTGGTTTTTCGACCCCGCGTAGCCCATCCCCGACCGCTCGACTCCAAGGGGTTCGTAGCCGTAGACACCGATGGGGAAATAGAGGGTGTCGTAGCCGGCCTGTCGCGCTTCCTCCTGGATGCGCTCCGATCCACAGAGGAGCAGGTCGAACTCCACGTCTGCGCAGGACTCCAGCACGTCGTCGAGGAATCGCTCCGGCGTGTCGTCCATGGGGCCGAACGAGTACCACCAGAAGACCGTCGTCTCACCCGCCTCGATGTCGCTGAGGGGCATGAAGCCGCCGGCGGAGAGGGAGACGATTCCTGCCTCCGGGTCGCCGTACTCGCGGAGGTACGCCCCGAACGCGGCGGCCATCTGACGGGCCATCATCACGTCGCCCAGCCCGTAGGCGTGGACGTTCAGCGTCGTCCGCGGGGCACAACACTGGATCGTCGTGTGCGAATCCTTGCCCAGAACCTCGCGCTCGATGGCCCGCTTCCGCTTCCGAAGCCGCAGTTGGGTCGCGGCGTCGATACCCGGAAAGATTCGCATCAGTCGAGTCGCTCCTCGTAGTACGAGAGCGTCTTCGCGAGGCCGTCGCGGTAGGGGATCGTCGGCTCCCATCCGAGTTGCTCTCGGGCCTTCGAGATGTCCGGCTTTCGACGCATGGGGTCGTCCTCCGGCAGCGGTTCGTAGGCGATGCCGCTCTCGGTGGCACACATGTCGAGAATCGTCTCGGCCAGCGTCTCGATGGTGATTTCGTTCTCCCGGCCGAGGTTGAACACCGACCCTTTCGTCCCCTCACTGTTCATGAGCGTGACGAGGCCGTCGACGAGGTCGTTCACGTAACAGAAACTCCGGGTCTGCGTGCCGTCGCCGTAGATGGTCAGGTCCTCGCCGCCGAGCGCCTGCCGGATGAACGTTGGGACGACGCGGCCGTCGTCCGGGCGCATCCGCGGGCCGTAGGTGTTGAAAATGCGCGCCGTCCGCACGTCCACGTCGTACTTCCGCTCGTAGGCGACGGTCAGCGTCTCGCCGAAGCGCTTCGATTCGTCGTAACAGCCGCGCGGCCCACGGATGTTGACGTTCCCGGTGTACGTCTCGGGCTGGGGGTGGACCTCCGGGTCGCCGTACACTTCACTCGTACTCGCGAAGACCATCTTCGCGTCGTAGTCCCGGGCGAAATCCAGCAGGTGGCGCGTCCCCTCCGTGTTCGTGAGCGCGATGCGGACGGGGAATTCGGTGAAGTCGGCGGGCGAGGCTCGGGAGGCGAGGTGAAACACCTCGTCCGTGGGCGGAAACTCCGGATTACTTCGGATGTCCCGTTCCATGAGCTGGAATTCATCGTCGTCGAGCAGATGGCGAATGTTCGACCGGCGGCCGCTTCCGAGGTTGTCGACACAGATCACCTGGTAGCCGTCCGACAGGAGTCGCTCACACAGATGACTGCCAAGGAAGCCGGCGCCACCGGCGACGAGGGCGGACCGTTGAGCCATGGCTACGCTGTGCGAGACGGCACAAGTTAGTCTATTGGATTCGATGGCGACAGGATGGAGCGATCACCTCATCTCCAGCGAGAATCTGTTCTACGATGGCGTCGTAGGGTTGGCTCCCAGGCTCGAGATCAGCGTGTTCGACGACGTTCGCCGACCGGCCACCGGGATCGGTGTCCTGGATCGAGAAATCGAGATGTTTGCAGGCGAAAAAGAAGTGGGCGTAGCGTTCGGCGCGGCGCTGTTTTTCGTCCGACAGCTCCAGTTCGTCGAGACGACCGAGGAGATTCCGATACGCCGGTTTGGAGTCCGAATCGTACGTGAAGCCGAATCCCAGATAGTGGGGATAGCCGGCGGTGACGACCGGCTTCCCCTCGAAAGCCATCTCAAGGCCGACCGTGGAGTTGAAGACGATGCCCACATCGAGCGTCTCGATCAGAGCGTAGGTATCGACATCCGTGTCGGGTAGTAGATGCGTGACGTTGTCCGGCAGTTGGTCGTACGTGTCCTGTAACCAACCCGAGACGCTCTCCCGTGTACCGAATTTGGCCTCGGCGGGATGGGTCTTGATCACGGCGTGGATGTCCGATTGTCCACCGAGTTCGGAAATCGTATCGGATAACCACTCGTACACGTCGTCGTACACCGCACCCTCGGGAATCAGCGATGCGTCCCAAAGGAGGTTCGTGAACACGCCGACGAGGGTGTCGGCATCGGGGTCGAGTGACTGGTTGGTTCCTGAGGAGTACCGCTGTCGGACGATACGCCCGGATTTTCGCCCCTCCATTACCGTCTCGATAGTCGCCCGTTCGTCGTCGGAGAGCGGCATCTCGAGAGCCGCCTCGACCACATCGGGATTGGTAAACTGTGGCATCGGCGACCGATTGTCTCCCCGTCCGAACATGATCGTAGCGTCGAAGTAGCCGTTCATCTGGCTGTAGCAGCCGATACCGGCCTGCCGGCCGGCGGCAATCGGGACCGCCCCCTGTAGATAGTAGGGTTCGTTGACAACGATCAGTTCGGGGTCAACCGTCTCAGCAAGTGCGTAGATGGCATCGGTGAGAACCATCGCATCGAGGAGGAAGTCCGTGTAAGCCGACCTTGCGTTCGGGTCCGACAGATCGAGCGTGTATCGCTTCAAATATTTCTTGACCGACGTTGTCGCGATTCTCGACACTGGTACACCGCGATACGTTGCTGACTCGATGTCATTCGGAAGCGACGGTTCCCGATACTCTGCCGGGAGCGCGTCACTGACCGAGACGGTATCGAGGCCGAACATCGACGAGACGCGCTTGGCCCGAAACCGGCACAGCTCCGTCGTCGTGCTTGGATGTGGGGAGTCGACTGTCAGTTCCGGGCTCGAACGGAGATCGTCGTCGTCGTAGAGAATCAGCGGTCGATGCCCCCGCGTTCGGAACGCGTGCCCGAGGGCGCCGAATCGATAGCAGAGCGTCGAGTAGCCAGGAATAAGCGGGAAGAGAACAGTTCCTGCGGAGTCGTTCTCAAGGGAGTAGGATGCAATGCTGTCGTCGACGCCGATACCGATCCCCGGCGCTTCGGCGACCCGGTCGTGCGCGGCGAGGGCGACCTGTCCGAGGCCGAATCTCGAGAGAGCCGCCAACACGCCGTGTTTCAACTCCATATGATGATCGGACGACGGTCAGCCGACATTAGTCTTGTGTGATGAGTGACGGCGATACTGCCTGGGCAGCGAGCAGGTCTATACGTCTCGGCTCACTACGTCGGTCTGGATGCACGTAGCGCTTCGAGCAGACGGGGGCAGCGACATCGGAATGGGCCATCTCGTTCGCGTCGCGACGCTCGCGACGGCGATGACCGACCGCGGTCACGACGCGATGCTACTCACCGAGACGCCCGAGGCGGCAGCGGCCGTGTCACCCGCGTCGCTTCCCATCGACACCGACATCGACGCCGCGCTGAAGACGACGGCGTTCGACGCACTGATCGTGGACTTGCCGGCCGAGTCGCGAAGCCCAACAGTCGAACTTGCGTCGCTCGACCTGTACGAACGGCTCGCGGCCCGTGTTCCGGCGCTCGTCGTAATCGAAGACTACGTCGACCGGACGGTCCACGCCGACCTGCTGATCAACGGCCACATCTACGCTCATCGAGCCGGATATCGGTGGACGGGTACGGAGCCGAAGTGGTTGCTCGGCGGTAACTACGTGATCCTGGACGAGGAGATACGGACCCTCGCTGCACGGACGCCACCGTGGCGTGACCCACCCGAGCGCTGTCTCGTCTCGATGGGTGGCTCCGACGTAGCGTCCGTCACGCCGACGGCGATGCGTGCGTTCGGTGGCCGGAGCGTTTCGGTCGACGTCATCGTCGGGCCGGGGTTCGACGAGGCAACTCGGGAGACCATCGAGGAGGCCGCCAAGGCGGTCGATTGCCAGTTCACCCTCCACGAGGATCCGGAGGACCTCGCGACTCTGATGTTCGACGCCGACATCGCCGTCTCTGCGCTCGGTCTCATGACGTACGAATTTCTCGCGCTCGGGACGCCGATAGTCGGCGCCGTGACCGCCCCGGACCAGCGCCCGAAGGCACGTGCGTTGCGCGACGACGACGCCGGTGTCGTCGTTGACGACCTCGAGGCGTCGTCGTTTCGTGACGCCCTCGATTCGTTGCTGTTGGACGCGGATCGGCGGCGAACCGTTCGGGACCGAGGCCGAGAACTCGTCGACCCCGACGGAGTCAAACGGATCGTCGACACGATAGCGGACCTACCGGACTAGCCCGAGTCGGTCGCCGCGCGTTGTTCGACGTGCTCGTTGATCGACGCCAGTTCGTGGCTGTCGATGTAGTCGACAGCGTCGCGGAGTGCGATGATTCCCTCGAAGTCGAGTTCGTCGTACACGCGGCGGAAGAGTTCGTAGTCCGCGGCCTCGTCTAGCGTCAGTCGAAGGCCCGGCCGATCCACCAGCGTGTCGTCGTCGAACACGTTCGCGGACGTAACCGTCTCGAGGTCGAACTCGGACGAGTGTTCGCGGTAGTAGACGGTGACGTGTTCTCGCTGGTGCGGTTGGTCGGCACGGTCGGCGACCTGCTCGAAACTCCGAGCCGAGAACGCCTCCACGTCGAGGCCGCGGGGGAACGTCCGCGGCTCCATAGTGTAGACGTAGTCGGCGTCGGTCGCCCATAGCCGTTCGACGACGGCGTCGACGACGGCGGGCGAAAGGAGGGGCGTATCCCCACAGATTCGGACGATATCGTCGGCACCGGCGTCGACGGCCGCGTCGTAGATGCGGGCGAGGACATCCTGCTCGCTCCCACGGAAAGTGGTGACACTGAGGTCGTGGAGTGTCGTCTTGAGGACATCGTCCGACGGATGTTCGGAGATGGCGACGACGAGTTCGTCGAGCGTCTCGGCACGCTGAACACGGCGGACGACGTGTTCGACCACGGGGCGACAGGCGAGCGGATACATCATCTTACCGGGCAGACGCGACGATCCCATCCGCGCCTGCAAGACACCGACAGTCGTCATATCCGCCACTCCTCGCGCCCGCGACTTATGTTAGTCGGTGACGAATCGGGTCATCCGAATCGCCGTAACTGTTTCTCGTCCGTCGCCGACCACGGGGGTGGCGACGGCCGGAACTGACGTACAACAGTCCGTATCAGTCGCGGAGTTTCTCCCACGTCAGCGGCTCGCCGGCGTCGAGGGCCGTCGCCGTCGTCCGACCGATAACATCATCGTAGAACGACGGGTCCAGTCCCCGCTCCCGCTGACCAGGTCGTCGAACCGCGATATCCGTTGTGTCGAGTGTCGTGTCCGCGGGCACGTCCCGAACGACGTGAATCCCGCGTTTCGCGACCGACACCACGTCCTGTTCTACGTCCAAAACTCGCTTTTCGGGCGAGCCAAGCGCCTGTTCCGTCTTCCGGATGGCATCGACCATCGCTTCGAGTTCGTCCGGTTCGAGCGCGAAGCTGTGATCCGGCCCCTCCATCGAGTTGTCGAGCGTGAAGTGTTTCTCGACGATAGTGGCACCGAGCGAGACGGCTACGGTGGGAGCAGTGGTCGGGTCGAGGGTATGATCCGACAGCCCGGCGAGACAGTCGAACTCCTCACGGAGCGTCTCGACGACGCGAACGTTGCTTCGATCCAGCGGTGCGGGATACGCAGCAACACACTGGAGGAGAACGTATTCGGACACGTTCGCGTCGTCGAGTGTCTCGACGGCCGTCGCGATGTCAGTGAATTCGTGGCCACCCGTCGAGAGCACGAGGGGCACGTCGAACTCGCCCAGCGACCGCAGGAAGGGAAGATTCGACATCGACATCGAGGCAATCTTGAACGCGGGAACGTGCTCCGCGAGTTCCGCGGCCGACTGTTCGTCGAATGGTGTCGAGAGGAACTGGACGCCGCTTTCACGGCAGTAATCGGCAAGAATCGGAATCCAGTCGTACGGCATCTCCAGCGACTCGAACTGTTCGAGCAGGTCGTCGGACTCCTCGTCCTGCTCGGCGTACATGCTGTCGACCCGAAAGGTTTGGAATTTCACGGCATCGGCACCGGCGTCGGCCGCAGCGTCGACAAGCGACTTCGCAGTTTCGAAGTCGCCGTTGTGATTCGACCCCGCCTCCGCGATGACGAACGTCTCGTGGCCGGGGCCGATCGGACGGTCCCCAATGTCGAAAGTCTCCATGGCCGCACATCGAGTGGGCGGATTAAAGGCGTTCCGTGCGGGCGTTCACGTCCAAATCCACTTATATCCCCGCGACGTGCCAGCGGTATGGAACAACTGGCTCGTGACGGCGGCGACGCCGTCCGTCCGGACGGCATCGCGCTGTCGAAGCCGGTGGTCGGCGACGAAGAGATCGACCGCGTGGGCGACGTACTCCGGTCGGGGTGGGTCACGACCGGCGACGAGACGGAGGCGTTCGAAGCGGCGATTGCGGATCGTCTCGGAACCGATCACGCCATCGGGACGACCAACTGTTCGAGCGCACTGGAGATCACCTACCGGGCGCTGGAACTCGACGGGGACGTACTCACAACGCCGATGACGTTCGCGACGACCGTCTCCGGCCTCGTTCGCGCGGGGGCGAATCCCATTCTCTGTGACGTGCGTGCCGATACCTTCACGCTGGACATCGAGTCGGTGAAGGAGGCGATTACGCCCCAGACGACAGCCATCGTCCCGGTCCACTTCGCGGGGCAGGGCGTCGAGATGGATGCGATCCTCGATCTCGCAGCCGATCACGATCTGACCGTCGTCGAGGACGCTGCCCACGGTCTGGGTGCGTCGTACGAGGGGACGCCACTCGGGACACTCGGCGATGTCGGCTGTTTCTCCTTCCACGCGACCAAGTCGATCACGACAGGTGAAGGAGGGATGCTCGTGACCGCCGACGAGGCGGTCGCGGAACTAACCCGACGGCTCCGGTTGGCCGGCGTCGACAAGGACGCCACCGCACGAAGCGACGGGGAGGCCCCGAACTGGGCGTACGACGTGACGGCCGTCGCCGGGAAATGCAACATGAACGACGTGCGGGCGGCAATCGGGATCGAACAGCTCTCGAAACTCGACGACTTCGTCGCCGCCAGATGCACTGTCGCGGCCGCGCTGGACGATGGACTGACCGACGTGCCGGGGGTGACGCCGTTGACCGTCCGCGACCCGAGCGAACACGCCCGCCACCTGTACCCGGTTCTGCTTGACGAGGAAACGCTCGGCGTGGATCGTCGGACCTTCGAAACGGCGCTGAACGCGGAGGGCATCGCCACCGGCGTTTACTACATCCCGATCCACCATCACTCGGCGTTTGACGACATCGACCGGATGGACCTCTCGACGACCGAGGACGTGGCGAGTCGGACGCTCTGTCTTCCGATCCACCCGGGGATGGACAAGAGAGACGCAGCGGACGTGATCCGAGCGGTCGAGAAGGTCGTCGACCTGCTCTAGAGGAGGCGGACGTTGTCGGCGTCGATGCCGTCGGTCGCGTTTCGGGTGTCGAACACGAGCGACGCGTGTTCGACGACGAACTCCATGTCGTACTCGGAGTGATCGGTGACGACGAGTACGCAGTCGGCATCGGCCAGGCGCTCGGCGGTGAGAGGTTCGGACGTGTACGTGCCGTTGTCCGGCGTCTCGAATACCTCGACGTACGGATCGTGGTAGGAGACGGTTGCGTTACGCTGTTCGAGTTGGTCGATGATGTCGATGGCAGGGGAGTTGCGCACGTCGGGCACGTCGGGCTTGTAGGCGACACCGAGAATGAGAATGTCCGCGTTCGGGAGTGGTACGCGACGCTCGTTGAGGTGTTCGGTCGTCCGCAAGACGATATACTCGGACATCTCGCGATTCGTCGAATCCGCCAGATCGATCAGCGGCGTGTTCAGCCCATCTTGCCGGGCCTTCCAGGAGAGATACAGCGGGTCGACGGGAATGCAGTGCCCGCCCAGTCCCGGACCGGGATAGAACGGCATGAAACCGTACGGTTTCGTCTTCGCCGCGTCGATGATGCGCCAGAAGTTGATGTCGAAGTTGTTCGCAACTTTGACCAGTTCGTTCACCAGCGCGATGTTGACGTTACGGAACGTGTTCTCGAGAATCTTCGCCATTTCGGCCTCGGTGGCGGAGTCGACGCGGACGAGCGACTCGAATACGTCACCGTACAGCGCTTCGACGTTGTCAGCGCACTGCTCGGTGACGCCGCCGACCACCTTCGGAATCTCGGTGAGGTGGTAGTCCTCGTTCCCCGGATCGACGCGCTCGGGCGAACTCGCCAAAAAGATGTCTTCGCCGACGATGAATCCGTGTGTCTCGAACACTTCGGCGATCACGTCCTCCGTCGCGGTCGGATAGACCGTACTCTCGATGATGATCGTACACTCCGGCCCGACGCGTTCTGCGAGGCTCTCGGCGGCAGCGAGCACGTACGAGATGTCCGGCTGTCCGGATTTCTGGAGCGGCGTTGGGACACAGATGGCGACGTGTGAGACGTCGTCCAGTTCGTCGTAGGTCGCGTGGGCTTCGAACCCGGCGTCGCGGAGCGTCGCGATATCGGCGTCCGGAATGTCACTGATGTACGACTCGCCCTGCTCAAGTTGTGCGACGCGCTCTTCATCCACGTCGATGCCGACCACGTCGACGCCAGCGTCGGCAAACGAGATGGCGAGTCGAAGTCCGACTTCACCGAGACCAACGACACAGAGGGACCGCTCGGAGTTCATTACTCACCGCTCCGAAGCCCAGCGTGAAATACGAACTGTTTCGAGTCGTGTGTCGAGTGGGTTGCGGCGTGGTGGAACCCGAGAGTGCTGCACACCGAACAGTAAGCCTTTATCCGCGGTGTGTGGAACGTGCGGGTGATCGAAACAATGGGCGAGCACATTCTAGTCACGGGCGCATCCGGATTCGTCGGCCAGCACCTCGTGCGCCGACTGGTAGCCGACGGTCACGACGTGACCGCCGTCGACATTCGGAATCAGCCGCCGGAGTCGTTCGCGGAATACGTCGGTGACGAGGTAGACTACTATCACGGAAGCGTCATCCATGAGGACTTCGTGGAGAACGTCCTGTTTCCGACGCCGAACACGTACGACCGCATTTTCCACCTCGCGGCAGTCGTCGGCGTCGACAACTACATCGAGACGACGGAACCGCTCTACCCCTACGAAGTCAACTTCAACGGGACGAAGTACCTGCTCGAACAGATTCACGGGTCGCGGACTAGGTTCGTCTACACGAGTACGAGCGAAGTGTACGGGAAGAATCCCGAGGTGCCGTGGGCCGAAGACGACAATCAAGTTCTCGGACCGCCGACCACGCCACGCTGGAGTTACGCGGTGTCGAAGAGTCTCTGTGAGCACATGATCCACCAGTTCAGCGAGGTGGACCTCGGCGCCTCGTCGGCCGTCGTCCGCCCGTTCAACCTCTACGGTCCGTATCAGCGCCCCGACTTCGTCATCCCCAAGTTCATCGAGATGGTGCTCGACGGCGAGGCGCCGACAGTCTACGACGACGGGACACAGAGTCGCTGTTTCACCTACATCGACGACTTCGTCGAGGGCATCGTCAGAGCATCCGAGGCGGAGCACGACGGCAGTGCGGTCTACAACCTCGGTGGGACGGACGAGATTCAGATCAAGGAACTGGCGAACCGCATCATCGACATCGCCGACGAAGACGTTGACGAACCGCGGTTCGTCAGCCGCGAGCAGGCGACCGGCCGCGACTTCGACGACATCGAGACCCGCATCCCCGACGTGTCTCGTGCGAAGCGGGAACTAGACTGGGAAGCAACGACGCCGCTGACGGAAGGGATCGAAGAGACGATCGAGTGGATGCGCGAGACGGAGTCGTAACGCTGGCCGAGACACGGCCATTCAGTGGACGAACACCTTCAGATATCGACCGTCGACGACGCTCCCGTCCGTCGCGAACTCGATGGCGAGCGTGTGGCTGCCAGGGTCGGTCGGGTCGTACGTAATCAGACATGACTCCCACCCCGTCGTCGACACGCGGTCGCCGAAGATCCGGTCTCCATCCAGAGTCACCATCACGTCGACCGCGCGGTCGGCACCGCCGGATCCGACGACGGCACGGATGGTTCCCGTCTCTCCGACGGCGAGATTGGTCGCACTGGTGAAGTCAGTGCCTCCGTCACGGTCGCGAATGCCGGTGTACCGCCACGACGGGGGTGCGTGGTGGCGACCGAATGTGTCGCCGACGGCGACGCCGAATCGGTCGGTGAAGGCATCCGCCCACATCCGCGGCCGGTCGCGGGGCTGGACGCGTTCCACGCGGAGGACGCCCTCGGCCGTCGCAACGTCGATTCCGTCGCCGGGGTGGACGGCGACGACCGTGCCGGGATCGGCGCCGACCGACTGGGTCGCCACGGCGCGTGCGGTCCAGATAGTCAGCCTTCTGCCGTCGACAAAGGTGTACGCCCCCGGATACGGGTCCGTCTGGGCGCGAACCCAGTCGCTGAGGGCGACGGCCGAGCGTGTCCAGTCGACGAGTCCGTCCTGTGGCTGTCGGCGGGGCCGATACGTAGCGTCGGCCACCGACTGCGGTGTCGGATCGAGAGTTCCGTCCTCGAAGTCGGTCCGAACGGAGTCGAGTGCGTCACAGGCCGCGACGGCGAGCTTGTCGAGGATGGTCTGTACGTCGTCACGTTCCTCGACGACGACGGACTCCCGGACGACGATATCGCCGCCATCGACGGCAGGCACGTACCGAAACAGACAGATCGGCACGCGGTCGTCGCCGTGAATGAGGCTCCAGTTGATCGGTGCCCCGCCACGACCACGGGGCAGGTCGCTCGAATGGAATCCGAGGAATGCCTGGGTAGGAATCTTCAGGACTGACTCGTCGATGACCTGATGCCATCCAGGACAGATGCAGTACGCTGGGTTCAGTTCTGCCAATCGGTCCCTAACCGACGGGGCGTGAATGTCCGCAGCTTCGATCAACGCGATGTCGTGGGCGTCGGTTATCGCGTCGAACGGTTCGAAGCCGGCCTGCTTGCGGGCCTGCTCGCCAGTCGTGGCGACAGCACCGACAACGTTCCAACCCGTTTCGAGCAGGTGGAGGAGGACGTGGCGGGCGAGCGCGCGGTTCCCGACGAGGACGACCCGTGGACCGTCGGCAGTCACGCAACCACCTCGGCGATCATTGGCTGTCGCCCACGTACGCGTAGACGTACCAGTCGTCCTCACGATTGGTTCGTTCGAATCCACAGCGTTCGAAGAGCCGCTGGGATCGCTCGTTGTTGGCGTGAATCTCGGCCTGCAGATCACGCATCGAGTGGAAACGGGTAGTGAGCCAGTCAAGCAGTCGTGTGGCGAGGCCCTCGCCCCACAGAGTCAACTCGGCGATGTAGATGGAGACGAAATCCGACGCGTCGACGGCGACGACGCCAATACGCCGACCGTCGTAGCTGGCGACGTAGTCGCGGCGGGTGGGGGGACGACTCTCGAACCAGTCGACGTGATCCGCCCACTGGATCGGACCGTCCTGTTCGGCGAAATGCTCGTAAATAACGGGGTTGTTTCGCCACGCGAGGACGAGTTCCAGATCCGCCCGTTGTATCGGGCCGACGGTCAAGCTGGCGGCGTCAGTCGACGGTTCGGCCAACTCGTAACACGCCGGGCACACGGGCGACGACGCCCCGTCGAGCGATAACAGTTCGTCCGGTGAGAACGTACCGGAACAGAACGCACACGAACTGGACATGCGCCCCATTTTCAGTTGAGGCTTAAGAACGTTAGCGTCGCTCCCGGAGCAGTTCGAACGCCTCGGCGGCGGTCATTCCGCTCTTGTGCCCCCAGAGACGGGCGTTCCCTTCGAGGGCGTCCACGGATCGAGGATGTGGCGGGTCACGCACCTCGTCGGCGTACGCCTCCATCGCCGCCACCTTCGTCTCCAGCGTATCGCCGATGTCGACGAACGTGGTCGGCTGGAACACTGCATCGACCGAGGGAACGCTCCACTCGGTGGCGGAAAGGGTTTCGAACGCTAGGATTTCGTCAACAGGCGAGTCGGACAGTGGCCGGGCGGCGGTCATCGTCGCCCGGCACGTGCGCTCGTGGTCGACGTTCAAGTCACCGTAGTGGTGCGTGTACAGCGTGACGGGATCGTGCCGGTCGAGGGCCGTCTCGACGCGTTGGGTCAACTCGAGGAGCGGAAGCGAATCGAAGGCGTTGTCCGGGAAGTCGTCGAACGTAATCGAGTCGACGCCCAGCGTTTCGGCCGCCGAGCGCGCCCGGTCGCGCCGGCGTTCGATCTCTGCCTCGGCGGCCGGCGTTCGCTCGTCGTATCGTGAGGTCACGCCATCGCCGAGAACGAGGATGTGGACATCGTCGCCAGCGGCGGCGTGTCGGGCGAGGGTCCCGCCAGCGCCGATGGTTTCGTCGTCGGGATGGGCAACCACAGCGAGAACCGTCGACATGGGCGGTAGTTGTGTCTCTAGGAATTAAATGTAGCAGGTGGCGTGGTTCGACATCAAGCGCGGTAATTTACACGAAGTCTTAATACCTTCCCTGAGATTATTCCGCCCGAAGCGGAGCAATCACGAACATATCGATCCGATGAAACAATTAACACGGCGGGCTCTACTGGCAACGAGACGGGCGTACGGCGACCGGATAAGACGAACGATGGAGCGGCTAGGTCTTCAACAGCACGTCACGGGTCTCTACGACCGGCTCGACCGTGCGACACAGCCCGACACGTACACGAAAGAGTTTCAGGGAGTCGAGGCCACCTTCCATACGGCGACGCGGCTCCAGTACCGACGGGCGACATCGATCAAAACGGAGTTGATGTCGTCGTTGTTCGACGAAATACGGCCTGACGACGTCTTCTACGATATCGGTGCGAACGTCGGTAGCGTCTCCTGTCTGGTCGGACAGACACTCTCGACCGGAGAAATCATTTCATTCGAACCCCTGCCGGTCAACGCCGACGCGCTCCGGGCAAATCTGGAACTGAACGACATCTCAGGAATGGTCCTCGAGTACGCGCTCTCGGACGAGAACGGAGAGATCGAATTCCGAGTTCCGGTGGACGAGGTGGAGGCCGGATCATCGAACGCCATCGCGCCAGAGAACGAAGCCTCCAGATTTTGGGAGGAGCGCCAAGAGCGCGTCATGGTCAAAACACGACGAGGTGACGAACTGATCGAAGAAGACGACCTTCCAATCCCGAACGTCGTCAAATTCGACATCGAAGGTGCAGAGTTGAAAGCGATTCAGGGGCTCAAGGAGACGCTGTCCCATCCGGAGTGCCGGACCGTCATCTGCGAAGTCCACGCGTACTTGTTGGAGGATTTCGGCGGCTCGGCCAACGAACTGGAAGCCGAGTTGCAGGAGTGCGGTTTCGAACTAGAGCGGTTCGACGAACGGAAATACGAAAAGCGGGGTGAGTCAGTCCACCTCTACCGGCTGAAGGCAACGAAATAAACAATGCTCTCGACAGCACAGAAAGTCGTCAACGACCCTATGAGCGTCGTCCGCTTCGCGCGAACCATGACCAAGCGTGCCGATTACCGCCTCGGGCGCGACGTGTTCGGCCACTCGAACAAACTATCGAGTTCACTCGCTGGCAACCTCGCGATCAAGCGAGCGCAGCTATCGGGGTCAAACGGCCAGTCGTCGATCCAGTCGGAAGCACGGAGGCTCCGAGAGGCAGGGATCGCCGAACTCGGGCAACCGTACGATCAGTCGACGATCAGCGAAATAAAGTCTCGATTCGACGAAATTATCGGCGAAAAATCGTACACGTACACTCGGGGCGCGAACGGCACCGACTACTCGTTCGGTATCGACAGTACGACGTTCGATCTCGCCGAGGAGTTTCCGGCAGTGGCGAACGTCGTCACATCGGACATCCTTGAGGTTCTCCACGGCTACTACGGCACGTGGACCAAGCCTATTCGCGTCAACATGTGGCGAAACCACCACGTTCCTCCCGAAGTCGTCGAGTCGTCGGAGGTGTTCTCCAACTACTGGCACACCGATCCCCACACCACGGATCACGTCAAACTGTTCGTCTACTTGACCGACGTCGACGAGAATAACGGGCCGTTCCACGCGGTGTCGACGGCCGACTCGCTCAGCATCACGAATGACTACAAGCGGAGTCGTGACGGCGTCCCGAACGGACGGGTGCGAGCCGAAGCGAGAGAGATTCACAAGTTTACCGGGCCGGCCGGAAGCGCCGCGCTCTGTAACACGAACACGAACCTCCATCGGGCCGGCATCCCGGCCGAGGGAAACCACCGCGACCTGCTCCAAGTCGTGTTCGCTCCTTCGTCGGAACCCCTTGGCGACGATTGGATCGAAGACCGAGAAAGCTACGCATTCGAGGGAAGCGACCACGACGGGCTTCGGAGATTGTTCCGCTATTGACGGCGCGACCGCCACTCACCGAAGCGTCCCGCGATACCGTTCGCGGAGCCCGGTCAGTAGATCACCGCTACGAGTTTTGCCGGCAGGTTGTCTCGGATCGTGGAGCGGAACTCCGCCGAGATACCGAACAGCACCGCGAAATACGCGCCTGCACCGAGACAGACCAGCAGGAGGACGAGCGCAAAGTTGTGCTGGAGGAGTTTGTAGGTCTCCTCGATCCAGAGGCCACCGTACGCGACGGCCCCACACACCGCCGCGGCGACGACCTGTTTTCCGATCGTACGGTAGGGAAAGTCGAAGTCGATCAGCCGCATGACGTACTGGTACGCGAGTAACGTCCCGATGCCGGCCGAGAGGGCGGTGGCGACCGCGGCGCCGACCCATCCGTAGAGATACACGAGCCCCAGATTCAACAGCGTGTTCGTGCCGATGAAGGCTGCATTGACGTTGAACGTGAGGTCGGGGCGGTCGATGGCACCGAGCGTCGTGATGAGTTGTTTCTGGTATGAGCGGAGCAACACGGCTGCGACGAGCAGTGTCAACACCGTCTCACCGACGGTGAATTCGGTGCCGTAGATGCGGAGGATTCGGGAACCGAGAATGACCGTCCCGACGAGACCGGGAATGAGTATCAGGCCGGCGTAACGCAGAGAGTCTTCGAGAATCGGCGCGGCGGCCTGGTTCGCGGCGTCGGCAGTAGTGTTGCTGATCTCGGGGAACGTCGCGCTACTGATCGAGGTGCCGAACGTGAGCAGGAAGGTGCTGATCGTCCACGCGACGGAGTAGACACCGATGAGGTCGGAGGTGACGAACAGGCCCAACACCGCGACGTCGACCCAGCCGAACGTCCGCCGTTCGACCGAGCCGAGCCACGCGAACTTGGCGTACGAGAACAGTTCGGCGAAATGATGTCGGGCGGGAAGCCGGAGCGACGGACGGGCGAGCCAGACACCCACAGCCCCGATGAGTGCGTAGCCAACCGCGTGACCGGCGAGCATTCCGGTCAGCCCAAGGCCGAGAAACACCAGTCCGATCTGCGTGAGGCTCCGGACCGTCATCCGGACCGGCGTCAGCACGCCCTGCACGTGGACGAGATGACTGCCGGCGAGCGTCGCTCCGCTCATCGAATTCAGGAGCGTGGCGAACAGGATGAGGACGACGAACCCGGTCACTGGCTCTCCGATGTACATCGCCACCGGGTTACGGAGGAGATACAGGACCAGCGACAGCACCGCGAACATTCCGATCATCAAACACAGGCCGGCAGTGAAGAACTCGGCCTGATCCTCGCCCTCGCTCATCCGCTTTCGAATGGCGGCGGTGACACCCACTTTCCCGCCGATCCCGACCCACGCCACCACCGCGAGCACCAGCGAGTAGGTGCCGAGAACGCCAGCACCGAGTTCGCGGGCGAAGTAGAGCGTCGCGACGAAACCCGCGATCGACCCGGCGATCTTCGAGACGAAGACTATCAGCGAGGTTTGGCCGATTCTCATTGGTGTCGCTGCCTCCCGCTCGGTCGGACAGGGTGGCGAATCGTTCGGATCACGGCGTCCGGGCTACACGTACCCCAAGTCCCGCAACTGTTGTTCCACGTCGCCGGACAGATCGCTCTCTACGTCACCTTGGACTGCCGGGAACCGCGATACTGCGTCCTCACAGGCGGCGCGCAGGTCGGCGGGGGCGGCCGCCACGTCTGCCGGGTCCGACCCCCGATACGCGTCCACTTCGCCCCGCGAGTCCGCGACGACCTTCCACTCCCCGTCGAACCCCATCACAGTGTGCGTCAGCGACTCCCGTTCGACGAACCAGTCCTCGAAATGGTCGTAGTTCCGCATCGACTCCTCGTGGTAGGGGTTCGCCGGAAGTTCGAAGAACACGGGGTCGTCGTCGAAGTAGTCGGCCCACATGGCGCCGCCGGCGTCGACGAACGTACCCAAGTCGCCTGTGAGCAGATCGTAGAGCGCGCGGAGCGACACCCGATCCTCGACGGTTCGGGCCTCGATGTCTGGGTGTGCCACGATCAGCGGCACCGTCCAGAGGTGTTCGTTCAGGGCGTCCAGATGGCCCATGCTCCGCTCGCCGCGCAGGTCGGTCTCGCCCAGGCCCTCGCCGTGGTCGGACGTGATGACGACGACCGTCTCGTCGCGGATGCCTGCGTCTTCGAGCGCTCGGAGCAGGTGGGCGATCTGTTCGTCGACGCTCCGAACCTCGGCGCGGTAAGCGGCACGCACGAGTTCGACGGCTTCCTCGTCGACCTCGCCGGCGAAGAAAGCGTTCCGGAACTGCCGAGCGTTCGAGAAGTTCGGCGACATGGTTCGCAGGTCGTCGAGGGTCCACCGGCCGTCCGTCACCGCCCGGAAATGCGCTTCGGGCGGTTCGTAGGGGTAGTGGGGGTCCATGTAGTTCGCGAACGCGAACAGCGGGGCGTCGCGGTCGGCGGTCCGCGCGAACTCGTCGGCGAGGAGGTCGGTCGACCGGTCCGACGCCCGCGTCAGGAAGCCGTAGGAGTCGGTGTCGACGAACGGGAGGTGGTCGCTGTATGCGTACCGCCGGTCGAGTTCGAGCGCGACGGCGCGGGCGAAGTTGTCGAGGCTGGCAAGCGGCCGGTCGTGGGTCGCGGCGTCGACGAGGGTCTGCACGTAGTCCCGCGGGCGGGGCGTGCGGTCCTCCTGAAGCTCCCGGACGTTCGCGAAGGGATTGAGACCGCACGGATTCAGGGGGCGGCGCGTCTCGTAGAAGCGGTCGAAGCCGTGGTCGAACCCGTGGGAACTGGAGGCGTAGATGTTGGCGGTGACGCCGACGGTGTCGTAGCCGTCGGCGGTCAGCGATTCGATCAGCGGCAGGTGATCGAGGTGGTGTTCGCGATGGTAGTAGCCGTGATCGTGGGGCCACTCGCCGGTGAAAAGCGAGGCGTGCGCCGGAAGCGACCAGTTCGCGGGGGTGACACAGGCGTCGAAGGAGAGGTTCTCCTCGGCGAGGGCGTGGATAGTGGGGGCATCGGCCTCGGTGATCGCGTCGAGTCGCAGGCAGTCGAGGACGAGACACAGGACGTTCGGGTTCCCCATCTCGCCTACACCCACCGCCGTCGGCTTCAAATACGTATCGTTTGGGACTAGAGATAGCCTAACTCTTTCAGGTGGCTCTGTACGTCCGCGTCGAGGTCGCGATTCCCCGCCGCGACGGTCGGATCGGGCTCGATAGCGTCGAACACCTCGCTCGTCACGTCCTCGTCGCGTTCGATCACCTGCCGTTCGAGCGCATTCGGAATCACCTGCGTCAGCGCGCTGTCGCCCCGCCGGGAGAACTTCCACACCGCGCCGTCGCGCCACTCGTAGACGGCGCGCCACGGGCCGGCGTACCGCTCGGGGTTCGGGCAGGCGTCGGGGAGTTCCTCGCTCGGCGACGTGACGCGCTCCGTCGAGACGAGGACGGGGCCGTCGGGGGCGAACGAGCGGTCGCCGTCGGTCGCGTCCGCTTCCGCCGCACCCTCACCGTCGACGGCGGCCCGCACCACCGCCGGGAACCGCGTCAGTGTGGCCGGGCGGTCGACCGTCCGGCCCTCGGTTTGGCCGGGATACTTGACTACCAGCGGGACGTGCGTCACCTCCTCGGAAATTCCCCAGCTATGATCGACGAGTTCGACCGTCGGCTCCAGTTCGCTCGGCTCGCCGAACCCTTCGCCGTGGTCGCTGGTGACGACGACGAGCGTGTCGTCCAACTCGCCCCGCTCTCTCAGCGCCCCGAGCAGGCGGTCGACGTGTGCGTCGGCCTGTCGGATCGCGCCGTCGTACAGCGCCTCGAACGCGCGGAGTTTCCAGAGATACTCGCCCGAGAGAAAGGTCGTGGAGTAGGGACCGCGAGTCTCGCGGTGGAGGCGCTGAAGGTACGATCCGCCCCAGCGGTCGTGTTCGTCGTCCGGGACGTACGGGTAGTGAGCGTCCATCAGGTTCAGACAGGCCGCCCATGGCCCCGAACGATCGGCGTGCCAGTCGAGGAATTCGGGAACGTACGTCGCCCCGGATTCGTCGACAGCGAAGCGATCCAGCCGGTCGTAGGCGAGTTCGGCGGCGCCATTTACGAGCGAGCGAATCGGTCGGCCGCTCGTGAGCGACAGGCGGAGGTAGTCGACGTAGGACGTGTCGTTGATGTTCTCGACGGTCGAGGGCGAGAGCGCGTCGGGGAAGGGTGCAGACTGGCGTTCTTTCGGCCCGACGACGGTGTCGAACGCGTCGCCGAAGTTCGAGGAGCGCGTGACGACGGCGTTGGGGGTGAAAAAGCCGGTGTCGTAGCCGCGGTCGGCGAGGTCGGCCCAGACGGTTCGGCCGGGATCGATCTGCGCGCCGTGGCTCGTCAGGCCGTGGGCCGCGACGTGGGCGCCCGAAAAGATGCTGGCGTGACTGGCGAGGCTGTGGATGCCCGGCGCCCGCGCCTGCCTATACGTAGTCGCCCGATCCGCGAACGCGTCGAGTCGCGGGGTGGTCTCCCGTCGGTAGCCGTGGAGGCTCGTGTTCCGGGCACGAACGCTGTCGAGGACGACCAACAGGACGTTCGGATTCGCCGTCGCCATCTCGCCTACACCCTCCGCCGTCGGCTTCAAATACGTATCGTTCCCCGGGTCGGGTGGGACCGTCCGGTCCGGCGAGCGCCAGTAATCGAACGAGAGAACCGGAGCCGAAAGTATTTGGCTCCGCGGCGGTCACTGCCGAATCATGAAAGCCGTCATCCTCGCCGCCGGCAAGGGCACCCGTCTCCGCCCGCTGACGGAGGACAAACCGAAGGTGCTCGTCGATGTGGACGACAAACCACTCATCGAGTACGCCTTCGACGCCCTGATCGACATCGGCGTCGACGAGTTCGTCGTCGTCGTCGGCTACAAGAAAGAACAGCTCATGGAGCGCTACGACGACGCGTACCGCGACGTGCCGATCACGTACGCCCACCAGCGCGAGCAGTTGGGGCTCGCCCACGCGCTCCTGACGGCGGAGCCGTACATCGACGACGACTTCATGCTCATGCTCGGCGACAACGTCTTCGACGCGAACCTCGGCGACGTGGTGAACCGACAGGCCGAGGAGCGCGCCGACGCCGCCTTCCTCGTCGAGGAGGTGCCGTGGGACGAGGCGTCCCGGTACGGCGTCTGTGACACCAACGAGTACGGCGAGATCACACGTGTCGTCGAGAAGCCCGACGATCCGCCCTCCAACCTGGTGATGACCGGGTTCTACACGTTCACGCCGGCCATCTTCCACGCCTGCCACCTCGTCCAGCCCTCCGACCGCGGCGAGTACGAACTCCCGGACGCCATCGACCTGCTGATCCAGAGCGGACGCACCATCGACGCCATCCGGATGGACGGCTGGCGCATCGACGTGGGCTACCCCGAGGACCGCGAGGAGGCCGAACGGCGGATTACGGACAGAGATGGCGGAGTGGAAACAGCCGACGGGACGAGTGCTGAAACGGGAACGCAGGGATAACTGACTCTGGCAGTATACCAACTATAGAGCAACGTACAGCCCGAAGTGAAGTACCTCGGGGTCAAGCCCCGAGGCACTCGCCTTACCCGGTTGTAGACAAGCATTCCAGCACTGTCTCTCGTCAGTGACTGCCGAATTGTGTTCATAATTGGAGAGACAGTCTGAGATGGCATGATAGAATCTCTAGTGCGTAGAGAACACGTTTAGGAAGATTCCTGATCGAGATCGATCCCGCAAGTTGGTGGAAAGATGGATCACAGATGCAGATATGAGGGCGTGATCGGCAGGACGACACCAATCGAGAGATGAAACACCACGAGCATGGCGATCTCCACTGATTAGCGGGGGCACCTGCTCAGATCGCACTCGGCCAGCGATGTCGCCAACGGTTCATAATCGGATCCAGTCTGCCGATTAGAGATAGGCGCTGTGACAATACTGATCAAATGGGCTGTACGATGGGACTGTCTCAACCGTCTTCTGAAGGCTGTGAGACTGTATCAGGCGTTTCGCGCCGAATCAGACACGGTACACAGCCCCCCTCACCATCTGCCCGGGTCTGATGGACGAGTTTGTAGCCTCGCAATGTCCGTGACATCCTCCCGCGCCTAAAGGCGCGGGCCTCCCACCCGGTGTTGGCCGGGCAGGTCAATCCTGAACGTTGGGGGTCTAAGGTTTGCGGGACAGTCAGCCAGTGGCTCTGCCACGAAGCCGTTACTCGTACCCTGTGAAGGGCTTCGAGGTACCTGATTGTTTAACGACTGTCGGCGTGGTCGGCTTACCTTTTGGTTTCGGCTACGAACCGTGGCAAACACCGAGTCAACTGCCAGTTCCCCACGCACAGTGTGTACTACCGTGGTTTGTGAGTTAAAATGTCGGATTCATCTGGTGGCTTTAGCCACCAGTATTCTCCTTGAATCTCTATAACCATCCAAAACGACGATCGATCTACTTCTTGCGGGCATTCAGACCAATTATGAAAAGATAATAACGCGCTCTCGCAGGCCTAGCGAGTGCCTCAACCACAGAGGACGAGTCATTTTCAGTATGAAATTCTCAAAGTAGAATTTTCCGCTCGTATCTGTCCGAATCAAGCCACGCAGGGATATCGAAGCGTCGCTACCCGCTTGGAAGAAGACCGACGCGACAAGACGGGATAGGAACGACTTTCCCGCTCCCCCGGCGAGGGGGCTGTATGTCCGGGTCCGACGACGTCTGCGTCCTCGTCCCCACGCTCGACGAGGGGGAGACCATCGGCGACGTGGTCCGTGACTTCCGCGACGCGGGCTTCGCGGACGTGCTCGTCGTCGACGGGGGGTCGACGGACGACACCCAGGCCGTCGCCCGCGAGGCGGGCGCGCGTGTCGTCGAACAGACGGGCACCGGAAAGGGGCAGGCGGTCCGGGAGGCGGTGAGAGAACACGTCGACGCCGCGTACGTCCTCATGCTCGACGGCGACGGCACGTATCACGCCGACGACGCCGAGGCGATGCTCGAACCCCTCCGCACCGGTGAGGCGGCGCACGTCATCGGTGATCGCTTCGCCGACATGCGATCCGGCGCGATGACGTTTCTCAACCGGGTCGGCAACCGCCTCATCAACGCCGCCTTCGGCGTCATTCACCACGAGTCGTTCGGCGACATCCTCTCGGGCTACCGGGCGTTTACCCGCGAGTCGTTCGACCGGATGCATCTCACGGCCGACGGCTTCGGCATCGAGACGGAGATGGCCGTCGAGTGTGCCAAACGCGACATTCCGACGACGGTCGTTCCCATCACCTACTACCCCCGGCCCGCGGGGTCGAACACGAACCTCCACCCCATCCGCGACGGCGGGATCATCTTCCTCGAACTCTACCGGCGGGCGAAGACCAACAACCCCCTCTTCTACTTCGGGAGTCTGGGCACGGTGTCGACGGCGACGGGCTTTCTGGTCGCCCTCTACGTCGGCGTCGAGTGGGTGACCCAGCGCGTCTCCCACGAAGTGCTCGCCGTCGTCGCCGCGTTCGCCATCCTCGTCGGCGTCCAACTGCTGATGTTCGGCATGCTCGCGGATCTGATCCTCTCTCTGCACCGTGAGCAGTTGCGGGAGCGGGAGTGAGACAACCCGGTAAGGTGTCCATACTGCCACTTAACCCGGATTAAGCGAGCTGACTCGGCTTTCACGTCGACGCGATTGATTACGTGGCGCGGTGTAGTGAGCATGCCGTCCACCATGGAACCGCACACGCTCCTGATGGTCGGCTTCGTGGTACTCGCCGGCGCGGTGTTCGTGACGGCGCGTGTTGGTGCAGCCGCCGTCGGCGTACTCCCCGCTTCGGGTGCCGGTGGCGCGGACGAACGCGATACGGAGCCGGACACCGCAAACGAGACCGACGAGGGGATATCGGCCGCCCGCGACGACATCGAATGGGGGGCGTCGCGGATTACGGCCGACGACCGCGAGCGAATGCGGAAACACCTGGAGAAAGACCCCCTCCATCGGAGTCCGGACGACCTCCTGCCGTCGGACGCCGACGACGACGACGGGTCGTGACCGGCGAGTCCCCGTATTTTCACGCGACGTAGCCCACGCTGGCGGCGACCGGTTGCTCCGAACGTTGATTACGGTGCCGGCCCACGCCCCGAGCGATGCCGGACTCCGACGAGACGACGGGCGTGCCGTGGCGCTCCCCACGACTGTATCTCCTCGTCGCGATGGCGGCAGTGGCACCGCTCGACGTGAACATCATCGGGCCGGCGCTCCCGGCCATCGCGGACGCCTTCGACGTGTCGAGCGCGCGCAGCGGCCTCGTCATCACCGCCTTCGCCGCGCCGGGGGCGTTCCTCGCGCCCATCGTGGGGATGTACGCCGACCGCTTCGGCCGCCGACGAATCGTCGTTCCCTGTCTCCTCATCTACGGCGTCGCCGGTGTGGCCGTGACGCTCGTGACCGAACTGTGGATGGTCCTCGTCCTCCGGGCGGTGCAAGGGAGCGTCGGCGGGAGCATCCTCGCCTCGCTGTCGCTCGCGCTCGTCGGCGACTACTACGACGGCCCGCGGCGCAACGCAGTGATGGGCGTCGTCAGCGCGAGCATCTCCTTCAGTGCCGCCGCTGGGCCGGTCCTCGGGGGCGTCCTCGCCGCGCGCTCGTGGGATGCGCCCTTCTACCTCTACGGGTCGAGCGTCGTCGTCGCGGGGCTGGTGTACTACTACCTCGACGCGCCGGCGGTGGAGGCGGAGGGAACATCGAGCGATGGCCGCGACGGCTCGTACATCCGGGCCGCCATCGCCTCGCTCCCCACCCGTCAGGCACTCGTCGTCTACGGCGCGACGCTCGCGGGCTTCACCCTCTTTTTCGGCGGCGTCCTCACCGCCGTCCCCTTCCTGCTGGAGGAGACGTACGGGCTGGAGTCGGGTCGGGTCGGCGCCCTCGTGACGGGGGCGATGATGGTCGCCGCGGTGGTCGCAGTGTTCAACGGCCGGTTCGCGCGCTACCTGTCGAACCTCGGCATGGTCACCATCGGCTTCGGCTTCTACGCTCTCGGCCTCGTCGGCGTGTGGGCCGCCGGGTCCGCGACGGGTGTCCTCCTCGCCCTCGGCGTCTTCGGCATCGGCCACGGCCTCCTGCTTCCCTCCGTCGCGTCGGCGCTGTCGGCGCTCGCCGGCCCCGAGTTCCGCGGCGGCGTCATGAGCCTGCGGACGAGCGTCATCCTCGGGGCACAGGCCATCGGCCCGCCGCTGTTCACCCTGCCGGCGACGCGACTGGATGTGGGCTACGAACTGCCGCTGGCCGTCGCTGGCGTGGGTGCGGCGCTGTTCGCCGTCGGCCTGTTCGCCGCCGCTGGCGGGCGGACGGGACTCGTCGTCGGGGCAGCGGAGTCGTAGCGGAGAGCGGAAGGGGAGCAAAAGGGCAACGTTTAGGCCGATTCCGTGGGGTGCATCGACCATGTCAGAGACAGTGCTCCTCGTCGGCGGCGGCGGACGAGAACACGCCATCGCCCGCGCCGTCGCGCCGGACTGTGACCTCTACGCCTGCGCGAGCAACCGCAACCCGGGCATCGCGGCGCTGGCCGAGGAGATGCGGGCCATCGACGAACGGGAGGCGGAGGAAATCGTCGCCTTCGCGGACGACGTGGACGCGACGCTCGCGGTGATCGGCCCCGAGTCGGCGCTCGCGGCGGGAGTCGCGGACGCTCTCGACGACGCCGGCGTCTACACCTTCGGCCCCGGTGCCGACGAGGCCCGCATCGAGACGGACAAGGCCTATCAACGGCGGTTCATGGAATCGGAGGGGATTCCGGGCTGTCCCGACTTCGAGACGTTCGACGACATGGACGCCGCCTGCGACTACATCGACGCCTACGACGGCGACCTGGCGGTCAAGCCCGCCGGCCTGACGGGCGGGAAGGGCGTCCGCGTCACGGGGGACCAGGTGACGAAGGAAGAGGCCAAAGCGTACCTCCGCGAGTCCGACTACGAGCGAGTCGTCCTCGAAGAACGCCTCGTCGGCGAGGAGTTCACCGTGCAGGCGTTCGTCGCCAACGGGGACGTACGGACGACCCCCGCCGTCCAAGACCACAAGCGCGCCTACGAGGGCGACGAAGGGCCGAACACAGGAGGGATGGGAAGTTACAGCGATGCCGATCCGACGCTGCCGTTCATGGACGCGTCGGATTACGCGGAGGCGGTCGACGTACTGGAGGCCACCGTCGACGCCCTCCCCGACTACAAGGGCATCCTCTACGGCCAGTTCATGCTCACCGCCGAGGGCGTCCGGGTGGTGGAGTTCAACGCCCGCTTCGGCGACCCCGAGGCGATGAACACGCTGCCGGTCCTCGAGACACCCTTCCTCGACGTGCTGACGGCGGCGCGCGACGGCGACCCGCTTCCCGACCTCTCCTTCGCCCCGCGGGCGACCGTCTGCAAGTACGCGGTGCCGGCGGGCTACCCGACCGAACCCGAATCCGGCGCGCTGATCGAGGTGGACGAGGAGAGCGTGGCGGCCGCCGCCGAGGGCGACGGGGACGCCCTCCTCTTCTACGCCAGCGTCGACGCTCGCGAGGACGGCCTCTACACCACCACCTCGCGAGCGTTCGCGGTTGTCGGCATCGCGGCGACGATCACGGACGCGGAGGCCATCGCGGAGGATGCCCTCGCTGCTGCGGGCGACGGTCTGCGGATCCGACACGACATCGGCAAACCCGACCTGGTCCAGCAACGGATCGACCACGTCGAGCGCCTGCGCGAGTAACGGGTCGAGGAACGCATGACAGGCGTGTGACGGGCCATAAACCTTTATTTCGCCGCGTCTCGTCCGTCCGCTAATGGCGACGTTACGCGATTCTCTCGGTGACCTCGTGGACGACGTCGACGGACTGTTCCTGTTTGCCCCGTCGGCGGCGTTCTACGAGCGGTTCGCGGACGTGGACGTAGACCTGGTGGTGATCGCCGACGAGAACGGCGTGGGCGCGGACGCCTTCGTCGAACTCCCACTCGATTTCGACAACGTCCGCGACCGGATCAAGTTCGGCGTTGAGGGCGCGATGGAAAACGACTTCGCCGCCGAGGGCGACACCGTCGCCTGCACCGTCGCGATGTTCGGTGACGACATCGACGCCGACTCGCTGGTCCGGGTGCGCGTCGACGAGTCGATGCGCTCCGGCATCTACGACCTCTTCACCGACTCCCGGGCCGAACCCGGCGTCATCCGCGACGTGTTCGAAGTCGCCATCGACCTCGGGAAGAAAGGACAGAAGGGCAAGCCGGTGGGCGCCCTGTTCGTCGTCGGCGACGCGGGCAAGGTGATGAACAAGTCCCGGCCGCTCAGCTACAACCCCTTCGAGAAGAGCCACGTCCACGTCGGCGACCCCATCGTGAACGTGATGCTGAAGGAGTTCTCGCGGCTGGACGGCGCGTTCGTCGTCTCAGACTCGGGGAAAATCGTCTCCGCGTACCGCTACCTCGAACCCTCGGCCGAGGGCGTCGACATTCCCAAAGGACTGGGCGCGCGCCACATGGCCGGCGGCGCGATCACGCGGGACACGAACGCCATCGCCATCGTCCTCTCCGAATCCGACGGAATGGTCCGGGCGTTCAAGGGCGGCGATCTAATTTTGGAGATCGATCCGGAGGAGTACTGAAATGCAGGGCGGCACGATCCGCGAACTCGTCGAGACCGTGCCGATCCGGTTCTGGCTCGCCTTCGCGACCCTCTTTTTCGGCCTCATTCTCGGGTGGCTGACGCGCATCCTCGCCCGGCGGGTCCTCGAGCGGATCGGTGTCCCCGGCGCCATCGAGGGGACGGCCTTCGAGCGCACCGCCCGCGAGTTCGGCACCTCGACGGTCGACATCCTCGCCGCTATCGCGGGCTATTTCGTGTTCGGACTGGCCGTCTTCGCCGCCGTCGCCGTCGCCGAAATCCAGTACGTCGCGCAGTTCTGGAACGCCGTCGCCGGCTTCCTGCCACAGCTCTTTTTCGCCGTCATCGTCCTCATCGTCGGCGTCCTGCTCGGCGACAAGGTGGAACTGGTCGTCTCCGAGCGCTTCCGCGGCGTGAAGATTCCACAGATCGGCGTCCTTCCCCTGATGGCGAAATACAGCGTGTTCTATCTGGCCGCGCTGATCGCCCTCGGACAGGTAGGCGTCGCCACGGACGCACTGATCGTCCTGCTCGCCGCCTACGTCTTCGCCATCGTCTTCCTCGGTGGCATCGCCTTCCGCCAGCTGCTCTCCGCGGGCGCCGTCGGTACCTACCTCCTGCTCAACCAGCCCTACACCATCGGCGACGAGATTCGCGTCGGCGACGTGCGCGGCATCGTACAGGAGATGGACCTGTTCGTCACGCACGTCGAAACCGACGGCGAGGAGTACGTCTTCCCGAACAGCAAGGTGTTCGCGGACGGCTTCGTGCGGATTCGGTCGTGACGGGACGGCGATTCGATCCGCGTGGGGTCGCGGCGGTCAGTCGCCCGCCGTCGAACGATGGCTGTTGTTTCGCACCGACAGGACGACACTGCCCGCGTTCGTCCGCACGGAGCGGTTCGTCGACCCGAAGATGAACTGGCGGAGGCGCCCCTTGGTCGGGGCGCCGATGATCGTGAGCCCGTAGTAGCGGGACTGCTCGATGATCGCGTCCGCGACGTCGTCGGCCTCTAGAATCCACGTCGTCGTCGTTTCGAGACGGCCGATGCGGTGATAGACATCGTCGACGAGTTCCGTCGCTGCGTCGCGTCGCCGCGTGGACACGTCTTCGTCCACGACGTGCAGAATGTCGACCCACGCGTCACAGTCGGCCGCGACGGCCTGGGCGAGGTCGGCGGCGAATCCCGAGTGTGGACCGCCAGCGACCGGCAACAGGATCGACGGCACCTGCTCGTATCCGGGCTGGCCGTTCACGACGACGACATCGCAGTCGGCATGCACCGCGATGCGCTCGACGACCCCCTTGCGGAGGCGGGGACTGCGGGACCGACTCGGCAGCACGAGCGTGTCGACATCGTTCGCACGAACGGTCCGGAGAACGCCCGTGACCACGTTCCGGGTGTGGAGGAAGTCGCCGTCGAGTTGTGGCGTCGAATCGGCTGCTTGGTCGAACACCCAGTTCAGAAGCGCGTCGTCCGTCGCGTCGCTGGCCGCGCCGCCGAGCGTCCTCGGTGTCTGTTCGGGGACGGTGACGGGGTTGATCACGGAGAGCGCGGCGCCGGTCGCCCGCGCGAGCGTCGTGGCGATCTTGAGCTGGTCGGTGAGGGCCGGCACCTCGGCCGTGAGGAGCGGAACCAGGATGTGGTTGCCGTCGAAGCGCCCCGCGATACCGGGGATGCCCTCGGGTGCGTCGTCGCCCAGGAACTCCCCCAACGACGTGAGGCTCATGCACGGTGTGACGGTCCCTGTTCACAAAAAACCGGAAGATGATCGCGGTCATACCCCGGCAGGCGGGCGTCAATCGTCGTCCTCGACTGCGCCCACGCCCCCCTCGACCGGCGTCGCCGGCACCCCTACCACCGTCGTCCCCGGCGGCACGTCCTCGGTCACCAGCGAGTTGGCTGCCACCTTCGCGTCGGCGCCGATTTCGACGCCGGGGAGGACGACTGCGCCCGCGCCGATCAGCGCACGCTCTCCGATCACTACCTCCCCCGTCCGGTACTCCTCGGTCAGGAACTCGTGACAGAGGAGCGTCGCGTCGTAGCCGACGATGGCGTCGGCGTGGATCGTGATGAGTTCGGGCCAGAACACGTCCGGCGTCGCTTCGAGACCGAACGCGACGCCGGGGCCGACGGTCGCGCCGAGGCGACGGAGGAGCCAGTTTTTTGCCCGCAGGCTGGGCGAGACGCGGATCAGCCAGACCGCGAGGTAGTTCACGACGATCCGGAGGGGGTGTTTGGCGTCCGTCCAGTGCCACAGGGAGTTGCGCGGGCCGGCGGTTGGATGACGGTCGAGGGCGTCGTGTCGGCGGCCATCCTCCGAGTCCGAGTCGGTCACGGTCGCCCTACGCGAGCGGTCGTCTTGAAATGCCCTGCCGGCGGCAGAGGTCACGCCCGCAGGCCGGCCAGCAGGTACGCCGCCGGGAACGAGGCGGCGAGGGCGCCGACGGCGACGACGATGCGGGCGTAGATATTCGGTGGCGCGAGCGCGACGGCGACGGCGGTGGGGACGGCCGCGATGACGAGCGCCCAGAGGATGCGTTCGGACGACACGCTCACTCCAGTCGCTTCGAGACGTACGGGCCGTCCTGGAAGTACCCGAGTTTCTCGCGGTAGTACTGCCGGACGCCGATGCCGCTGATGACGCTCACCTTGTCGTAGCCCGCCTCGGCGGCGAGGTCCTCCGCGCGTTCGAGGAGGCGGCGGCCGTAGCCCCGGTGTTGCCAGTCGGCGTCCGTCTCGTCACGGATTCCGACCTCGCTCCCGTAGACGTGGAGTTCGCGCACCAGCGCGGCGTTCGCCAGTTCGCGGCGCACGGGGTCGTTCGGGAAGCGCAGGCGGCAGAAGCCGATCAGCAGGTCGGCCACGGGGTCCTCGAAACTGATGAAATGTTCCGTCCCGCCGCCGGCCTCGTAGGTGAGCACGTCGAGTTCGATCCGGTCGGGGTCCGGGTCGGCGTCGTTGTGTCCCACCTCGCGGGCGCGGATGTCCCGCGGCGTGATGCCCATCTCCTCGGCACGCTGGGTCGCTAGCTGCCGCAAGTTGGACTTCCAGACCCCGGCGTCGATGTGGTCGGCGGGGATGTCCCGCTGGACGCGCTGGAGGCGGGTGTACTTCGGGATGACGTCCATCACTTCCGCGACGAGTTCGGCGGCCTCCTCGTTGTCGAGGGGTTCGAAGTCGTCACGGCGCCACATGTCGTAGGTGCGGGTGCCGCGGACGACGAGCGTCGGATAGATCTTCAGGTAGTCCGGCCGCCAGCGCGGATCTTCGAACAACTGGCGGAAGTCCTCCAGACACATCTCGTAGGTCATGCCGGGCTGGCCGGGCATCATGTGGAAGCCGACCTTGAACGCGGCGTCACGGAGGCGACGGTTGGCGTCGATGGAGGCCTGCACACCGTGACCGCGGTGCATCTCGCGGTTGATCCGCTCGTAGGTGGTCTGGACGCCCACCTCGACTTTCGTGCCGCCGAGGTTCAACATCCGGTCGATCTGTTCCGGGCCGCACCAGTCGGGCTTGGTCTCGAACGTGGTGCCGACGTTGCGCACGTCGGCCGTCTCGTTCTCGGCGATCACGTCCTCCAGATACCGGAACTCGGGGTCCTCTTCCGCGAAGCTCCGTCCCTCCGCCGGGTTCGGCGTCGCGTCCGTGTCGTAGTCGTTGAGTGCCTCCAGCGCCCGCTTGACGAACCACTCCTGATAGTCGTGGCTCCGGGCGGTCATCGTCCCGCCCATCAGAATGAGTTCCACCTTGTCGACCGGGTGGCCGATGTGGCGGAGCTGTTCGAGGCGAAGGGTCACCTGCCCGTACGGGTCGTAATCGTTCTGCTCGCCGCGGGCCGCCGCGGGTTCGTGGCCCGTATAGCTCTGGGCGCTCCCGAACTCCGAAGCGGGGCCGCCGGGACAGTAGAGGCACTTCCCGTGCGGGCACATGTGCGGCGAGGTCATGATGGCGACGGGGGAGACGCCCGAGGCGGTGCGGACGGGCTTGCGCTGGACGACCGCCTGCACCTCGTCGCGGCGCTCGTCCGGGGCGTGGTGGAGGATGTCGGCGTTTTTCGGCACCTTCGCCGCCGAGTGTTCGGAACAGGCGTCGAGTTTGGCCGATTCGAGACCGTCGCGGTCGAGGTCGTCGTCGAGGATGCGCTCGACCAGATCCTCGCAGACGCGCTCAAACGCGTCGCTCTCGCTGGCGTCGGCGTCCGTGCTCACGATCCGGCCCTCCGGCTTGTCATCGTCTGCGTGTCGTCGGGTCGTGGGGTTAAGGATGTCGCTCGCTCACGCCACCACCTTCGAGACGCGGAGCCGATAGAGCTGGCCGTCGTACCGGACGTACGCCGTTCGGCCCGACGGCGAGTGGTCGTATATCCACGTCTCGGCGGCCCGGTAACGCGGCGGCGCCGTCTCGGTTCCCTCCCACGAGACGCGTTCGCCCGAAAGCGCCGCGAAGACGACACTGGCCGCCGGATCCGGGACGCTCCCGTTCGTCCGCACGACCGGCGTCACCAGCGAGTCGCGGCGCGTGTCGACGAACGCCGCCGCCGAGTCGGCGACCTGCCGGAGACTGTACTCGACGCGATATCTGACGGCCGGCTGGCCGCGTCGCTCGCCTTCGATCCGAAAGAGGTCGCCGTCGTATCTGACGTAGTGAGGGTCGCCGTCGGTCAGGACGGAGTCGGACGGGGCCGCGTCGGCGGGGAACACCCACGTGTACCCCGCGCTGACGACGCCGCTGTCACGCGCTCGTGGCGGCGGCAAGGCGTACGTAAAGACGCGCCGGTCGACCGAGGAGAGGGCAGAGAGGTTCACGGCTTCGCGGTCAGCGCGGGCGTACGCCTCGCGCCCCTCACGGATCGGGCCGTGGAGACGCATCTCGTAGGCCGGCCCCTCGTGGCGACCGACCACCCGCTTCGCCATCTCGGAGTACGTCCCGTTCGAACGGACGACGGTCCCGTTCTCGAACGGGCCGGGCGTCGCTTCCGGGGTCGGGTCGTCGATGGCGACCCGGACCGCGCGCCCGTCGGCGAACAGGTCACGGGTGAAGGACGCCGCCCGCCACGCCACGTCGGCTTCGACCTCCGCCGGCGAACGAGCCACCTCGCGGGCCATCGTGGCGTCGGTGATGGGCGTGGCCTCGTACTCGTAGGCCCGGTAGTGACTGACGTACGTCGTCGGGGGTGGGGTCGGCGTCGTGTCGGCGTGTGTCGTGATCGTTCCGGGGTCGTCGGTGGCCGTCGGCGTTGCCGTCTCCGACGGAGTCCCGGCACAGCCGGCGACGAGGACGAGGAGGGCCACCAGGAGGGCGGTATGACGGAGCACGTCACGGCGACACACGGCCGAGGAGAATGTGTTTTGTGGACGTTACAGCCGTTCGGCGGCCGCGGCGACGACGGCGTCGACGGCGGCGTCGCGGCGACCGGAGAGGAACTCGATGCGGCCGTCGCGGATGCTCGCAGCGGTGATGCCGGCGTCACCGACGCGTTCGGCGGCGTCACTGGCGACACCGCGCACGTCGAGGTCACCGGCCGCACGGAGGTAACACTCGTCGGTGCCGACGCCGACGATCAGGTCGGCGTCGCGGCGGCGGTGGAGTTCGTCGAGCAGGAGGCCCGTCGGCGGGAAGTCGAAGCGGTGGGTGTAGGCGTCGGTGTCGAGCACCTCGACCGTCAGGCCGTCCTCGTCGCGGGCGTCGATGTTGGCCGTCGCCGTGTCGACTTCGGCGTCGAGTTTCTGGCGGAACTGCTCGCTGACGTGCCCGGCGAGGCCGCCGGCGTCGTCGTCGAACAGGAGGTCGGTGATGAGTTCGCGCTTGTCCTCGTAGGACTGGTAGTACGCCTCCAGCGCGATGGCTTCGCGGAGTTCGCGCGTGCGGTCGGCGTCGTAGCCCGCGTCGGCCGCGAGGTCGACGTACGCCTCCGGGGCGTCGCCCCAGTAGGAGACGGCGGGGAGGTGTGCGAGGTCGTCGCTGACCTCGGGGTCGACCGTGGCGGCGAGCGTGGCCGCGAGCGTCCCCGTCGAGAGGTCGGTGGCGTCGGCGCCGGCGAGGCCGGGGTTGACGATGGCGTCGCAGTCCTCGGCCACCGCGGCGTCGGCCACCTCGGCGTCGATGACGACGCGGCGAGCGCCGTAGATGCCGAGCAGTCCGAGCCCGTCACTGGATTCGACCGTACTGCCCGTGCCGACGAGGAGGACGAGTGGCAGTTTCTCGTCGTGACGGTCGCGGTCCTGGAGCATCCGCGTCACGTCGTTGGTCGCGTCGTCCATGTCGTAGACCGACTCCTCGAGCGGTCGACGCGTGAAGTAGTGGTACTCGGCGTCGGCGGCGGCGTGCTCCTCGCGGATCAGCGGGAGGACGGCGCGCTCGATGGCCGCGCCGGCGACGTAGCCGTCGGCGGTCGCGGCGTGGCGGACGACCACGGGCCGCGATTCGAGGACGGCCCGTCGGATCGTCTCCGCGGCGTCGACGAGGTCGTCGGCCACGGCGCCGATGGCGTCGTGATCGACGAGCGCCGTCACGGAGTCGGGGCGGGCCTCGGCGGTCAGCGCGTCGGCCAGTCGGCGTTCGACGGCCGCGGCCTCGTCGTCCTCCAGAATGGTGAGCGATTCGGTCTCGACCTGCAGTTCGTCGTAGCGGCGTTCGACCTCGCCGTCCAGTCGGACGACGCTGCCGACTTCGACGTCGGGGTAGGCGCGGACGCCCGCCTCGACGAAGGCCGCACAGTCGACGACGCCGGAGGCGTCGCGGAGTTCGAACACCGTCGGGCCGCTGGTCTGGCGGACACCGACGATCTCGCCTTCCAGACGAACGGTGTCGCCGACGCAGTCGTCGAGCGCGTCGATATCGACGCGTTCGCGGTCGGCAGTCGGTTCGGCTTCGTCGGCCCGGGACTCGGTCGTCTCCGTGTCCGTTTCCGTCTGCGGTTCGGTCTCCGATTCGGCCGCGCTCTCGCCACCGCGGGTCAGCGATTCGGCGTCGCCGTTCGTCGCCTCCTCGCTGTGGTCCGGGGTCGGCGTCTGTCGCACGGGACCGGACGATTCGCTCTCGTCGGCGTCGTCCGAATCGGACTCGATGGACTCGCCGTCGGCGTCGCCCTCGGGGTCGTGAATCTGTGCGCCGCGGAACTCGTCGCCGGACTGTCGTTTCGACCACGCGAGGTCGACGTTGCCGTTGTCGCGGACGTTTTTCACCTGGACGAACACGGTGTCTCCGGGTTCCCAGTCGAGACTTTCGAGGCGACGGTCGAGTTCGCTCCGGTGGAGCAGCCCCGTCACGCCGGGGGAGAGGTCGACGAACACGCCGAAGTCGGCGAAGCCGTCGACCGTCCCCTTGTAGTATCGGCCCGAGACCAGTTGGTCCGGTCGGGAACCGCGGAAATCAAACCAGACGTCTTCTTCGTGGGTGATCCAATCCATTGATCGAATCGAACAGGCCCACCCTAAAACGATTGTCGAAACTCCTCCACCGCCGACACGCCGACAGCGGCCGCTCGCCCTGTATCAGTGTCGGTGAGCACCGTCCCGGCTCAGATGATGTACCAGACCCGCAGGAGCGTGACGAACGCGTCGAAGCCGCCGAAGCCGACGCCGAAGAGGATGGCGGCGGGCAACGCGGCGGCGAGGGCGGCCCGGCCGGTCGTCGTCTCGTGGACGGTCGAGAGGCCGACGACGAGCAACGCGAACGCGTACAGACAGCAGGAGACACGAAGGCCGGCGTTCGGCACCGCGGCCAGCGGACACGGCGCGGCGGCGTAGGCGATCACCTGCACCGTCTCGCTGACGCCCGCCCGGTCGCGAACGGCGGCCATCAGACACAGCGTCTGGAGCGCCGCGAGGAGGTGGAGGACGGCCGGCGCGACCAGGAGGGCGACGAGCAACACGACCACCGCGGCCCGGAGCGGGCCGGACGCGGGGAAGCGAAGCGGGTCGAACAGGGCGAGAAGGAGGGCGTAGCTGACGGCCATCACGACCGCGAAGACGAGACCCGGCGCCTGATCGCCCGGAGCGACGCCGTTCTCGAAGAACCGGCGCGGGCGGATCAGCACCTCGATCCACGCGCGGGCGATGCCGCGCGGTCCGCGGTCCCGGCCACCGCGGGGGTTCTCGACCCACGTCGTCACGAACGATTCTGGGACGCCGGCCGGCAAAGGGATTCTGGTCCGGTCCGATCCGGTCTACCCACCCACGTTCTGGTCGCTCTCGAACGTCGCGGGGTCGGGTTCGATATTGGCGTACTCGACGACGCGGCGGCCGAGCGTGGCGACCCGAGCGTCGAGGCGGTCGTCAACCAGCGAGTCGTCGTCGAACGCCGACGACGCGTGCGGGATGGCCGCCTGATGGGGGAGCACCCACGCGTCGAGGGCGCGACAGACCGAGCGCAGGTGTTCGAGCGCGGTAATGGGAAAGGCGCCGCCGGCGACGCCCAGCAAGCCGACGGTCTTGCCCTCGAACTCGTCGAACCCACAGTGATCGAGGGCGTTCTTCAGGACCCCGGAGTAGGAGCCGTGGTACATGGGCGTCCCGAGCAACACGGCGTCGGCTTCACGGACCCGTCGGGTGAAGGCCGCGCTGTCGCCCTGATCGTCCACGTCGGGGTTCAGTGGCGGCAGGTCGAACGATCGAAGGTCGAGGAGATCGGTCTCGGCGCCGGCGTCCGCGGCGGCGTCGAGAGCGCGCCGGAGCGCGAGTCGCGTGTAACTGTGTGCCCGGAGGCTGCCCGAAATGGCGACGACGGTTACCATGCGTGCTGTCCGATGATCGACCCCGCCCTCACCACTCCAGCCCGCCGTTGACGCCGAGGACCTGTCCGGTCATGTAGCTGGCGTGGTCGCTGGCGAGGAAGCGGACTATTCCGACGATATCCTCGGGGTCGGCGAAGCGGTCGAGCGGGATCTTGGCCCGGATCTTGTCCTGAACGCGTTCGGGCACCTTCTCCAGCATGTCCGTCTTGACGAACCCCGGGGCGACGCAGTTGGCGGTGGAACCGGAGGCGGCGAGTTCGAGCGCGAGCGTCCGCGTGAACGCGAACATCCCGCCTTTCGAGGTGGCGTAGTTGGCCTGCCCGTAGTTGCCTTGCTGGCCGACCACGCTGGAGATGTTGATGAGACGGCCGTGGTCGGCGTCGCGGATGTCGTCGAAAAACGCCTTGGTGCAGTTGAACGTGCCGCCGAGGTTGACGTCGATGACCGTCTGCCAGTCCTCGTAGGTCATCTCCTCGAACTTGCGGTCGATGGTGATGCCGGCGTTGTTGACCAGTACGTCCACCGCACCGAGTTCGTCGTGAATCTCGGTCGCCATCCGTTCGACCTCGTCCGGTTTCGCCACGTCGGCCTGCGCACACATCGCCGTCTCGCCGTTCGCCTCGATGATCTCCTCGACCTCGCGGGCCGCCTCGTCGGAACTCCGGTAGTTCACGACCACGTCCGCGCCACAGCGCGCGAATTCGAGCGCGATAGAGCGACCGATGCCACGCGAGGATCCCGTGACGAGGCAGGTTCGGTCGGCGAGCGGACGCGGATTCAGTGGTTCCAGCCGAGTGGTCGTTTCGGACATACACCTACCAATGCGTGTCACCGATTGTTAATTATTCGCGCCCTATGGCCGAGTCGGCGGCGTGGCCGGGCGATAGGTTTTATTGTGGTGGGTGGTAACATGGTGCCACCTTTACGCCGGGAAGCGACTCGTGATCAACCGCAGGTGGGGACAGAGGTGCCGCGACCGCAACCATGACTGACCGAATCGATCTGGACGACATCGACACGGACGACGGCGAACCGGACGACGAACCGAACCGGGGCGACTGGTTCTGGCAGGGTGAAGGCGACCCTGCCGACGAACCGGACGACTCCTTTGGGACACAGCGTGCACGAGAGACGATCAGTGACGAGACCGCAAGCAGCGATGACGGGGGCGGTCACGCCGCGACGCCACGCGTCCCCCGACAGGGCGACGACAAACCCGTCGGCATCCCCGTCGAGGGCGGTGGCGCGGGGAGTTCGCCCGCCAGTGATCGGGCGGCCGTGGAGGGAGGCGTCCCGGACGACGGCACGGCCGACGCGGACGGGACGACCACACAGCACGACGCGACGGGCGCGGCCCCCCACGGCGAGGACGCCGACGACATGACGATGGCGCTGACGTACAAGGCGGCCAAACGGCTCGCGTATCCGGCGTCGGCGTTCGCCGACGCGGAGTCGTGGGCGGACTGGGTCGGCATCGTCGGCCACGTAGACACACCGGTCATCAATCGGTTTCAGCGGCAGAACGGCGTCGACGCCGACTTCTTCAGCGGCACGGGTACCGGCCCGGGCGAGCGCCTCGCCGAGGTCGGTCCGCGGTCCATGTTCTACGCGAAGCGGATGGTCGTCGTCGGCATCGCAGGCGAGGACGAACGCGTCGCCGCCGAGGCCGACTGGGAGTTCGTCCCGCTCTCGGAGGCCGCGGAGAAGGCCGACTGGGAGCTGAACGAGGAGTAAATTTTTATGACAAACCCGCCAAGTATGTGTTGAGCTACCATGGGTGTTAGAACCGCGTTCACACAGGCACGAATCGTCACACTCGGCGTCTTTTTCGCCGCCATCTGGCTCGTACTGACGATCCTACAGGTGTACGGCCGGATGGGACCGCTGTCGAGCGGTGGCGTCGGGCAGACGCCGATTTCGGGGCTCCTCGGCATCTTCGTGATGGGTGGAGTGCTGGCGCTCCTGCTCGTGCTCTACGGCGAATTGGGTGAGGAAGAACCGGCACCCGAACCGTGGGAGTGAGCGATGCAGTACGAGTGTAGCGAGTGCGGGCACTTCACTCGCCTCGGGCTCGTCGACAGCGAAGCCGTCGTCCAGACCTGTCCGGCCTGCGGGGAGTCCGCGCGGTTCGAACCGGCGTTCCAAGGGGAAGGGGTCTCCTTCTGAGCCTCACAATCGACCTGACGGAGCGGTTCGTCGCCGCCGCGGACGAGTGGGCCGAAGCCCGGCTGGAGGAGCGGGAAACCGCCCTCGAGACGAAAGCCGAACAGGCCCTGCTGGAGATCGAGTATCTCGTCTCCGGCCGGACGGAGGTGTCGTTCGACGTGGACGCCGAGGCCGGTCGGATCGACTACGCTCCGAGCGACGAACTCTCGCGGCTCCTGTCCGCGCAGGCCGACGACACCGGTCTCGACGAAGCGACCATCCTCCGACTCCACGTCGACCTCTTCGTCGGCGCCTTCCCCGGCGACGACGACCGGCCGCCGAACGCGCCGCCGGTCTGAGCGGCGGGCGACGAGCCATCCCGTCAGATCGGCGAAGGATTTAGTAGCCACGACGTGAAACCGTGATAGTGCATGACAAAGAAGGACCTCGACTGGCGCCCGAAGACGGGTAGTGGGACGTACAGGGGCAAAGAAGTCTGGGAGTACAACATCGCTCCGCACGAACTCAACGAGGGCGAAATCGACGGCGAGATCCGTGCCGAGGACATCAGCGGCTCCGACGATCTGGACTCGGTCATCGAAGACGTAGAGTAATCAGTTTTCAGTACAGCGGGAACGCGCGCTTGTCACGGGGCGGCACGTAGAAGTTCGCCCGCGACTGCACGTCGATGAAGTTGAGGATGCCGTTGTTCTCCCGGTCGGTGATCGCCGGACTATCGTCGCGCACGTACCAGCCGTTCATGGCGCGACGGGTCGCCCGGAAGTGCTGGAGTCGCTGCTGGAAGGAGAGGAAGTGAACTCCGGCGTGGTCGCCGTCGGTCGTGTTGAAGTCGCGGCGGAGGATGAGCGGCTTGCCGTCGCGTCGCACCTGCGCGACCTTCTCGTGGTGGCCAACGACATCGAACTCCCTGGCGTGGTCGCGGACGGCGTCGCTGAAGGGGACGTTGGACTCGAAGTTCGGGATGTCGGACGGGTCGAACTCCGGTGAGAACATCCGGGCGACGCGGCCGGCGTCGTCCAGTCCCTCCCACCACGTATCGAGATTCTGCGTCAGGTGGGCGGCGTGGAGCGTCGTGCCGCCCGCGAACTTGCCGTCCGGGATGGTCACGAAGTCCTCGCTCGCCTGCGTCCCCTGCCGATCCGAGAAAAAGCCCATGAAGGTGGGGTCGTCCTGCGAGAGGGCGCCGGCGGGGATGCCCTCGACGTCCGCGTGCTGCGCCGGGAGTCCCTCCCCGAGAAAGCCCGTCCGAACCTCCGCGATGGAGAACACGTCTCCGAGCGAGTGCTCGACCGGTTCGCCGTTCAGCGTCCCGCCGGCCCGCGAACGGAACATGGCGTTCTCGATGGCCGTCAACTGGGACGGAACGTCGCTTTCGAGGACCAGGACGGCGTCGAACTCGAGGAGGTCCGGGTTGTCCGTCCGCGAGAGCACCTGCGGTTTCGAGATGGGGGCCTCGGTCAGTTTGCCGAGTCGACGGAAGTAGGCGGTCCCCCAGCCGAGGACGTGAAAGACCCCCTCCGTACTCCAGTCGTAGGCCGCCTCGATGGTCCGCATGCCGCGCTCGACGGTTCGGGCGGCCTCGGTCGACGGGTCGACGTCGAGATTCAGAAACAGGAGGCGGCGGTAGCGTGCCTGGAGGTCGTTCCCGGCGGCGTTCGTGGGCAGGTACTCGGTCTGGGCGAACTGTCGGTTGGGGAGGTCGGCAGCGTGGGGGTTGGGCGGCAGGTCGGTCCCGCTGTCGCTGGCCGACTCGAGAAACTGCGCGCACCCGGAGAGGCCGATGGCGCCGGCGACCCCTCCGAGACGTGCGAGCGCCGACCGTCGGGATGTCATCGTCTTGCTCGTCCGAAGGCTGCGAAGATAATAAGCATCTCGCCAAGCCGGGCGAGCGGCCCTCGACGCACCGAACTGACCAGAGAGTATATGTCCCTGAGCGCCCCAATGAGAGACAACGAGGAAACTCATGCACCAGAGCTTCGGGGCCACGTATGGACCGCTCCCGATCCGTCTCGCCGTCCCGTTGTTACTCGTCGGTGCCGTCGTCGCAGCGTTCGTCGTCTACGATATGTACCGAACGTACGCGCCATCAGCCGACGGTGGAAACGATGGCTGAGGCAGAGTCGAACGAGCGGGAAGCCGTCACAGCGGCGGGGGGCGAGTCGGACCCGTCGACGCCCGCTCGCGTGCTCGGATACCTGCAGGGGACGACGTACGTGTTGGGCTCGCTACTCGTGCTAGCGCTGTTGGCGGTCGGCACCGTCGGAATCATCGCCGAAATCAAGGGGACCTGGCACTGGGCCATCCACCTCGAATCGACGGTCAGCTACATCGGCGTGTTCGTCGCGGGCGTCCTGCTCCTGTTACTCCCGACGGCAGCACTGTTGCTGATCGGACGGGTGATCGTCGATGAGTGATCTGCCGAGTCCGTCGAGGCTCTTTCGCGGCCTGACGCTCCTGTCGGTCGGTGGGCTCGTACTCGTCGTTCTCGGCGCCGCGACGGTGGCCATCCTCGCGGAGTTCGCCAAGACGTGGCGGTGGTACTTCCGGATGGAACAGGCGATGGCGCTGGCGACGCCGGTGACGCTCGTTCTCCTCGGCCTCTCGCTCGTCGGCCTGATCGGGGTCGTCGCCCTCGCCGACCGAACCTAGATCATCTGCGCGACGAGTTCGTCCTCGAACTCGAGGACGCCCTCGTAGATGTACGCGACAGCGACGTACAGCCGACTATCCGTCTCTTGCCGAAGGTCGGTGGTGAACGGGTCCACCCACGTCAGCGCGTGTTCGTCGAGGAAGACGCGTTCGAAGCCGACCGCCACCTCGGCACCACGGCGTTGCCGGTCGATCAGGTTGCGGAGGAAGGCGAGTTCGACGGCGACGAAGTCGTTCTCCTCCGGGTACTCCTCCGGCGGCGCCCAGCCGGCGGCGCTGTAACTCGCCTCCAGTTCGGCCAGCCCCTCGCCGAGGTAGTCGGCGTCCTCGCGGTAGTACGTCTCGTGGGCGACGACCGGCGGTCGCGGGCCGACGAGGAGCCGCGTGTACTCCTGTTCGAGTACTTCCTGTACGACGTCGAGGTCGTACTCCTGATGCTCGTCGATGAACGTGCGGAGTTCGTCGAACCCACGGTCGAGGGGTTCGTTCACCTCGCCCTCGGGGATTCGGATGTCGCCGGAGAGCAGCGTCTCGACGAACTCCTCGTCGGGCACGTCGTGGAGCGCTTCGATGAGGAAGTCGACGAGTTCGAGACGCGACTCGTAGAGGGCCTGTTCGTCCATCATCGACCCCCCTCCTCGAAGAGGAGATAGGCACGACAGTCGGCACAGTACTCGAAGATGCTGTGTTCGGCTTTGGGTGCGACGCCTTCGACCAGTTCACCGACCTCGCCCGCGATGTGTTCGGCGGTGCCTTCGCTGGCGAACGCCTTGCCACAGCGGACGCAGTTTCGCATCTCGCCCTCGTACACCGTCTCCCAGCGTTCCCCGTCGCGGTTCTCGGGGAGTTTCGAGAGGTCGAGGCCGTCGTGCATGGTGATGGCTATCTCGGGACACCCTTCCTCGCAGAGGCCGCAGTTGACGCAGTCCTCGTGGTTGAACTGGAGGTCGGCGTCGTCGGTCCGGCGGATGGCATCGGTCGGACACATCGTCGAGCAGGTGGGGGTGAGGTTGCAGGCGTCGGACACCTCCATCCAGCCGAAGTCCTTCAGGCCGCGGATCATCTCCCGTGGTGGGTCGACGTGTTCGAGGACGGCACGGACGCTCTCCAGCGTCCAGTCGTGGCTGTTGAAGGGCGGGTTCGGCTTGTCGTCTCGAACCGTGCCGGTCGCTTCGTGGTCGCCGGCCGGGACGGGCGTCGGATCGAGTTCGACGACGAACTGGGAGAGTTCCTCGACGAACGCCTTCGGCTCCTGTGGGTCGGGCGCGAGGAACGTGACGCGTTCGCCGAGGCCGAGGTCGGTCGTCGCCCGGTCGAGTCGGCGGACGAGTTCCGCCTTCGGATCGGGACCGGAGTGGAGGCAGGAGCCGCCACAGCCGACGATGGCCACGCCGTCGGCGCCCGCGGCGAGGGCGTGCATGACGTGTGCTTCACCGACCGTGTCGGTGCAGTTGACCCGGACGGGGAGGACGGGCGGGTAGCGCAGGTCGTCGTCCTCGCGGGCGAGGCGTCCGTAGCGCCGGAGAGCGTCGTCCGCCCGCTCGGAACAGACGAAGGCGACGACTGGCGTCTCGATGCCGTCGTTGCCGCGAAGCCCGCCGAGGAGACCGTCGTCCTCACCGGGGTCGAGGAGCGTCTCCACCTCGCGCGCGATGCGTTCGTTCGAGGGGTCGCGGAGGGTCGTCGCGCCGGTCGGACAGGCGCTCGTACACGCGCCGCAGTCCTGACAGGCCACGAGGTCGAACGACACCTCGTCGACGTGCGGCCGGTCGACGGCGCCGTGCGGACAGGCGTCGACACAGGCGTTACAGCCGGGCTGGCTCGACTCGCCGGCGGCGCACACGTCCATGTCGAGGTCGAGGTGTTTCGGTTTCTCGATGCCGCCGAGGAGGTCCTCGACGGCCGCGATGGTCGCCCCGTCGACCGGGCCGGTGTAGAGGCCGATCTGGCCGCTCTTTGCCGTGCCGGTCGCCGCGGGGAAGATCACCTGATCCGCCTCCAGCGTCCGCTCGACGCCGTCGAGGTCGATGGCATCGACCGGACAGCAGTCGGCCCACTCGCCGTCCGGGGCCGCCGGATCGATGTCCACGGGCGCGCGAGTCACCATCCCGTCCGGCCCCTCGTGGACGCAGTCCATACACGAGATGCAGTCCTCGGTGACCCGGGCGCGGAGTTCGACCTCGAAGTTCCCGTACTCGCCGACCACGTCGACGACGCGGCCGCGGGCGAGCGTCACGTCGTCGAGGTCGGCGTCGACGGCGTCGAAATCCTGCCCGTTGGCGATCAGCGTCACGTCGGCGGTGTCCGCGAGCGCCGCCGCCGTCTCGGGGTCGCCGACGACGGCGACAGCCTCGCCCGCGTCCCGGGAGACGGTCCGGGATATCGGTTCGTGGCCGAGACCCGTCCGACGGGCGTTGAGCAGGCGAGCGGTCTTGGCGGTGGCCGCGTCGCGGTCGTGAATCCACGCGGCCCCCTCGCGGTGGTCGACGAAGGCCGTCGCGTCGGGGTGAAGTCCCCGTTCTATCGCAACCTCCCGAATGGCGTCCTGACACCGCGGTTCGGGCGTGGTCACGAGGAGTTGGTCCAGATCGTACTCTTCGATGAGGTGGGCCATGGCCGGGAGGCCATCGTCACAGAGGTGTGAGGAACTCGCAACGACCTCGACGTCTCTGACGCCGTCTCGGACGCCTTCGAGATCGATGTCGCAAGTGTTTGCACAGGAACACACGAACGCGCCGACGTTCATACCAGTGGTAAATGCTACCATTCGTATAAGAGTTGCTGCGGGCTAACGGATTTCAGTTTCAAATGGGGGAGGGAGGAACGAAAGTCATTGAAATTAGGTCAACCTAAACACATTAATTTATATAATGTCGGTCCATTTGCCTATTATATGCGCGTGCGAGCGAATGACACGCGCATGTCGAGGGGACAACACACACCATGAGTACAGAACCAGTCTCGATAGACCTTGACAGGCGCTCGTTCATGAAGGCGAGCGCGTTGGCGGGCGCCGTCGCCCTTGGTGGTGGCGGTGCGGGTCAAGCGCTCGCCCAGACGGGTGAGGCGGAGGTATCGGCTGCTGACACAGAGGGAGAGCGTACGAAGACGATCTGTAATTACTGTTCTGTCGGTTGTGGGTTCCACGGTGAACGCGTCGGCGACTCCTTCGTCGGCATGGAACCGTGGGAGGACCACCCGATAAACCAAGGGTCGCTCTGTTCGAAGGGTGCTGGGATCTACGAGACCGAACACTCGGAGAAACGGGTTCGACACCCGATGGTTCGGGAGAACGGCGCTTGGCGAAAGCTGTCGTGGGATTCGGCCTACGACCGGCTGGCGACCGACATTCGTGCGCTGTGGCCGGATTCGAACGTCTCGCCGGATCAGGCCGTCGACGTAAGTGAGGAGGCCAGCCGCGAGAGCGTCATGCTCCTCGGGAGTGCCCACCACTCCAACGAGGAGTCCTACGCCATCCGAAAGCTCGCGGCGTTCATGGGCACGAACAACGTCGACCATCAGGCGCGGATCTGTCACTCCACGACGGTCGCGGGCCTCGCGAACACGTGGGGCTATGGGGCGATGACGAACACGCTGCAGGACTACCGCAACTACGACCTGCTGGTCGTCATCGGGCAGAACCCGGCGGAGGCCCACCCCATCGCGATGCAGCACATCCTCGAGGGGCAGAAACGTGGCGGGACGCTTCTGACGCTCGATCCGCGGTTCACGAAGACCGCGGCCCACGCCGACGAGTTCATGCGGTTCCGGCCCGGGACCGACGTGGCGCTGATGATGGGGATCATCAAGGAGCTCCGCGACGAGTACGGGCTGGCGTTGGACCCGGACGCGGACGATACGGGCCAGAACATGCTCACCGACCGCGTCCAGGGCTGGGAAGACATCGAGGACGACCTCGACAAGTACGACAAGGAGACCGTTTCAGAGATCACGTGGCTCTCGGTCGAAGAGATCGAGCGCCTCGCCGAGCTGTTCAACGAGAACCGCCCACACATCCAGATCGAGTGGGCGATGGGCGGCACCCAGCACAACAACGGGACCCAGAACATCCGGTCCTACGCCGCCGCGAGCCTCGCGTCAGGGAGTGCGGCCCGCAGTGGCGGTGGTCTCCAGGTCATGCGTGGCCACGCCAACGTCCAGGGGGCGACCGACCTCGCAGTCGCGAGCCACATCCTCCCGGGGTACTACGGGCTGTCACCCGGTGGCTGGTCGTGGTGGGCGGACGTCTGGGACATGAACCCGTACACGAGCGGGTCCACCTCGTTCGCGGACATGTACAACCGATTCGAGGTAATGCCGCCGGATAAGTACGTCCGGGCGACCGACGCGGAGGACCCCGACGAGTTCCCGGGAAGTAGTGGCGAGGGTCAGTACGGCCCCAACAATCCGGCGCCGAACTCGATGATGTTCCAGAGCGGGCTGACCGTCGCCCGCTGGTTCGAAGCCGCGCTCGATCAGGAGGATCGGATGCAGCAGACGCCGATCTACCAGCCCGATCAGGTGAAGATTGCCGTCTTCTGGGGTCACTCCTCGAACTCCATCAGCGAGATGGAGAAGATGAAAGAGGGGATGCAGAACCTCGACTTGCTCGTGGTCATCGACGTGTTCCCGTCGGTCGCGAGCGTCCTCCCCGACTTCGACGAGGGGCCGCCGGTGATGGTCCTCCCGGCGTCGAGTCAGTACGAGCACTACCGCTCGCTGACGAACACGCACCGCTCGATCCAGTGGTCGGAGCCGGTGCGTCCCCCGTCCCACAACTCGAAGCCCGACCTGCAGATCATGCAGGAACTGGCGGACCACCTCGGCTTCGGTGAACACTTCGACTGGGGAACTGGCCCGGAGATTCACAACGGGAAATCGAGCTACGAGAACGTCATCCGGGAGTTCAACCTCGGGACGAACACCATCGGATACCGCCAGACCCCGGAACGCCTCCAGCAACACCTCGAGTACGACTACGCGTTCTCCCACGAGACGCTCCAGGCCTCGGAAGGGTCGCCCGTCGAGGGCGAGTACTGGGGCCTCCCCTGGCCGTGCTGGGGTGAAGGACACCCCGGGACGCCGATCATCTGGAACGACGACATGAACCCCAACAACGGGGGACAGGACTTCCGGACGCGGTGGGGCGTCCAGGCACCGAGCCCCGAAGAGTGGGAGCAGATGAACACCGACAAGGAGTACCCGTTCCAGGCGACGATCGACGCCGTCGGGGACCGGTACGACAGCGTCGAGGACGCCCTCGACCTGACGCGAGCGCCGTACAACCCCGACTGGGCGTCGGCAGCCGACACGGCCAGCGACGGGCTGATCCACGGGATTCCGGAGTATCCGGGCTGGAAGACGACGCCACCGAAGAGCCTCGTCGATCCGACTCAGAGGACCCAGTCCGACGAACTCACCATCCCGCAGCAACACGCGCTCGACAACCAGCGGTCGGTGTACACCGCCGCGCAGGCGCTCAACAACCCGAACACCGGGAGCCCCGAGTTCGACCAGTACATCTCGGAGACCCAGAACATCGACCCGGCGTTCTACGAACAGTACGACTACAGGCAGCCCGACGCGCCGACGGGGCGCGGACGGGCGCGTGCCGTCGTCTGGAACTTCATCGACACGACGCCGGTGCACCGCGAACCGCTGGAGAGCCCGCATCCGGAACTCGTCGAGGAGTGGCCGGCGAACGGCCAGCAACGGAACTTCTACCGCCTCGACCAGAACAACGCGGTAGAACAGGAGAAGGCGATGCAGATCATCCACGGCGACGGCGACGGGCCGGCGCTCGACACCATCATGACGACGGGCCGGCAGGTCGAACACCAGGGCGGCGGCTCGGAGACACGGAGCAACATCCACACCGCCGACCTTCAGCCGCACATGTACGCCGAGATTACGCCGAACAAGGCCGAGAACCTCGGCGTCGACGGGGGTGATCTGATCGTCATCTCCTCGACCGACCGCGGATCGGTCCTCGTGAAAGCGAGGGTGACCGACCGGCCGAACGACGACGAGGTGTTCCTGCCATTCCACTGGGGTGGCGTCTTCAAGGGACAGAGCCTGGAGGACAAGTACCCGCCAGGCACCGTTCCGTACGCCATCGGCGACTCGGCGAACGCCATCACGTCGCGAGGCTACGACGTCGAGACCCAGATGCAGGAGACAAAAGTGTCGATGGTGGCGATCCGCCCGGCCACACAGAGCCTCCTCGAGGAACTCAATATGGACGTCGACCTCGAGTTCCCGCAGGACCGTGACGGTATCGGCCAGCAGAAAGACTTCGATGTCCGTGATCACAACACGGTCCAATAGGAGGTGGTGAATATGTCAAGCAACAAAGAGATAATGCGGCAGGGGGTCATCAGCACTGGGGGCGAAGACACCCGGATCTTCCCCGACGTAGAGGCCTGTATCGACTGTGGCGGGTGTGTCGTGGCCTGCAAACGCACGTGGGACTCGTCGGTCGACGAACAGCGAATCAGCATCTCGACGATGCTGGAGGGCCAAGAAGGCGCGCAGGGGCTGAACGCCCACAGCGCGAGGGCCCTCGGACAGGGCGAGTCGCCCGGCGAGACAGCAGTTCCGATGCAGTGTTACCACTGCGAGAACGCGCCGTGTGTGTCCGTCTGTCCGACCGACTCGCTGATGAAACAGGAAGACGGCTTCGTGCAGGTGCGCGACGACCTCTGTGTCGGCTGTCAGTACTGCCTGTCGGCGTGTCCGTTCGGGGCGCCGCAGTTCCCCGACTCCGACGACGCGTCGGCGCAGCTGTTCGGCACCGGCGGGACGATGGACAAGTGTACCATGTGCGAGGAACGGCAGGACGTCGGCAAGGGGCCGGCGTGCGCCGAGGAGTGCGCGACGGACGCGATTCTCGTCGGCAACGCCGAGGAGATTTCGTCCGAACTGGAGCGTCGTGACAGTGGCACGTTCTTCAACGACGTCGCCATGGAGATCATCTTCGGTGAAGAGGAGGCACAGGTGTTCTAAATGAGCTACCAAGAAGACCTTCCGGAAACCAGCGGTTACAGCAAAGTTTCGGTGGTGATCAGCGCCATCGTCGGCATCGTCCTCGCCGTCGTCGCCGTCTGGTGGGCCGCCGGAACGGCCGTCTTCTACGAGGGCCTGTTCCGCGTCGCGCCGACGGTCGAGGGTGGCGGCATCGGGGCCGACTGGGTCGCCGGCAACACGGTGCCGTGGCTTGACTTCCTCGTGGCCGTCGTCCACGCGGCGGACGTGATCATGGGGCTGTTCATCCTCCTGATGGTGTTCATCCACTGGGCGGCGTTCCGTCGCCTCGCGGGGCAGATGCAGGGCCCCGACGAAGGGAGTCAACAGGCCGTCGCGACCGACGGAGGTGAGACCGAATGACGAGTCTCGACCACGGTAAGTTCACGCGGGTCACGACGACGTTCCACTCGTTGCTGGCCCTCGACGTGTTCGCCCTGTTCTTCACGGGGTACAGCCTGACGTTCAACGACGAACTCTGGTGGCTGCTGTCGCTGATGGGTGGGCCGGAGAGCGTCACCGCGCTCCACCGCGCCGCCGGCTTCGGGCTCATCGCCCTCATCGGCTTCTGGGCCACACTCATGGTCACGAGCGAAACCGGCCGGAGCAACTTCCAGGATGTCATGCCCACCGGCGAAGACATCAAGGCGTTCATCCAGGACGTGCAGTTCGCCCTCGGGAACGCCGACGAGCGTCACCCGGCCGCAAAACAGTTCGCCGGCGGCGACACCGACGACGTCCCACTGCTCTCCTACATCGGCAAGGGCGTCGTGTTCATCTTCGCGGTCGAACTGTTCCTGCTGACGGTCAGCGGACTGCTCATCTGGAGCAAGACCGGCCTGATGCAGTACTTCAACACGAAGACGGCCGCGATGGGCTTCGTGATCTTCCACGGCCTGCTGGGCGTCATCATGCTGATGGGGGTCATGTTCCACATCTTCGAACACGGGTTCCACCCCGCCTTCTACCCGGTCGAACCGAAGGCGTTCATCCCCCGAGAGCTGATCCCGGAGACCCACGCCGACGGCGGGATCAGTGATCTCAGCCTCGCTCCGTCGTGGAGCACGGTGAGCACGGTCATGGGTGTGCTCACCGTCGTCGGTATCGTCAGCGTCATGGTCGGCTCCATCTTCGACGAGGGGTATCCGGTGCCACGCGAACTGACGGTGGGCGGGGGGCCAGAGAGCCTCCTGCTCACCATCGGCATCAACGCCGGCATCTTCGTGTTGTTCGTCGGCCTCGTCCTCTCGATGTACGGTAACCTCCTGCGCGTGCGGTGGGAGCGCCGACTCGAAGAGGACCGTCGCCAGCCGGCGGCGACCGACGGCGGTCACCCCGACGACGACTGACCGGCGAACCGTCCCCTCCTCCCGAATCGTTTTATCTCGCGGCGCCGACCTATGAACGAGATGTCACGGAAGGCCATCCTCGCCCTCCTGCTCGCCGCCCTCACGCTCACTGCCGGCTGTTCTTTCCTCGCGCCGAACCCCGAGAGCTACTCCAGCACCTACGACTACAGCGTGGGCGTCGACGCGACAGGCACGCTGGAGGACGTGACGATTCGCGTCCCGCTTCCGCAGGTCGACGGCGAGACAGTCGTCGACGCGGACGTCGTCGCGCCCAACGGCACGGTCGAGGCGTTCGACGCGACAGTCGTGGAAACGGCGTACGGCCCGATGCTCGAACTCACCGCCGACGAGTTCGTCGTCGAGACGCGTTACTACCGGTTCGTCGAGGAGGACGGCCTGGGGCGCCGCGAGGAGATCTCCGAATCCGAGTACGACCCCTCGAATCCGAACCACCAGAGGGTCGACCAGCGGACGGTGCGCGTACACGTCACGCAGGAGGCGACCTACCCCATCGAGACGCGGACCCCCGTGGGTGAGTCGCCGACGTTCTACCCGGCGGCGACACGCGAACTCGCGGACTGCCGGGTTCCGTATCAGGACGAAACGGCGTGTTTCGACTACGACGCCCCCGTCTACCTCTCGTACGACGCGCCCGCAGACGCACGAGTCAGCGGCAGTATCATGCTCACCGGGTCGAACGAGTGGTTCGCCGGCGGGTGGACCGGCAACAGCTACACCGACCACGTGACCTTCCGCGTAACCGGTCCCCGTGACGGCTGGATCGTCGCCAACGGAACGACCGAGACCGGTCGGGGCAACTACCCCTCACCCGAGCCCTAGGCCGACAGCAACTCGGCGCCCTCGGCCGACAGTTCGACCGTCACGTCCTGCCGGGTCTGCTCGCTCATCTGGTCGATGTTGCGCGTGAGGACTTCGAGGATATCCTTCGGTTCGGGGTAGACGAGGAAGTTGCCGTCGTCGTCCTCCATCACCAGTTGCGTATCGGAGAGGGAGATCTGATCCCCCTCGATGCTGGCGACGACGACCGGGAGCGCCTCGGCGCCGCCGGGGTCGCCCTCCGTGACCATCGTGATGTGGAGTTCGTCGAGGCCGATGAGGTCCTTGTACTCCCGGACGCGACGCGCACAGCGGACCATATCACGCGTCACGGCCGTCTTCTGCTCGTTGCCGTGTTCCCCTTCGTGGCAGAGCTTGCACACCCGGAGTTCCATGCGCATAGTACACACCTAACGGGGAGGGAGGTGGTTAAATCCTCGGCGGCCGTCACAGCAACACGTCGCCGTTCCCGAGGCCGGCTGCTGACGACGAATATCAGAGCTGATATATTTGTGAAAAGTCATTTAACTCCGATCCTGCTCCGTAGGTCCATGACACGGGGCCTCCAGAAAGAGGGGTGGGAGGAGTGGCTACGCGAACAGCGATCGAAGATGGAAGATGTCTACCGGCGTGATCCGGATCGGATATTTTCGGACTACACTCGCGAGGCCGAAGCCGTTCGAGGCTACTCCGGGCGTGGAATGCTCGAACTGATACAGAACGCCGACGACGCCGGCCGAGACTACGCAGAGCCCGTGGACCTGCTGATCGAATTGACCGATCAAGGGCTGTTCGTCGCGAACACGGGCGCTGCGTTCACACCGGAGGGCGTGAGTTCTCTTATATTGAGTGACAACAGCCCAAAACAATTCCGGAAGGACTGCATCGGCTACAAGGGTCTGGGATTCCGTTCGGTTCTGAACTGGGCATCACGTGTCGTCGTTCATAGCGGCGATGTTTCGATCGGCTTCTCCGAGGCGTTCGCGTCTGCGCAACTCGAACGTCTTCGGGAAGACGACGAGATAGATGCGAAGGCGAGACGGTTCGAAAAACGGGGGATTGCGACCCCGATCGCGACGTTGAGTACGCCGCATCTGCTGTCGAACGGCAAGGTCGACGATCCGAAGTTGAGAGAGGTGTACAACCGAGGGTGTCAGCTCAGAACGAACGGCTACGACACTGTCATCGGCGTTCCGCTTCCGGAAGCCGAACAGCGGGCAAAGGTACAGCGAGAGATCGACGCGCTGTTCGAGGAGATCACGCTCTTCCTTCGCAATATTGGTCGAATCCGGATTCGAAGCGACGAGCGCGACGAAGAGTGGCGAGTGAATCGAACCGAGAACGCGGTGACGATCCACCGAGAAGACGGAGACTCGGTTAGCTGGCAACTGTTCGAGGAATCCGGAGAGATCCCGTCGGCGTACCGGCGACCGTCACAGACGGAGGACAAGTACGAAATAAAGATCGCCGTACCTGAGGATCTCGACAGGCTCGAATCGACATCGAACCTATTCGTCTTCTTCCCGACGAAGGTCTCCTTCCCGTTTCCGATGTTGGCGCACGCGACGTTCGAAGTGACTGAGAACCGAGACCACCTGACGAACAGCGAGACGAACCGATTCGTCGCGACTAAACTGGCGTCGTTGATGGTGAACGCTGCCGAGGAAAAGAAGTCGATCGAAGATCCGTGGGCGGCGCTTCGGACAGTTTCCTCGAGCGGCGAGATCGGAAGCACGCTCGAAGAACTCGAGTCGATCGACGGGAGCGACACGTTCGACGAGATGCTCCGGATGGAGGCGTCGTCTCGAGCGCTGATTCCCGTGCAGAATGGGACGTTCACGACGCCCGACTGTGCCTACCGGATCAGTGGAAACTTCGACGACTTGCTGCACGGCGAGCGGTTCGACGATATCTGTCTCCACGTCAACAACGCGGAGGTGGACACCCAACTCGAGAAACTGGATGTCCAGTCCATCGGATACGACGACCTGAAACGGCGGATCAACGAGATAGCGAGCGACCTCTCGCTGGAGACACGGGCCACACTCATCGCGAGACTCGTCGACGAGGATATCATCGAAGACGAGTCTCCACCCGCTCTGTTGATCGACTCGGACCGAGCCACCGTCGACGCTGGAACGACCGTGTTTCTCCCACCGCAAGATGACGCCGTCACTCTCCCCGAGTGGATTCCACAGCGGATTCTCCACCCCGAACTCGCGGCCGAGTTACGGGAACGGTGGAACCTGAGAGCCATTCGAGACCTCCGGATGAAACTGAGTGCATTCGGCGTCAGGGAGTACAACCTCTCGGGGCTGGTCCAGTCCGTCTCCGCGGAGGCGAACAGACGAGTCAAGGACGACCCCGATGCCGAACTCGAGTGGCGTATGGAGATGCTGGAGGTGCTATGGAAGCTGTATCAACTCGGCGTAGACGGGGTCAATCTGTCGAATATCCCGATCGAGATACCGACGCGGACGGGAACAGTCGAGCGGGCCGACTCGCTCTACCTCACCGCGGAGTATCCAAACGGGGACCTCGTGGAACAACTGTACGGACCGGTCGATCCAAGTTCGTTCGTGGCTGATCCCGAACAACTACCATTCAGTGACGATCGAGAGCGACTGGAAGACTTTCTGTGTTGGCTGGGCGTCGCTCACGAACCGAGAATCGAGCGCGTGCGACCCGACGACCCGGCGTACCACGACTACGTGGTCGATTCGCTCGAGTATCCCGCGAGGTTCGAAGCACTCACCAAGGAATCCGCGGAGCGCGTGAGCGGAACGCGGTCCCGGCTCACGGAGGTACAGACGGTCGATCGCCTCGCCGAGGTTCTCACCCACGCCGACCCACACGCCATCCTCGCGTGGTTGACGACGATCGGCCGGACGCTCGACGAGTGGCGGCAGGAGGGCGACATCGACGGAGCCTTCGAAATCAAGCCACAGTACAAGCAGTACTGGCGAACCCTGAGCGGACAGTCGATCCCATCTCACCCGCTGTGGCTCCTCAAGACATCGGCGTGGCTCCCGACCGAGAACGGCGAACCACAGCCCCCACAAACGTGTTCGACGGCCGAGTTCGCACGGGAGATCTCACCACTCATCGGCTACCCGACCATCGAGATGGCTCATCCACTCCTCGAGGGGTCCGGAATCGACGAAACGGCGGTCGTGACTACCCTCCGAAAGATCGGCGTGACGAGCACGATTACCGATCTCTCTTGGGATGCGTTCTACCGAATACTGTCGGAGTTGCCGGAGCGTGATCCCGCCGGAGAGGTGGCGCCACGCGTATATCGAACCCTCTACGCGAATAAGGACGGGACGCCACCAGCCGAACTCTACGGTGAGTTCGTCGACGGTGGCGAGATGCTCGGAATCGACGACGGAACATCCAACTACTACCCAGTCACCGAACTTCGGTACGCCGACAGCGAATCAATTCCGACACCGATCACCGACGAATATCCGCTATTAGCCCTCGACAAACGACGCGGCGTCTCGAAGGTGGAACAGCTATTCGGTGTGAAAGGACTCTCCACCAGCAGTATCGACATCTCGAATATCAGGGACGAACCCCACCCGCAGAAGGAGAACTTCGAGGCATGGATAGACGACCTGAAGCCATTCGTGTACGCGCTTCGCGTCGACAGCGACGACGACCTCACGGAGCGAAACACGATCCGTGACCTCGAGATCGTCCTCTGTCGGTCGGTGACTGCGACGGCCTCGGTCGGCGGTGACGAGTTCGAAATCACCCTGTCCGAAGGTGAGTTCCTGCCGGACGGGTCGAGGGTCTTTTTGATCCCCGAATCGGTCGACAGCTATCAGCGACTCCGAGACGACCGACTAGCTCGACTGATCGGCGACGTCTTCGCGGACATCTTGGACGTCGACATCGGACGCGAAATACTCTACCTAACGACCGCGAACGACAGGGTAGACCGACTCGGTGTCTTGCTGGGTGACGACGCTGCCACCGAGCGACTACGAAACGCGGTGGAGCGACTGGACCGAGAGGTCAGGAAAGACACGTTCCCGGAACCGACAGCCCCCGATCCGGAGCCGGTGCCGGAACCAGAACAGACACAGAACGTCACGGAAGAACAGGAGACGGAGGCTGGCGACGACGGCGATAACCGACAGGCTGAGCCGAACCGGATAACGGGAATTACTGCCGAGGAAGGTCAACTGGACCCAATATCTGGACAAACCATCTCGATCAGGCGAGTCGGGACGGGAACACAGGAGCAGTCCTCAGGCGGCTCGCGTCGAACGGCGAATCCGGGCCGTGCAGAGACCATCGCGGCCCGGTTCGAGGAACACGAGAATCGGTTCCCACTCCCCGTCGCACACATCCAAGGCAATCGGGGTTACGGCTGTGATGTGCTGAGCTTCGAGAGCCAAGAGGATCGATCGGCGTTCAAATCCGATCCAGACGTTCAGCTGATCGACAGACATATCGAGGTCAAAGGGAGTACGAGCCGGAAAGGAGCAGTCACGCTCTCGGATAACGAACTCGCGAAGGCTCGCGAGCAAGGTGACGACTACTACCTGTACCGGGTGTACGAGGGAAGCACCGATTCCGAGGGATTCGAACTGGTTATCCTCCGGAATCCCCTCGCCCACGGCGACGCAGTCGAGACGAAAGTGGAGGTGAATCCACATCGTACGGACCAGGGCACCCTCTACCGTCTCGATGTCACTGCCGACGGCGACGACGAAGAGCGGACGAAATAACATCGCATCGCACGGTCGAGTTACGCTTGGAGACGAGCGACCGTCGTCGTCTCCTGCTCCTCCAGTTGGATCAACCCGTCGTCGGACAGATCCGACAGGAGCCCACGAAGCCACTCCCGACCGTACTTCCCCTCGGGCGCGTAGTCCACCCGCACTCGCGGCCCCAACTCGTCCAGCGCGAGTTCGTCGTACTCCTTCAGCGCCGAAATCACCCGCCCACGCATCTGCCGCCGACTCCCCTCGAAACTCGGCTGGGTCGGCACGTCGGGCGCGGTGAAATCGCCCGTCTCGTAGGCGCGACACCACTCCCGCCACGGACAGCCTGCCTCGTCACACCGGGGACGCTGCTGGCAGGCCACGCCGCCGAGTTCCATGATCGCGTTGTTCCAGACCCGGGACTCGCCGGCGGGCATGAGAGTCTGGGCGGCACGGTCGAAGGTAGAATCGTCGTCCGGAACCTCGAAGGCGCGGTAGAGTACCCGCTTGACGTTCGTGTCGACAACGGCATCCCCATTGTTGAACGCGAAACTGGCGACGGCGTTGGCGGTGTAGGGGCCGACGCCCATCAGTTCCTGTAGCTCGCTCGGCGTCTCGGGAAACTCGCCGCCGTAGTCGTCGACGACCTGTCCCGCCGCCTCGTGGAGGTAGCGCGCGCGGTTGTTGTAGCCGAGGCGCTGGTCGGACCAGAACGCGACCACGTCGCTCCGGTCGGCGGAAGCGAGTGCCTCGACGGTCGGCCACCGGTCGAGGAAGGCGTCCCACGCCTCGACCACCCGATCTAGCTGAGTCTGCTGGCTCATCACCTCTGAGACGAGGATGGCGTAGGGATCGTCGGTCCGTCGCCACGGGTAGTCGCGGTGATCGGCCTCGTACCACTCGATCAAGGCCGTGCGGACGGCGTCGAGGTCGTCGGGGAGCGCGGCGTCCTCGCGCTCGGTTCCGGTCATCGTCGGCAGGTAGGGACGGGGTGGGTTAGACGTGATGGTTCGAGGGCGGTGATGACCGTCTCGGAACGGTGGCCAGCATCAGTCGAAAGCCGTATTCGGCGGCCACTCGTTGCCACCGCTATGAGTCTCGACGACCTGAACGCGGACGTGAAAGCTGCCTACAGCGACCTCGGTGACGAGGTGCGTGTCGATCTGGATCGGGAGACGCGCAACGAACTCGCGATGTTGCTGGCGGCGTTCGACGGAAATCGGGAGGAACTCGTTCGGCGAGCGATCCACGCTCTCTATCGCTCGACGGTCGACACCGGCGACCTCGATTTCCACCTCCGGCAGGGGTACGACGTGACCTACGACGAGTATCTCTCGGGAATGACGTACGACGAGATGAGCGGCAACAGCGTCTCACAGTTCGATCAGAGCGACGAGCGACGATACCAGCAGTAGTCGAAAGCGCGGCTCGCGCCGGACCAATCTCACCGGAATCCGAGCCGACCACGCGGATACGCAAGTGGTTTGTGAGGGTGTTTGCAAGGTCGAGTTACGATGGACATCGAGATCGTCTGGGGTACCGGAGAGGGCAAGACCACCCTGAGTGCGTTCGACAAGGCGTTGAGCGAGGGTGGCATCCACAACTACAATCTGGTCACGCTCTCGTCGGTGATCCCCGAGGGCGCGACCGTGGTCGAGCAAGGAACCCACGAACAACGGTGGGACGTGGGGGAACTCGTCGCCGTCATCCTCGCCGAGAACGAGTCGCTGGTGCAGGACGAAACCATCGCGGCGGGGCTCGGCTGGGCGACCGCGGAGGAGGGCGGTGTCTTCTTCGAAGGGAGCGGCGAGAGCGCGTCGAACGTCGAAAAGCGGATCACTCGCGGGATCGAGACCGCCAAGGAGACCCGTGATTCGTGGACGTGGCACGACGGCATCGAGATGAAAGTCGTCGAGCACACCGTCGAACAGGCGGGCGCCGTCGTCGTCTCTGCCGTCCATCGGCCGGTGTAGAGCGCGGTCGTCTTCTCCGCTCGCCCGTCTCGCAGTAGCGGACGGTTTTTGTGCCGCGGCCGCCCCGGATACGGTATGGACACCGCGGACGTCGAACGTCTGATCGAGGAAGGTATCGAGGACGCCGAGGCGACGGTCACCAAACCCCGCGTGCCGGACGAGGACCACGAGGACGCCCACTTCGCCGCGGTCGTTATCTCGCCCGCCTTCGAGGGCGTACCCCTCGTCCAGCAACACCAGATGGTGTACGACGCGCTGGAGGGACACATGACGACGGATATCCACGCGATGGAGATGAAGACGTACACGCCGGAGGCGTACGAGGAACACGGACCCGACGCGTAGCGGGCGCGTAGCGGTACCTTTTACGACGCGGCCGCCGTTCGCTCGCGCATGAGCGACGATAGCGGTGAGGACGGATTCCGCGTCGAACGGGACAGCCTCGGCGAGATTCGCGTGCCCGCCGACGCCTACTGGGGAGCCCAGACCCAGCGCGCGGTGGAAAATTTCCCGATCAGCGACGCGCGGTTCGGGCGGCGATTCGTTCGCGCGCTCGGCGTCGTCAAGAAATCGGCGGCGCGGGCCAACCGTGATCTGGGCCTCGTCGACGACGAGATCGCGACGGCCATCGTCGACGCCGCGGACGAGGTGATCGCTGGCGAGCACGACGACCAGTTCCCGGTCGACGTGTTCCAGACCGGATCGGGCACCTCCTCGAACATGAATGCCAACGAGGTGATCGCCAACCGCGCGGCGGAACTGATGGGCTCGGAGGTGGGCGACCGGGTGGTCCACCCCAACGACCACGTCAACTTCGGACAGTCCTCGAACGACGTGATCCCCACCGCGATGCACGTCGCGGCGCTGGAGGCGGTGGAGAAGGATCTCGTGCCCGCGCTGGAGACGCTCGCCGCGGCGCTCGACGAGAAAGCCGAGGCGTTCGACGGCGTCGTCAAGACCGGCCGCACCCACCTGCAGGACGCCACCCCCGTCCGCCTCGGGCAGGAGTTCGGCGGCTACCGCACGCAGGTCGAGAAGGGCATCGAGCGCTGTGAGTCGGTCCAGCCCCGACTCGCGGAACTCGCCCTCGGTGGGACAGCGACGGGGACGGGGCTGAACACCCACCCCGAGTTCCCCGAACGCGCGGCGGCGTACATCGCCGAGGAGACGGACCTCCCCTTCCGCGAGGCGGACGACCACTTCGAGGCGCAGGCCGCCCACGACGCCATGGGCGAGGCCCACGGCGCCCTGCGGACGGTCGCGGGCTCGCTGAACAAGATCGCCAACGACCTCCGACTGCTCGCCTCCGGCCCGCGCAACGGGCTGGGCGAAATCGAACAGCCCGAGAACCAGCCGGGATCGTCGATCATGCCCGGCAAAATAAATCCGGTCGTCGCCGAGGCGGTCAATCAGGTCCACACGCAGGTCGTGGGCAACGACGCCGCCGTCTCCGCCGGCGCGGCGGGCGGTCAACTCGACCTCAACCTCTACAAACCCGTCGTCGCGTACAACTTCCTCCAGTCGGCCGACCTCCTCGCGAACGCCGCCGAGACGTTCGCGGAGAAATTCGTGGCGAAACTGGAGGCGAACGAGGACCACTGTGCCGACGCCGTCGAGCGGTCGATGGCGCTGGCGACGGCGCTCAACCCCGCCATCGGCTACGACAAGGCGTCGGAAGTCGCCAAGGCGGCGCTGAAAGAGGGCAAGACCGTCCGCGAGGTGGCGGTGGCGAAAGGCTACCTCACCGAGGCGGAAGCGGACGAGGTACTCGATCCCGAGCGGATGACTCACCGGGGGATTCTGAGCGGCGACGGCGACGAGTAGGTCGGGAATCCGACGGGCGGGAATCGACCGAATGATCGGCTCTCGTCGGGCTGTGCGGTGAGACACACGTTAGCATGGAACCGAAACGACACGTTGATGTAGGATGCTGTCAATTCTCCGATTATGCCGCAGATGCACGTCTCTACCCGCCGGGATCTGCTCGTGTGCCGAAAATGTGATGCCGAGTTCCCGGAGGGTCGTGCGACCAAGGACGGGTGGACGTACGAGTGCCCGGAGTGCGGCGAGGCGACCGGTCTGGGTGAGGGCCTGCGGCGCGTCTAAACCGTCTCGTCTCTTACTGTCGACGTAGCCCGACTCCGAGCGCCGCGAGTGCGACGACGACTGCGACCACACCGAATCCGGGCGCCGATCCCTGCGTCCCGGCCGGTGCTGGCGTCGTCCCGTCGTCGGTGTTCGTGGCGTCCGTTCCCGTTTCCGCTTCCTCCTGCAATCGTTCCGTCGCCGCCCCTTCGACGAACGGGTGCCGCCCGGCGTCGAGTTCCGCGCCGCTCGCCATCCCATCCCCGTCCGGATCGAGCGATGGCTCGGCGACGTAGTACCGGGGGTCCTCCGGCAGCGGCGGCAGGTCGTCCGTGGTCGCGTAGCGGTCCAGCCACGAACCGATCGACTCGTCACCCGTCACCTCCACCACTGCGGCGCGGAAGGCGCGATAGTTGCGGAACGGCTCCGTCCGCCCAGCGAACACGTCACGGAGCGTATGCTCGCCGTCCGTCCGGCGCTGAATCTCCGCGTCGAGCGCCGCGAGGACGTGCGCGCCCTTGGCGTAGTGGGCCTTCGTCCCCCGCCACGTCTCCGAATCGGTGAGCACGACGGGCCGGCTGTCGGGCGTGTACTGCGTCGCGCGGAGGCCGTCGAGGAAGGAGTCGTACGTGCCGACGCCGTCGTTGAAGGCGAACAGGCGGCCGTAGTACTCGGCCGTCGCCTCGGTCAGCCACGTCGCGTCCTCCCGGCCGACCGTGCTCAGTCGCGTGTGGACGTACTCGTGCGTGAACACCGACCCCGTCGAGTCCAGGCGGAGGCCCGTACTCCCCACCCAGAACGCGGTGTCGACCGTCGCGGCCTGCACCGGTCCTTCCTCCAGTCCGCTCAGCGGGAGGACGAACACCGTGATCGTGTCGCGTTGCACCCCGAGGTCGAAGTGTTCGTTCGCGGTGCGCAGGAAGGCGATGGCCCGGTCGGGAGTCGCGCTCTCGGCGCCGAGGACGAACGTCGCACGCTCGTCGGCGACGGTCACGTTCCGGCGTTCGTGGGGGCCGAGATACGCCAGGTGGCTCCGCGCGAAGCCCTGTTCGCCCGCAGCCACGTCGAAGGAGGTGGTCTGGAGGGGCTGTGCGTCGGTCCGCACCTGAATACGCGTCTGGGGTTCGGAGACGAGCGCCCAGTCGTCGCGTTCGATCCCCCGGACGCCCGAGGCGAGCGAGTCACTCACCGCCATACGGATCGAGATGGTCGGCCGCTCGGTCTCGCCGTCCCAGAGGAAGTAGCCGCGTTCGGTGCGCTCGAAGCCGTCCATCCCGGCGAGGCTGATACCGTCGAGGCCCACGACGGGCACGGCGACCCGGAGGCCCGTGACGGCCGACGGCACGTCGTACGCGAAGGTGAGGGTCACACTCCCCGGCTCGGGGTTGCGGGAGGCGATGGCACGCTGGTGGAGGATCGCCTCCTCGCTCGGCGTCCCCGTCGAACCACCCTCGTGCGTGGGCAGGGTCGTCCACTCGGCGGCATCCGGGTCGCTATCTACCGTCGCGACGGCGGGTGCGACGCCCGCGACGACGAGTGAGCCGACGACGACGAGGAGTACGAGCGTCCGAGACAGGCGAGAGGTCATGGCGCGCATTGGAAACGGTGGCTCAAGAATCTGTGGCCGGATCGACGCGGCCGTGAGCCTGCCGAGCGGGGCGATTGATCGTGGATGTGCGACCCACGTCTACACTATTACATCGCCGATAGTGATCCGACACAATCAAGAATCGTCGGCTCGGATGTGGGCCAGTGCGACGGAAAAACAAGCTCCTCGTCACGATTGTGGGGGTAGTGGTGCTTCTCGGCGTGCTCGGTGTGTCGAGCATGAACGCCTCTGCTGCGTTCGTGAGTCCAACACAACTGTCCGACGACGACTACGACGGCGAGTGGGTGAATCTCGAGGGGTCGGTGCAGAACCTCGACACGCAAGGGCAGCGGGCGACGTTCGAGGTGACCGACGGCAACCACTCGACACGCGTCGTCTACGAGGGGACGCTCCCCGAGACGATGGGCGAGAATCGCATCGTCGTCGCCAAAGGGCGAGTCGAGGGCGACACGCTCGTCGCCAAGCAGCTCTCCGTCCGTGCCCACGAGGGGTCCGAACGGCCCGCCGAGGCGCGATGACGGAGACGGCGATTCGGGTAGCCGACGTGACGAAGGCGTACGGCCGCGTCACCGCCGTCGACGGCCTCTCCTTCGCCGTCGAGGACGGCGAGACGGTCGGGCTGTTCGGGCCGAACGGGGCCGGCAAGACCACGCTCTTGCGGATGCTCGCGGGACTCGTCCGTCCGACCGGCGGGACGATCACCCTCGGCGCGTCGGAACTGACGCCGGACGACCACGCCGTCTACCGCCGGCTCGGCGTCGTGACCCACGATACGATGCTGTACGACGCCCTCACCGCCCGCGAGAACCTCCGGGTCCACGCCGACCTCCACGGCCTCGACGACCCGGCGGCACGCTGCGAGACGGTGCTGGACACCGTGGGCCTGCGCGAGCGAGCGAGCCAGCGGCCCGAGGCGTTCTCCCACGGCCTCTGCAAGCGACTGTCGCTCGCCCGCGCGCTCCTGCACCGGCCGGACGTGTTGCTCCTCGACGAACCCTACACCGGACTCGATCAGCGGTCGGTCGCCGATCTGGAGGCCGTCCTCGACGGCTTCGACGACCGGACCGTCGTCCTGACGACCCACGACATCGACCGCGGGGTCGACCGGTGTGACCGGGCGCTGGTGCTCGACCGGGGCGAACTCCGCGCCGACGTCTCCCTCGACGGATCCGTCGCCGACTTCGACGCCACGTATCGCCGCGCGATCGGACTGAACGAATCGGAGCGTGGCCGCGACGTATGAGGGCCTTTCTCGTCGCCGTGTTCCGCATCGTCAGGAAGGATCTGCGCGTCGAGAGTCGGACGAAAGGCATCACGACGACGACGGCGGTGTTCGCGCTCCTCGTCGTCCTCGCCTTCGCGTTCAGTTTCGTCAAGACGTTCCGGGAGCCGGCAGTGCTCGGCCGCGGGGCGCTCTGGATCGCGTTCGTCTTCGGGGGCACCCTCGGGGTGACGAAGGCGGCGGCCATCGAGGATCGGAACGCCGCCCTCGACGGCCTGCTGGTGGCACCGGTCGACCGCTCGGCCGTCTACCTCGGGAAGGTGACGAGCACGGCACTGTTCGTCTTCGTCGTGAACGTGGTGACGCTCGGGGTGACGACGGTGTTCCTCGGCTACGCGCCGACGCCGCGGACGGCGCTCGCCGTCGTCGGGATTCTCGCCATCGCCGCCGTCGGATTCGCCGCCGTGGGCGTCGTCGTCGCGACGCTGACCTATCGCTCCGGCCTCGACGAACTCGCGCTCCCGCTGTTGCTCGTCCCTCTCGTCGTGCCCGTGTTGCTGGCGGGCGTCGAACTCACGGCGGCGCTCACTGCAGGCGCCCCACTGGGATCGTGGCTCCGCCTCCTCTGTCTCTACACGGGCGTCCTCTTGCTCGCGGGCGTGGCGACGTTCGAGTTCGTCGTAGAGGAGTAGCGCTTAGCGCGCGTCGTTCAACTGGCGTTCGAGACGACCCAGTCGACGCTGCAGGTACGTCACGTACCCGAAGAGGGCGACGAACAGCGCCGTGTAGCCGAACAGGAGCAGTGGTTCCATGATTCTCACCTCCGTTGCGTGTGGAGTCGGCGAATGCGGTCTTCGACTTCGTGCACCTGGATACGAAGCCCCAGCAGGTAGACGTACAGGAACGTCGCCGCGACGACGGTCACGACCAGCGTCGTGGGATCGATGTTGGCGCTGACCTGCGGGTTCCCCATCGTCGTCTCGTGGAACGTCGGCGTCCACAGCCGAGTGGAGGCGTACGAGATCGGCACGGTGACGAAGCCGATGACGCCGTACACCGCGACGTACCGATCACCCGCTCCCGGGTCCGTCGCGGCCGACACCACGAGATAGCCCGCGTAGATGAACCACACGATGAGGAAGGTGACGAGGCGCACGTCCGTCCACTCCCACCACGAGTTCCAGATGACCTTCCCCCACGCGCTTCCGAACAGGAGCGTCAGCGTCGCGAAGAGGAAGCCAAGTTCGCCCGAACTGTGGGCGAGGCGGCTCCAGAACGGCCCGCGGTAACGGAGATAGAGCGCGCTCCCGACGAACGTGGTGCCGAGTGCCGCGGCGGCCACCCACGCGAGGGCGATGTGCCAGTATGCCAGCAGGTTGCCGCCGTGTTCGATGCCGTACATCGTCTTCGAGGCGGTGCCGAACACGAGCGCCAGCGAGAGCGTGCCGAACACGAGCGTCCCCCATTTCACCGCGCGACTTCGCGTCACGCGGTGGAGGATACCCGTTATCCGTCCGACGATGCGAGCGGCGCTGAAGCGATTCGACCGTGTGCGTTCCGTTCGTTCGTATTCGTCTGTCGTCATGTGTGTCAGCTCAAGTTGGTGACCGACGCGAGTGCGAGTTTGTCCACGTCGAACAGCACCGCGAGGCCGAGGAGGACGAAGGCGTAGCCGGTCGCAGTTCGGAAGCTAGCGGTGGACGCGGAGTCGACGAGGCGGTGGCCACCGATCCGACCCGCGTATGCCACGCCGAGGAGGGGAATGGAAAAGCCGACGCCGTAGGTAAACAGGAGGGCGGCCCCGCCGGCGACGCTCGCCGACGACCCGACGTACGCGAGGACGCCGCCGAGGATGGGGCCGACGCAGGGCAACCAGATGATGCCGAGGAGCAACCCGACGACGAAGGCGTTCGCGATGGGGTGGCGGTCCTCGTCGACACGGCCCGTCAGCGCCGTCGCCCGGCCCGCCAGTCGGGACGCGTACGTCGTGTAGAGGTCGTTCACGTCATCGTCGGCCAGTACGACGCCGAACACGAGCATGAGGACCGCGAACGGGGCCCGAATCGTCTCCGGCGTAACGGCACCGAGCGACGCCGTGAGCGTCCCCAGCGCCGTGAACGTCAGCGTGCTCCCGGCGACGATGGCGACCGGGCGGAGTCGGTGGCCGTTCGCCCCCACGACGAGAACGGGAATCATCGGCAGGCAACACGGTGTCAGGATAGTCACCACTCCCGCGAGAAAGACCGCGACCGTGGAGGGTGTCTCTATCATTCAGTCGTCGGAGGGGAGGCAGGCGTCAGCCTGCGGTGTCCGCTCGCGTCTCGGCCGATTCACCGTCCCGCATCGCCGACGATACCGCGGCCTGCGGTTCGAGTGCCGACTGGTTCGACGCGGTGGCGTTGCTCGCGGATTCGTTGCCCACGTTCTCGTAGGTGCGAATCCACGTCGTCTGCCACGACCCGTCGACCGATTCGTTGCGGAGAGGCTGTTCGTACCGGCTCGTGTCCTCCGGGATCATCTCCTGGGTGACTTCGGAGTCGTCGATGGGGATGCCGGCGAGCATGAGCTTCTTCGTCATCGGATTCATGTCGTAGCCGAGCCGCTGCTGGGTTCGGTTGTAGTAGATGCCCTCGTCCGGCGCACCGGCCACGGCCCAGTCTTTGGGCTGGCGCGGCAGGTGCGGCCGTTTGTGGGCGTTCATGAATCCGGCGACGTCCTGCACGTCCTCCCAGTTGGAGAACGTGTGGCCCGCGCCGTAGGGCATGGACTCGCGGATGAAGCCGGCGGAGGTGTACATCCGACCCATCCCCGCGCCGTCGTTGAAGGAGTCCTCACCCCAGAGCGGCGGGTACTGACCCTCGACACCCTGCCCGTTCGCGCCGTGACAGGACGCACAGTTCTCGAGGTAGAGTTCGGCCCCGCGGACCGGGTTGACCTCGGAGACGGGGACCTTCTCGTCACCTTCCGGCTTCTCGATGTGGCGCCAGTAGGGGACCCGCTCGCTCGGGGTGCCCTTGTTCAGCCAGACCATGTACGACTCCATAGCCTGAATCTCGCGGCTGTCGTACGCCGGGACGCCCTCCTCGCTGCCGGGGGCGTTCATGCTTCGGAGGAAACAACCCATGATACGCTGTCGCATGTCGCGCATACGCTGGGTCCGACCCGTCCACTCGGGGTAGCCGGCGGCGGTGCCGACCAGCGGAATCATGTCGATATCCTGCCCAACCATGCCGGTGGTCGTCGGGAGCGACCCGCCGCCGTGGCAGTTCGCACACGACAGGTCGTTACCGACGTGCTCCGGCATCTCGTTCGACGTGTTGGCGAACAGTTTGCGCCCTTCTCGGACGAGTTCGCGCCGGTTCTCGTTTTCCGGCAACGTCGAGTTGTTCATCTTCTTCGGCTGGAACTGCACCTCGGACCCAGCCTTCGGATCTTTGTACTTGAACTCCTGCTCTCGCAGGTCCTCGTTGTACCACTTGCTCCCGCTCCAGTCCCCGGGAAGCTTCTGAACGCTTCCCTCGGCGGCCGCGGTGCCTCCACCGCCCGTGTCTGCCCCCTGTGGCGTCGCCGTCGCGCCGGTCGCGCCGGCCCCGCCGGCCTGCGGGCCAGCGGGACCGACCGCACCGGTGCCGAGGTACGCGAGCACCCCGTTGAGGGCGAACACGAGGATGATCGCCGCGAACACCGTCCCGGCGAGGAGGAGTGCGGGTTTGAGCAGGAGCGTCGAATCGCCCTGACTCATGTCTGCTCCGTCGTTCCGTTCGAGTTACCTATCATAGCTGTGTGTCAGAGTCGTTCGCAGTAGTTCGCATAATTTACACAGGCCATATAAAACTTCCTCCAGAACTGTCGAGTGAATTTGAGCCGTAAAATAGTTTGATTGCCCGAGCACGAGACCGATCGCGACCGAATCCGCTCGTCACACCAGACCTACCGCCACAACCGCTGAAACGCCCCTTTAGACCCATTACAGCCGAAATCAGTCTCATCGGCTGGAACAGCGCCGTCCCGAGACAGTACATTTTACTAGGGGAAGCTGTTACAGGGGGTCACTGATGAAGCCCCGAAAGGCGATGACCCTCGCCTTCTTCGTAGTCTTGCTTAGTATTGGGTATTTTTCGATGAATGCAGCACCCACGCTGAGCGACGAGAACTACTCGTATCACGGAGATACACGGTGGCAGACCAACGTCTCGGCGGCGGAGGCGACGGCGGCCGCCGAGGACAAGCCGATCATCGTCTACTTCTGGACGACGTGGTGTACGTACTGTGAGGATTACAACCGCGAGGTGTACGCCGACCCAGCGGTGCAGTCGGAACTGGACGACTTCGTGAAAGTGGCGGTGAATCTCGACAGCGACGCACCGGCGGGGAACCGGTTACAGCGGAAGTACAACGTCGACTACCCGCCACAGCACGTCATCATCAGGCCGGACGGTGAGGTGCTCGTCCGCATCAACGGCTACGCCGGGAAGAGCGACTTCCTCTCCTATCTCGACGCGGCGAAAAGCGAGTACGCGCGGGGCAAGCGTCAATGACGCCGACCGTCGGCACGGCGTTGCTCGCCCTCGCGTTCGCCGCGTCGCTCTCGGCGACGGCCATCCTCGCTCGCGCCTACCTCGTCGACGACGACGCCTATCTCGACTACGTGTCGAAACTCACCACAGCGGCCGCGGTCCTGCTCCTCTCCGCGCTGCTCCAGCTGACCTACCAGTTCGTCGTCACCGACTACACGAACGCCTACGTCTGGGAGAACACCGCGTCGTATCTCCCCCTGCTGTACCGGGTGACGGGCGTCTACGCCGCCAACGAGGGCTCCGTGTTGCTGTGGGCGGTCATCGTCGCCATCGTCGCTCTGGTGGCCGGCGCCGTCCGCGGCATTCCGGACCGGCACGCCAAACTCGTCCACGCGCTCACCCTCGGCCTCGTCGCGTACTTCACGGGGATGTTGCTGCTCCAGAGCCCGTTCGCGTCGATTCGGACCGAGTTCCCGCAGGCGCCGCCGGGCTTCGTCCCCACGACCGGACAGGGGCTGAATCCGCTGCTGGTGGATCCGTACATGGCGATTCACCCGCCAGTGATGTTCACCGCCTACGCTCTCTTGGCGATGCCCTTCGCCATCGGTGCGGCCCACTTCGTCTCGCTGTTCCGGGGCAACGGCGGCGTCTTTCCGACGTGGCACGGCAGCGTCACCCGGTGGCTGCGGCTGAGCTGGCTGTTTCTGACCGCCGCCGTCGCGCTCGGCGGCCTCTGGTCGTACACCGTCCTCGGCTGGGGCGGTATCTGGGCGTGGGATCCCGTCGAGACGGCGATTCTGATCCCGTGGCTCTTCCTCACCGCGACGCTCCACGCCGTCACCGCCTACGAACCGACGGGTCGGTACCGGATCCTCGCTCCCGCGATGACCGCCAGCGTGTTCGCACTCGCCGTCTACACCACGTCCGTCGTGCGTAGCGGCGTCTTCCGGAGCGTCCACTCCTTCGCCGACGGCGGCATCGGCGCCGCCTTCATCGTCCTCATGGCGGTGACCGCCGGCCTCGGTGTCGTCGCTCCGCTCGCGTACTGGTTGCTCGAAACCGAGGACGACGACGAGGACTCGACCACCGACGGCTGGCTCCGTCAGTCGAACCTCCTCCACCTCGCCGTCCTCGGATTCGGCCTCCTCACGTTCGTCTCGCTGTGGGGGCTCACCTTCCCCCTCCTCCGCGACGCCGTCACCGGCCTCGAAGTCTCCGTCGAGTCGCGGTACTACAACCTGTGGAGCTATCCGCTCGTCCTCGGCATCCTCCTCCTCCTCGGCTTCTACATGGACTACGACCACGAGCGGAGTCGGCGGAGCGTCGTCGGCCTCGGCGTGTTCGCCGCCGCGACGCTCGTCGGCGCCGCCGTGGCACCGACCGAGACGTGGCAGTTGGCGTCCCCCCGACCCGGCGACGCCCTCGTCTACCGGGTCGTGGGGAGTGCGAGCCTCCTCTCGGTGCTTCCGCCGGTGGCCTACGCCATCATGGGCACGGTGAAACGCGCCAGCGGCCGGATTCGAGCGGCGACGACCCGCGACGCGAAACTGAAGGAGACGGGCATCACCTTCGTCCACGTCGGGGCCGCGCTGCTCGTCCTCTCGTTACCCTTCATGTACGCCTTCGCCGGGCAGGCGTCCGTCATGGCGACCGGTGTCGGCACGGGATCGGTCGACCGGTCACAGCAGGCGATTCCCGGCACGGAGTACTCGATTCGCATCCTCGGTCACTCCCGAACCGAGTTCCCCACCGATCCGGCCGCGGAGTCGTACGCGCTCTCGACCGAGCAGGTGATAGCGCGGGGGCCCGCACTGAACGGCTCCGTCCAGACAGTCCACGGCACCGTCACCGACGTGCGAAACGGGCCGCGGGCGACGGTGGTCCAACTCGACGACTCCCGAGTCTGGATCGGCCTCCCCGACGAGGAGACGAACGCCTCGCTCGCCACCGGCCAACACCTCGTGGCGCGCGGGCAACTGATGTGGGACTTCGTCCCGAGCGCCGACGCCGTCGTTCTCGCCGGGCCGCAAACGGTCGGCCCCGCGTCGGATCCGCCGGAGTCCGTCGCCCCGACCCGCGTCGTCGCCGAAGGCGTCTCGCTCGCGGTGTACGACGGCGACCGCCTCGTCACCTCGGGAATCGCCGGCCAGCGTCGGTACCCCAAACAGGGAGGGATGCAGATTCGGGACGTGCTCATCGACCGAGGGCTCCTCGTCGACACCTACGTCATCGCGGGCGTCAGCGACGGGACGGCCTCGATCACCGTCAAGCGCATTCCCTTCGTCACGCTGATGCGACTCAGCATCCTCTCGTTGCTCGTCGGAATGGCGCTCGTCGCGCTGTTCGACCCGCGACACGGCGTGACGACCGGGACGGGCATTCACTCGACCCGTGACACGAACCCGGAGGTTGCAGACTGACATGAAACGCCTACTCGCTCTCCTCGTCGTCCTCAGTTGTCTCGCTACCGTCCCGACTGCCACGGCCGCCACGTCGGTATCCGGAACCGTCACCGTCGAGAACGGCACCGCGGACGGGGCGCGTGTGACCGTCGTGCCCGTCACGCAGACCCTCCAGCGCGCCGGCGAGTCCGCCCAGACGCGAGTGGACAGATCGACGTTCTCGGTGTCGGCGCCCGACGCGCCGCGCTACGCCGTCCGCGTCCGGTACGAGGGCACGACCCACTACGAAGTGTTGCGGAACACGACCCACGCGGAGTTCTCCCTCGGCGGCGCCGTCGAGGGCCGCGTCGTCGACGAGGATGGAACGCCGCTGTCCGGCGTCGCCGTCGACGTGGTCGACGATCAGGGCTTCGTCGTGACGACGGTCGAGACGGACGCCGACGGCCGTGTCGCCGTCGGCCCCGTCGAATCCAACGAGACGTATCACCTCCGCGCGACGGTCGACGGCGTGCCGTATCGGCAGTCCGTGACCGCCTCGGCGGATCAGCCAGCCACGCTGACGGTGCAACCACCGACGTCGAACGCGTCCGCCCTGCGGGTCGCAGCCGACACCCGACCGGCGTACGTCCTGCAGGTGGTGCCGCCGAAAAACGAGTCGGGCGTGCCGAGCGTCATCCAGACGATCACGCTTCGGAACACCGCCGATCGGCCGTTCGCGGGATCGGTCACGCTCCCCCTGCCGACGGATGCGAGTCCGTACGCGGGGATGGTCGACAACCGTGAGGCCGAGTATCGTCGCACCGACGCCGGCGTCCGTCTCAACGTGACCGCCCCTGCCAACGGCACGGTACGAGTCGGGGCGGCCTACGATCTGTCAGGGTCGACGCTGACGACGACGCCACGCCGCGACGTGCCGTCGCTCACCGTCGTCGTCCAGGGGTACGACCCGAGCACTGTCGACCACTCCGCGAACCTGCGCGTCGGCGACGCACCGGTCGCTCTCCTCGTCAGCGACGGATCTATCGGAGCGGGCGAGTCGATTCGACTCGACCTGCGCGGGGCGCGGCGCCAGGAGAGTCAGTCCGCGGCGACGAACGATGCGGGGAGCGCCGGCGCCGCGAGTGACACGGGCGCCGACGAGACCGGTACGGACCCCGCAAGAAGCAACACCATCCCGCCGTTCCCCGGCGCCGCGATTCTCGGCGCCATCGGAAGTATGGTGCTCGTCGGCCTCGTGGGGTACCGGTTCGCGCCCGACGACTGAGGTGAGGAGAAGCGCTACTTATTCTAGCCGTTCCGCGGCGTCCCGCTCCAGCAACGGTTCGGCGTTCGGCGTCGGGAGCGTCACCACGTCCTCGCTCGCGAGGTCGTACTCGCGTTCGTCGACGCCGAAGATTTCGCCCACGTCGCGCGTGATCCGCAGGGTGGTTCGGTCAGTCTCCGTGTCGGGGGTGGTGTCGGGGTCGGTCCCACTCCCGCCGGTAGGCGACGCGACGGCGTCGCCGCCGTCCGGCGTGGGTGACTCGTCCGGCGGGACGGGCGTCTCGGTCGATGGCGACGTGTCCGCCGCCTCGACCGACGACGCATCGCCACCCATCGCCTCCGCGAGCAAGTCGTCCGGGGCGGGCGCTCGGCCCGGCACCTCGTCGCTCGCGCCCGCTTCGGACTCGGTTGGCAGGGTCGGCTCGGGATCTGGCGCTGGCTCCGGGTCGACCCGTCCGGTCTCGTCTGGCGTCGGCGTGTCGGCCGCCGTTCCCTCGTCGTCGCCGATCTCACCCGCGAGCGTGTCGAGTACCGTCTCGCGGTTCCGTTCGATCCGGGCGACGAGATCGTCGAAGAGGTCGCGCTCCTCGCTGGTGAGGCCTTCGTCCTCGGCGGCCATGCCCGCCGCGGCGAAGGTCGCGCGCTTGACGATCTTGCCGATGCGACGCTCGTAGATGCTCTCGACCACCTCCTCGGCTGTCTCGATTTCGTCCGTGAGACGGGTCACTTCCGGCGAGGAGAAAGGGTCGTCGGCCTCGGCGGCCACGCGTTCGCGTTCGGCCTTGCGCTCGGCGACGTACTCCGCTACGTCGCGGTAAAACGAGTCCCGGAGGTGTTGGAGGCTGTCTTTCTGCCGTTCGGTGCGCTGGACGGAGCGCAGTTCCTCCACGTTCATTCTTTGATCTTCCGGGCTCGGTCGCGCGTCATCAGGAACACCCCGACGCACTCCGGTACCGAATGCTCACCAGCATCGAGTGTAAAACTGTCGCCGTCGAGTTCGACCGTGCCGGGGTCGGTCACCTCGACGCGGATCGACCGCCCGGTGAAGCGGTCGGGGACGGCGTCGACCAGCGGGTCGAAGTCGTCGAGGTCCGACCGGTCGATGGAGCGGACGACGAGGCCGCTCCCGCCGTGGAGGCTCCCCGGGAGGCGGATCAGCCGGTGGGTGTCCGTCGTCACCGGTTCGTCGATGGGCGCCGTCTCGGCCTCGACCGCCTCGCTGGCGAGTGCCTCGACCAGCAACCGCGCGCCCGGGCCGCCGGCCTCGACGTTCCCCTGCGCGACCGCCTCGCTGTCGACGAAGGCGTCGAGCAGGGTGTCCGCCCGCCCCTCGCCGATGCCGTCGAACGCGGTCAGGCGCTCTCTGGCGTCGGCCTCGTCCAGATCGCGCAACTCGTCGATGAACGCTTCGAGGCGGCGGTGTGTGCGCCGGCCCCACCCACCCCCCGTCCGGAGTTCGCGCCGGGTCGTCCCGCCGACCGCGCGGGTGCGGACCAATCCCTCGATGTCGAGGTCGACCGCGCGGACGTAGTCGACGATTTCGCGGCGGGCCTCCGAATCTAGGTCGGCGAGGCCGTCGTCGCGGACGTGGACGTGGTAGCCGCGGCCACCGGAGAACACCACGGTCAGGTCGTCGAAGCCGAAGTCGTCTTCGAGCAGATCGAGCAGGCGATAGAGGGCGTCCTTGCAGGCGTCGAGCATCTCGGCGTAGGTGGCCATCTCGGGATCGACGCTCGGGAGGTGGTCGGCGTCGAGGTCGAAAACGAGGTCGGCGCCGCACCACCCCTTCTCGTCCATCGACTTCGCGCCGGGGTCGTCGTAGCGCGCGGCCGAGAAGTAGACGTGCCGCGGCGCCTCGCGCGCGAGGAAGTCACCCACGTCGCCGAGGTCGTAGATGGACTGATGGCGGACCATCGTCGTCGACTCGCCGCGCGTCCACGGGATGTGACCCCACTCGCGGGCGTCCGGATCGGGGGGAAGCGTCGGGTCGGCACGCCGGTAGTAGTCACCGAAGCGCCCCGAGAGGTACTCGCGTGTCCGTCGGTCCATTCGTCTCCCCCCTGCGTCGCGGACGATTTAGTAGCTTCCGAACGGCGACGGCGTCGGCGTGGAAACCCTTTTTTTCGGTGGCGGAGAGACACATCCATGGACATCGGGGCGGTCGCGCAAACCGGGACGCCGACACCGACGGGCCCGCCGGGGGAACTCGTGCCGCTGCTGAAGTGGCTGTGGGGCGCCGCGGCCGTTCGGGTCATCGTCGCCATACTCGTCGTCGGCATCGGCGTCGTTCTCTCGAAGTTCCTCGTTCGCCTGCTCGGCCGGCCGGTCGCCCGCCGCTTCAAACGCCAGAGCGTCGCCCAGACCGTCCTCGGCCTGCTCCGCGTCTCGACCGTCGTCGTCGCCACGTTCGTCGCCGGGAGCATCGTCGGCCTCGGTATCGGCGACATCGTCCTCTCCGTCACCGTCTTCTCTGCCGTCCTCGGTATCGTCCTCGCGCCCATCGTCGGGAGCATCATCAACGGCGTGTTCGTCCTCGCGGACAACCCATACGAGATCGGTGACATGATCGAACTGGAGAACGGGCGCCGCGGCTTCGTCGACGACATCACCCTCCGGTACACCAAGATCTTCACCCTCGAGAACACCTTCCTCGTCGTCCCGAACTCCTCGATGCGCGAACGGGACGTGACCAACTACTCCGCGGAGGACGAACGGACGCGGCTGTCGATCCCCCTGCTCGTCACCTACGAGGGGGATCTGGAGGAAGCGCGACAGCTCATGGAACGCGCCGCCCGCAACGTCGAGGGCGTGATCGAGGGTGGACCGGACATCCGCATCGGGAGCGCGCGCTACCCCGCGAAGCCGACCACGCTGATCGACGCCTACGCCGACAGCGGCGTCCGGTTGAACCTCCGTTTCTGGGCGCGGACGCCCTACAAGATCCCGCGGATCGAGTCGACCGTCCGCGAGCGTATCTGGGCGGGGCTGGAGGACGCGGACGTGGAGATCGCCTACCCCCACCAGCACCTCCTGTTCGACGAGAACAGCGGACGCGCTCGGGTCGCCGTCGAGGACGGGAGCGACCTGCCGCCGCCCGGCGCCGAGGACGCGAGCGGCGTGACCGAACGGGAACCGATGGAGAGCGACGACGACGGCGACGGCGAGTGACGTTACTCCGCGCTGACGGTGATCACGTCGCAGTCGAGTTTCTCACGCAGGAATTGGTCGATGTTGGGGTCGTCGAGAAAGCGGCTGAAGGTGCGTCGCCACCGGCTGACCTGTTTCGACCCGATGACGACCGCGTCGGCGTTCTCCGCCGCCACCTCGTCGAGGATGGTCTCCTCGACCAGAAAGCCCCGGCGGACGACGTAGCGGGCGCGGTCGATCCGGCCGAACTCCGCTTCGACCGCCCGCTTGAGTTCCGTTCGGGTCACTTCCCGACCCTCCTGATAGAGGTCGACGTGGAGGATGGTCAGGTCGGCGTCGCGCTCGTCGGCGATGCGAATCGCCTCCGCGAGCGTCGCCCGGGAGTGTCTGCTGAGCGGGTAGCGGACCGGCACGACCACCAGGGTCATGTCGACACAGAGGATTCGGGGGCGTTTCAATCTATTCGATTCGACCGAACGGCGCCGCCGCTCCGGCGCGCGATACGAAAAAACCGAACGCTGGCGTCAGCCTTCGAGTTCGAACGCCACCGTCACTTCCGCCTGGTACTCGCGGTTCTCGACGCTCGCAATCTCGACGCCGAGTTCGTCGACTTCGATCCACTTCACGTTGTCCAGCGTCTGCTCGGCGCGGTCGATGGCGTCGTCGGCTGCCGCGTCGAAGCTCTCCGGACTCGTCCCGATCAGGGTGATTTTCTTGAATACCATGTGTAACCGGACCTCCTCGTCTCGGCACCGTACCTAACGGGCCGTCGTCTCAAAAAGCTAGTCACCTGACGTGTCGTCGCCGGCCGCGATTCGGGCGTTCCGCTTCTCGGTGCTCATCGTGAGTTTCTGGTAGGAGTCCACCGCGGCGTCCAGCGCCCGCTTGCCGAAGACGAGGTAGCCCCCGGCCACGGCAAAGAGGAAAAAGAACGTATCGAGGGCCGCCTGCTGGACTCCCGTCGGAGAGACGATGTCGGGCCGCGTCACCGACAGGCTCCACGCGAACAGGACGGCCACCACGTACGCGATGGCGATGCTCTCCCGAACCACCCGCCGAACGACCGCACGTTTCCCATCCCCCATCATGTTAACATGTTAACACCCCGGCACCTTGAGAGTACTGCACACACGCGGCGCCGCGCACCCCGCGCCGAACGTTATGTGCGTGGTCGTCCAATAGGGAGCGTGTCATGGCCGAACTCGACCCGCAGGTGGAAGCCTACCTGCACGACCTCTCCGCGGAGGGCATCCCGCCGCTGTACACGCTCGGCGTGTCGGAGGCCCGCGAGACGTACCGGCGGCTCTGTGTAGTGGACGGGGCGACGGAGACGGGTGTCGAGACGACGGATCGGCGCGTGCCGGGGCCGGCCGGGCCGATTCCGATCCGGACGTACGATCCCAGCGACGCCGTCGGGCCCGTCGTGGCGTTCTTCCACGGCGGCGGGTGGATGCTCGGCGGCCTCGACACCCACGACGCCCTCTGTCGCGCCCTCGGAGCGGCGGCCGAATCCGTCGTCGTCGCCGTCGACTACCGTCGCGCGCCCGAACACCGATTCCCGGCGCCGCTGGCCGACTGCTACGCGGCGACCGAGTGGATCGATGCGGAGGTGGCCGACGACGGCCTCGTCCTCGTCGGCGACAGCGCTGGCGGCAACCTCGCGGCGGGCGTTTCCCTCCTCGCCGCCCGGCGCGGTGGACCGACCGTCGACCGGCAGGTGCTCGCCTACCCCGTCACGAACCACGCCTTCGACACCAACTCGTACACCGAGAACGCGCAGGGCTACTTCCTCACCCGCAAGGACATGGAGCGGTTCTGGAACGCCTACCTCCGGAGTGACGCGGACGGACGCCATCCCCACGCCTCGCCGCTTCGCACCGAGACGCCGTCGGCCTTCCCGCCGACGACCGTCCTGACCTGTGGGTTCGATCCCCTCCGCGACGAGGGACGAGCCTACGCCGACCGACTGGACGCAGCGGGCGTTCCGACCACCCACCGGTCGTACGACGACGTGATCCACGGCTTCCTGACGATGCTCGACGATCCCGACCTGGATCGGGCACGGGATGCCATCGACGACATCGCCGCGGACGTTCGGCAGTAAGCCGGATTCTACCCGAACGACCGTTATCTTTAATCTTGTGTCAATTGACAACACACACCGTAGTATGTCAGGGTACGATCTCGAGTCAGTAGACGGGCGTATCGAAGCACTGCGCCGGATGCTCACGATCCGAGTGTTCGACGAGACGGCGGGGGACCGGTTCGCCGACGGGGAGATTCCCGGATTCGTCCACCTCTATATCGGCGAGGAGGCCGTCGGGGTCGGCACCTGCGCGGCGCTTGCCGAGGACGATTACATCGCCAGCACGCACCGCGGCCACGGTCACTGTATCGCGAAGGGGCTGGACCCCGAGCACATGATGGCCGAACTGTACGGCAAGGCGGACGGCTACTGCAACGGCAAGGGTGGCTCGATGCACATCGCCGACGTGGACGCGGGGATGCTCGGCGCGAACGGCATCGTCGGCGCCGGGCCGCCGATGGCGACGGGCGCGGCCCTCTCCATCGACTATCAGGACCGCGAACAGGTGGCAGTCGGCTTCCTCGGCGACGGTGCCGTCGCGCAGGGACAGGTCCACGAGGCGGTCAACCTCGCGTCGACGTGGGATCTGCCGGCCATCTTCGTCATCGAGAACAACCAGTACGGCGAGGGGACGCCCGTCGGCAAACAGCACAACGTCGACAACCTGAGCGACACCGCGGCCGCCCACGACATCCCGGGCATCACGGTGGACGGGATGGACGTGACGGCCGTCGCGGAGGCGGTCGGCGAAGCCCGTGAACGCGCCCGTGCCGGCGACGGGCCGACCATCGTCGAGGCCGAGACGTATCGCTTCCGCGGCCACTACGAGGGCGACGAACAGGTGTACCGCGACGACGAGGAGGTCGAGCGGTGGCGGCAGCGCGACCCCATCACGTCGTTCAAAGAGCGGCTGATCGACCGCGGCGAACTCACCGAGGACGAGTTCGAGGAGATGGAAGCCGAGGTGGAGGCGACCATCGCGGACGCACTGGAGTACGCCAAGGAGGCGCCGTACCCCGAGCCGAGCGAAGCGTACGACGACATGTTCGGGGAGCCGGTGCCCGAAATCGAGGAGTTCGCGCGACAGGCACAGGCCCAGACCGACGGGGGTGAGCGCTGATGGCGCAAGCCGGCGTCGAGCAGACGGAGACGATGACGGTCCGGGAGGCCATCCGGCAGGGCCTCCGCGAGGAACTCGAACGCGACGACGACGTGTACATGATGGGCGAGGACATCGGCGACATGGGCGGCGTCCTCGCGGTGACGGGCGACCTGATCGACGAGTTCGGCGAGGAGCGCGTCCGCGACACGCCCATCAGTGAGGCGGGGTTCGTCGGCGCCGCGACCGGTGCCGCGGCGACCGGCACCCGGCCCGTGGTCGAACTCATGTTCTCCGACTTCATGGGCGTCTCGATGGAACAGATCATGAACCAGATGGCGAAGATGCGCTACATGTTCGGCGGGAAGACGGAGATGCCCGTCACCGTCCGGACCACCGAGGGCGGCGGGATGGGCGCCGCGAGCCAGCACTCCGGCACCGTCCACACGTGGATCGCACACTTCCCCGGCCTCAAGGCCGTCGCGCCCGGCACCGCCGAGAGCGCCAAGGGGCTGACCAAGGCCGCCATCCGCTCGGACGACCCCGTGTTCGTCTTCGAGAACAAGATGATCTACGAGCAACAGGGCGAGGTGCCGACCGATCCCGACTTCACCGTCCCCATCGGCGAGGCGGCGATCGAACGTGAGGGATCGGACGTGACCGTCGTCGCCACCCAGCGACTCGTCGGGGAGTCGCTGGACGTGGCCGAGGACCTCGCCGGATCGACGAGCGTCGAGGTGATCGACGCGCGGTCACTCTACCCCCTCGACACCGACACCATCGTCGAGAGCGTCGAGAAGACGGGACGCCTCGTCGTCGCGGACGAGAGTCCGCTCTCCTACGGCATCCACGCCGAGGTGGCTACCCGTGCCATGGAGAACGCGTTCTTCAGCCTCGACGCGCCCATCCAGCGGGTCGGCACGCCGGACACGCACGTTCCGTTCAGCCCGCCACTGGAGGACGAAGTCGTCCCCGACGGCGACGACGTGCGCGACGCCATCGACCGGATCGCATAGTGGCCCGCGTCGGACTCGTCGTCAACCCCGAGGCCGGGCGGGACATCCGTCGGCTGACCGGGGGCGCGAGCGTCGTCGACAACCACGCCAAACGGCGGGTCGCCGCCTGCCTGCTCGACGGCCTGACCGCCGTTCCCGACCCGCCCGCGGTGTCGATCCTGCCCGACCGCGCCGGCATCGCCGCGAACGTTGTCGAGGACGCACCCGACGGGGTCGCCGTCGACCGCCTCGACATCACGGTCGAAGGATCGGCGGCCGACACCCGTCGCGCAGCGGCACGCTTCCGCGAGACGGCGGATGTCATCGTCGTCCTCGGCGGCGACGGCACGACCCGCGACGCCGCGATGGAGTCAGGCGACATCCCGCTCCTCGCCGTCTCGACGGGCACGAACAACGTCGTCCCGACACCGGTCGACGGCACTATCGCGGGCGTCGCCGCGGCCGTCGTCGCCACCGAGCGCGTCGACGCCGACGCTGTGACCCGCCGCCACGGCACCGTCGAGGCCCGCGCCGAGACGCCGACGAGCGAGAAACGCGTGACCGGCCTCGCCTCCGTCGAGGTGTCCGACCGTTCGTTCGTGGGCACGCGCGCGCTGATCGATCCCGCGGATCTCGTGGGCGGCGTCGTCAGCCGCGCGCACCCGACCGAAATCGGCCTCAGCGGCGTCGCCGGCTGTCTCGACCCGTTCGATCCGGGGACGGGCGGCGGCGCCGCCCTCCATCTGTGCGATCCGGGCGAGGCGGATCGATCCGTGCGGACGGTCGTCGCACCGGGCGTGACCGCGACGGTCGGCGTGGAACGACACCGCCGACTCGACGCCGACGACCCCGCACGCTTCGACGTGCCGGACGGCGTCGTCGGCGCGGACGGCGAACGCGAACTCGAACTCGTCGACGCGACGGTCGAAATCGCCCCTCGCGAGGAGGGGCCCCGCCTCGTCGACGTGCGCGCCGCGCTCGACCGGGCGGCGCGAGCGGGCGTGTTCAGTCCAGATACGACTCGGTGACCAGCGCCGGGGCGCGGCCGGCCGCCTCGGCGACGGCGTCGAGGAACGCGCGGGCGTCGGTCGCGTCGAGGGCGCGCGTGTCGTACGTGACGTGCAGGGTGACGAGTCGGTCCAGTCGGACGCCGTCGTCGGTCGGTGTCGCACGCTGACCGACGGGGTCGAACGAGAGCGCCGCGACGGCGGGCGGGTTGACGACGCGCCCGACACCCGCATCGTCGTCTCCCGCCGCCGCGTTCGACAGCGTGAACGTCGGCGTCGGCGCGTCGTCCGGCACCTCCTCCCCACGCCGTTCGATCACCTCTGAGAGCGACCGCGTCGCCGCCTCCGCGACGACGGACGTGCCCGCCTCGTCGAGAACGGCGACGTGTTGTCCCTCGTGAATCTGGTGGGTGGCGTCGGCGTAGGTGGCGTTGAACCGCTGACACGCCGAGAGCGCCGCGGAGGCGACGAGAAAGACCACGTCGGTCACCGAAGCGTCCGCGTCGACGGCGTCGCGGGCGGCGGTGGTCGCGTCGAACAGCGCGTCGGCGTTGGCGGCGTCGAGGACGGCCGTCTCCCGCCGATACCGTTCCGCCGCCGACGGTTCGAGGCGCGTCGGTTCGGGCGACGGTTCGGCGGCCGCCGCCTCCACGTCGTCTTCGGTGATCGAATCCTGTGGCCCCGTCCCCTCGACGGTCGTCAGATCGACGCCCAGTTCCTCCGCTCGCTTGCGTGCCCGCGGCGACGCCTTCACCTCCTCGGCGGAATCGTCCTCGTCGGCACGCTCCGCGGCCGCCTCCACGTCGTCTTCGGTGATCGAGTCCTGCGGCCCCGTCCCCTCGACGGTCGTCAGATCGACGCCCAGCTCCTCCGCTCGCTTGCGTGCCCGCGGCGACGCCTTCACCTCCTCGGTCGTGGCCGCTCCGTCGTCCGCGGCCGTCGCGCCGGCGTCCGCTTCGTCCGTCGTCTCCGTCGCCGCGTCCGCGGCCGTCGACTCCGACACCTCGTCGCTCAGATCCGCTTCGGCCTCGGCTTCGAGATCCGAGATGTCCGCGTCGGCCGCCGCCACGATGCCGATGGGCGTCCCCGGCGGCACGGCGCCGCCCACGTCGAGGTAGGTGCGGCGGAGGACGCCGTCCTCGCGAGCGTCGATCTCGCCGATGCTCTTCTCCGACTCAATTTCGGCGACGAGATCACCCTCGGACACCGGATCGCCAGTGCCGACGGCCCACTCCAGTAGCGTCCCCTGTTCCATCTCGAGGCCGAGTTTTGGCATCCTGACGACGTATCCCATGGTGCGTGTACACTATCGCCAGGAAAAAATAGCCTCGCCCGACGACGCCATGGCACTCGCGTCCGACACCGAATCGCCGGCCGTCAACCCACCGGAACCGGCACGGGACACGTCGGCCATAACATATAACCGAGTGTTAGCGGAACAGTATCGAGTGGACCGTGCATCCCCCGTCCCGACCGCGAGTGAAGCCGTTCGGTGGAGCCGATGCACGGAGTCGCCCCGTGTAAAAAGGAACACTGTTATCAGCGCCGTGCCGAGCGAAGCGGGTGTGCCGTGCCCGGCACGGAGCCCGATCACCGATACAGGACGGTCAGCGTGACGAATGGTTCCACAACTCAGCGCTTCAACGGCGGACGAACTCTCCCGCGACGACCTGTTTTCGATGTTGCGGAACGAACGGCGCCGGGAGGTCATCCACTACCTGCACGAACACGACGGGCCGGTCGATCTGCGCGACCTGAGTGAGTACATCGCCGCGCTGGAGAACGACTGCGAGCCGAGCGAGGTGACGTACAAACAGCGCAAGCGGGTCCAGACCGCCCTCTATCAGATGCACCTGCCCAAACTCGCCGACCAGGAGATCGTCGCGTACGACCGGCGGGCAGGACGGGTCGAACTCGCGCCGGGTGCCGAGAACTGTCTCCCCTACCTCGAAGCGGATCGGGATCGCCCCCATCGTCGCTGGTGGCAATGGTATCTCGTCGTCGCCGCCGTCGTTGCGGTCCCGATCGGGCTGGCGTCGGTGGGCATCTCGCCGTTCGCGTCAGTCCCCGGACTGGGCTACGCGGTCGTCGCCTGCGCGGCATTCATCCTCATCTCCGTCGCGCAGGTCGCACGAGAACGCGGCGTCTAATAGGGATTATCGTAACTGTCCAGAGAGTCTCGCTGGACCGCCCCGGCGAGACTCTCTGATGACTTCCGAGAACCCCTATGACCTACGCCATCCGATCGAGTCGCGCCGCGATGGCGCCGGTCACGTCCGTCAGATGGGCCGTCCCCCACACCGCAACCACGACGCCGCCGAGCGTGTCGAACAGCAGGTCGAGCATCGTGTCGTCGAGGCCGTACTGCGTGAGGACGCTCTGGGTTCCCGAAAGGGCGGCGAGCCCCGCCACGCCGAACTCGATGACTTCCCAGAAGACGCCGAACGCGAGGACGAACAGGAGGATAAACACGAACATGAACCGGCCGGGGAGGGAGACGGCGTCGGAGTGGAGTTCGACGGCGCGCGCGGTGGCGTAGCCCGCCGCGGCGACGATAGAAGACGAGAGCGTGTGGGTCAGGTGATCCCACCACGGGATGCTCCGGTAGAAGTTGGTCTCCGATCCGGGTAGGCCGGCGGTACCCAGCGCGTGGAGGAAGACGGCGATGGTGATCCAGAGCGTCAGCGCCGGGTCCATCGGAATGTGGTAGTCGCGTTCGAGGACCGCCGGAAGCCCGGTCACCCCGAGACCGATGGTGGCGTTGACGACGATACCGAGGTTACCGCGCTCGAGGCCGAGGCCGACCATCACGACGAGTAATACCTGCATCACCCGCGTGAGTTGGCGCTGACGGCGGTCGGTGAAGCCGATCCGGTCACGCAGGCGCATCAGGACTCACCCTCCCGTCGCTTCCCGTCGGAGGTGACCGGATACCGCGGCGTGGTGTTGGCGTATCGACGGAAGTACAGTTCGAAGAGGATGCCGGCGAGGACGCCCGCGACGGTCGCGGCGACGAAGTCCCACATGAGCGCCGTCTCGATGACGTGCTCCGGACGACCGTCGAGCATGAGGCTGGTCCCGAGGAAGATATCCGAGAGCCACCGGGCTTCGGCCCACAGGCCCGCGGCGGCGACGGTGGCGATGGTGACGAACAGCACCGCGAAGGAGTCGCTCATCCGGACGGGCGTGAACACGTCGAGTTCGACCGCGAGGATAAGTGCCGCGGCCGCGACGGCGACGTACGTGGTGATACGGCCGGTGAGGGTGACGCCGCCGACGGTCTGTCCGGCGACCAGAAGCCGCCCCAGCGAAGGGACCGACGCGAGCGCCAGCACTTCCCACGGGAGCATCGCGTCGAGTTGGCGAGACGCGACCGCCGGCAAGACGGCGAGAACGACGAGCGCCAGCGTGAATCCCGACCAGAGCGGGTGGCCGTTGAGAGCCGCGGCCACACCGATCAGACAGAGCACGCTCACGAACGTCCACCCGAGGGCGGCGTTGAGTCGGCGCTGTTCGACCAGCCGACGAAGCCCGGCTCCGGATTCCGCAGTCGGCATGGGGTCCGTTCGACACGAATCGTCAAAACGCTTCGGCACGCAGGGGCGAAGATACAAGCCAGTGTCGTCACTTGTAGTAGCTGATGTCGAACGATCCGTCCGGACGACCCACCGCCGGTGAGGGGCAGACGTGGCTGGACGTCGTCGACGACGTCCTCGATACGGCCATCGACCGTGAGGAGGATCTGGAGTGTACGTTCGAAGACGTGACCGTGGACGTGCCCTTGCGGATGGACTCGGAGTCAGAGTTCGCCCGCTGGCATCTCGACGGGACCGTCCGCGTCCACGTCGAGGGGATGCGCGGCCCGCTAGCCGACTGGCTCCGCTGGTGGTCCAGACAGCTCTCTTGAATGATTCGATGACCACCGAGACGACGTTTCGGGTGATCGAGACCGGCGACGAGACGTTCCAGTGGCATCTCCGAGCCGACGACGGATCGACCCTCGCGACCAGTGACGGCGTCTACGAGACCAAGCAGGCAGCGATGCGCGACATCCAGCGACTCAAGCGCGTGGCGCCCGACGCTGGCGTCGAATCGGTCGACACCGGAACCCCGTGAACGCCCGCCACACCGCGATCTACCACCCCTCGAACTTGTCGCGACGGTAGACGTCGATCTCGTGGACGGTCGAGTGGTCCTGGGCGGCCGCGAAGCCGATGGCGTCCGCGATCTCCTCGGGTTCGCTCACCTCGCCCGGCTCGAACCGCTCGGCGAAGGAACTGCCGCTCTCGCTGGCGAACTCCGTCCGCACCTCCGTCGGGTTGACGACCGTGACGCCGACGCCGTCCGGCCCGGACTGTCCCTCGACGCCGTGGGCGAAGCCCCGAACCCACCACTTCGTCGCCGAGTAGACGGGATTGCCGGGGCGGGGGTACTGCCCCGCGAAACTCCCGACGAAGATGAGGTTGCCGTCCGACGCCTCCAGATGCGGGAGGGCCGCCCGCGTCGCGAAGAAGACGCCGTCGACGTTCGTGTCCATCATCGCCCGGTAGTCCTCCGTCGAGAGGTCGGCCACGTCGCCCCCGCGGCCCAGCCCCGCGTTGTTGACCAGTACGTCGAGGCCGCCGAACTCGTCGACGACGGTGGTGATCAGATCCTCCACCGCGGCCTCCTCGCGTACGTCCGTCGGAACGACGAGCGTCTCCGCACCGTACTCGGTTTCGAGGTCGGCGGCGATGGCGGCCAACCGATCCTCGCTCCGCGCGGCGAGGGCGACGCGCGCGCCCTGACTCGCGAACTCGTGCGCCGTTGCCTCACCGATACCGGAACTCGCGCCCGTGACGAGGGTCGCGTTGTTGTCGAGACTCATGGTCGTTCGCCCCGACGGTCCCGAGCCCCTTGATAGTAGCTCTCGTGCATCCGGGCGCCGGCGCGAATCGGCTCCGGGCGGCGATTCGATACCCGTCGACCGAGATAGTGGAGTTTAAATATTGGCACCCCTTCGGATTTGATGTGATCGACGCACGGTGCGTCGAGTAAGCTCCGATAGTGTAGTCCGGCCAATCATATTGCCCTCTCACGGCAATGACCAGGGTTCGAATCCCTGTCGGAGCATTTTCCGACCGTAGTGAGGAACTGTGGAGAGGGGAATTCGAACCACGCGAGACGAGCAGCGAGGAACCTCCGGTTCCTCGGGCAGTCGGCGCTTCGCGCCGACGACGAAGCGAGTCTCGCAATCGGGGTCGACCCCCCATCGGAGCATCCTCCGACGATTTTTCGGGGTGATTAGATCACCTGTGTGTCAACGATCTCTGGGACGATTTCCGCGTCCACGAGTGGCGTGATGTTGAGTTCGACGCCGTGTTTGTGGTTCGGCTGATATCCGTCGGTCGTAATCTCGGAGAGCGCACGCTCTTCCCAGTCGGACGGTATCGCCCGTGTGATCTCCTCACACGCGTCGTCGATCTCCGCAGCGAGTCGTTTGTACTCGTCGACGCCGCTCGCCAGTTGAGAGACGAGCTGCTGACACTCGTTGGACTCCTGGCCACCGAGTTGGGACTGATCAGCCTCCTCGAACTGCTCGTAATAGTACGTTGTGAAGAGAATGCCGTTGCTCGCGTAGTGTGCGGACCCGATGAGGTCGTCGTAATACGCGAAGAAGTCATAGAGATGCGGTTCGATCGGCGTCTCCCCGTCTTCGGTGTATGCCTCAAACGCATCTTCGAGGTCTTCGAGTGCATCCAGCCACTCCTCGCGATGTTCGTCGACCGTGTCGTAGAACGAGGGACTGAACAGCTCCGCCATATCGACGTCGTCGCAGTTCGCGAGCTCGTCGAGAACATCGAGACGGTGGGCGGTCCGCTCACGGAATTCGGCGACGCGGTCGACCATCGAACCGGCGAGCTCCCGCTCTTCAGCGGGCCACTCACGCGGAGCGGACTGTGCGAGTGCTGTGAAGCGTTCTTCGAGGACAGAAATCTGTTCGAGACCGCTCTCACAACGCGCGTACTCCTCGGCAGCCACGGCTTGCTCGCTGGCGGAGAGGGAACTGTCGCTCCGTCGGCGGTTTGCGACCGAGCGTCGCTCCCGCAGCAGTGCTTTCCGTGGTTCTAGATAGCGGTTCGTCAGCCGGTCGAACAGCCCGCCGTCCATCTGGTGGTAGTCGACGAGACACGCGAAACCCTCGCCCTCGGGGTCGGAAACGAGGCGCTCGCTCGTCAACTGCCAGAGGATCGGCGTTCGGTCGAACGTCGAGATGTGGTAGTCGAAGAGATCGTCTTCGAGCCACGTGCGGAGATTCGGGTACGCTTCCTCGTCTGCTGTCTTCGAGCCGAGTACGCGATCCACTTCTGCGAGACGATCGGCCGCATCGTCTCCCCAGACGCGTTCGAACTCGGTCTCTATTCGGGCCAGGAGGTTATCCTCGCCGTCGACACGGGAAATCGGGACGATGCCGTCATCGTCGTCGTGGATCACCTGAAGTGCGAAGTGAAGGAGCAGGTCTTTCACCTGCTTCGGGAACTCTTCGGAGGGTTCACTGATCGATTCCGGATCGTACGTCTCACGTTCGCGCGGGTCTTCGTTCGTGCGGAGTGCGATCTCTTGAAGCACCGTCTCACACTGATCGTCGCTGATATCGAAGCAGTCGAAGACGGCATCGTCGATGGCCTCCGCACAGGCTTGGAGGTTGGAGTCGACAGATTCGAGATGTCGTGCTGCTGCGGTTCCAAGGTCTTCTATAGACGCTGACTCGTCGACTGTACGAGTAGGCTCCACCAGCGTGAGATCGTCGCGAAGTTCTCGGTGAGGGTGATCGTACTGTGGAAGCGATTCTCCAGCCCCGAGAACGTCGAGCAGTATTGGCCCGTCGTAGTGTGGCGAATTGAAATCGTACTGCCGCTTCGAGACGAGATATCCAACTGCCTCACGAGCGAGGGCCTCGAGTTGCTGTTGGGTCTCGAGTTCGCTCATCCACGGTACTTTCGAGACCAAGCCAATCTCCCACATACGTTCGGTCGTCTGCGCAAGCATCAGGTAGGTGAAAAGATGGCTGTTCGTGTACGACAGCGCGTTCCAGATACATCGATCCGGGATGAGGACCGATCCTTTGTGGCTGAAGATCGAACTCGAATGCAGATACCCGAATCGACGGCCGGACTCCTTGGCGACCGTGTAGGACAGTGCTTCACTGAAATAGTTATCAACGTTCTGTACCCGTCCGCCCGGTTGGCTCTCCATCTCCCGAGGGGCCCAATTCACGGAGTGGGTCACACGTGGAAGGAGCCACGCATCTTCGCCTCCCTTGGCGAACGGGACCCACGAAGCGTCGCCGTTGACCTCCCAAAACTTTCGGACGAAGCGTCCGTCATCGCCGGTACAAAGGCCAGCACTAACTTCTCCAAGACTATCGCCGTCGACGTGACCTTTGTCGGCATCGAGGAAACTCTGCGAGTCGTAAAGGGATCGGAGTGACCGTGGGACCCAGTAGGAGAGCGGCATCCCGGGGATCAGTTCGAACTCGTCGATATCTCTGGTATAAATGCGTTGTACCCCATCATCGACGGGATCGACAAAGGCGGATCTGAGGAACGCGTGTTCTTTCGCGCTTTTGTCGACGTCTTCGAGGCGGATGAACGTTCCTTCCTGTCTCCCCGAAACACCGGAGCGAACGACCGTCCCCGCAGTCCGAACTGTCGCGTTGTCGAGTATATCGATGCCGTACTCGGCGAGGAAGTCGAACGTTCCGCGCCCACCGACGAAGTCCTCTCGGAAATCACGGAACGACGTGAGAAACATGAACGATCGAGGGACCAGCATGCCAATCCGTCCGTTGGTCCGTACGAATCGATCGCAGGCCTCGAAGAAATTGATGTAGTATTCTGTCTTGTAATCGAAATGTTCCTCGACGTACTCCTGAACGTCGGCAGGCATCCGACCACCCGACCCGTACGGCGGGTTCATCAGTGCAACATCGTAGTCTTGAGTCAAGACCACGAGCAGGTTGAGAAAGCTCCGCAGATTCTGTTCGCCGAACGAGTCCGAGGTCCGCTCTTCGACGGCCGTCTCGAGACGTTTGAGGAATCCGTTGAGTGTCTTCGGAGCGTCTCCTCCCCACCCCATAATGTCGGTCTGGCCGCTCTCGAACTCCGCATCGAGTGTGCCCTGCACGTCCAGTAGACTGCCCAGTGCTTCCGTCGTTTGAAAGTCGTCGATTACGTCGTCGAGCGCGTCGCGCACATCCGTTCCGTCACCGGTGATCGTATCGAGGACACCGATAGCCTCTTCGACATCTGCGACGCGAGCGTCTGCGGTGACGATGCCGAGACTCGGCATCTCGAATCCCGTGTTACCTTCGGATTCGGCCCGAGTACGGGCTTTCAGGTAGAGGTTGAACGCGGAGAGCTGGCAGGAGCGCAGATCGATGTCGACCCCGTAGAGATTGTGTTTCAGAATTTGTTCGGGAACCTCTCCACGGTCGAGGTCGGTTTCGGCCCACCAGATGCGCTCGAGAACGTCGAACGCGTAGAGGAGGAAGTGGCCACTCCCACAGGCTGGATCGATGATGCGAAGTTCCCGTGGATGATCGAAGTCGGGTGCGTCGTGGTTGTCGTCGTCCGGGATCAGGTACGTGCAGAGTTCGGGGACACTCGGAGCGTCTTCGGGTGTGACCAGGCGGTTTTTCCGCTCGTCCGGTGAGAGTGCCTTCGCGTCCGGGACAGTGTCCGCCTGACCAGTCGCTTCGAGATAGAGCTTCCCGAGGCTGTTATCGGTTAGCATTCGAACGACCCAGTGAGGCGTGTAGAACTGATTAGCAGGCCCGACGTCCTCCGGCTCGAGCGTGTTCTTTGCGTCGAGGGCTTCAACGACGGGGCGATTGTAATACTCGTAGATCCACCCGAGGACGTCGTCTGCTCGCCACACCGCGTCGGGAATGTCGTCGAGCATCCTGCAGAGTTCCTCGAACGTGTCGTCGTCGGGATCGATCAGGCTGTAGGTGGACGAACGATCGAAGAGGATCTCGATTTCGTCGGCGAGTTCGTCACAGGAATTGTGATACGCCGCGAGAATCGCTTCGTCTTCCAGCAAAAACTCCTCGTGGACGAGCGTCTCGGCAGCGGGTGTCAGGCCGTTCTCCTTGAAGACGGTGACTTCCTCGTCGATGAAGTCACGAACCTCCATACACCGCAGCGCCGCGAGTCGATTGACGATAGTATACCCAACGCCCGCAATATACTTCTCGAACGCCTCTTCCCAGGTGTGACCGTCGGCCCCCTCTATCTCGATGGCTTCGACGAGCTGTTCGATTTCTTCGTCTAGTGGCTCCCCGTCTTCTGGCTCGTCGTCCAGTCCGTGTTGCGTGAGTTGGAACCGCACGTTGTCTTCGACACGGCTCCGAAGCTCCTCGACGACATCTTCGAGATGCTCTCGTTCGGTCTTGTCCAGCTGCGCCTTCTGTCGAGAGAGAGAATTATGTTCCATGCGAAGATGTCCTGTATGCACCGTCCCACTGACAGCAGTGACTTCAATGTTGCCGACGCCGGCGTCGAGGAACGCTTCGAGCGGGAGGCAGACGAACTGGCAGAGAGAGTCCCGAGGAGACGACCGCTTCGCCACAACGAGGGAGGGCTCAGTCGAGAGAGCGCTCGATGACGAACAGGCGTTCGTTGTTCGCCGCGTAGAGGGAATCGTCGCCGGCGACGACCGACCCGACGCGGTCGCCCGTCGTCACGTACCGATACAGCGCCGTCCGGACGACGGCCGTAACCGTCTGTGACCCCGTCGGCGGCTACAACTGCGCTCGGCTACGTCCAGAGCGAGTCGCCTTTCGCGTGTTCGGCGGCCACGTCCTCGTCGAGTTCGACACCGAGGCCCGGCGTCTCGGGCACGGCGATGCGACCGTCCTGAATGAGCGGGTCGTCCCGGACGAGCAAGTCGTCCCACCAGTCCACCTCCAGCGCGTGGTATTCGAGGTAGCCGAAGTTGGCGACGGACGCACCGAGGTGGACACAGGCCATCGTTCCCACGGGACTGCAGACGTTGTGCGGCGAGAAGGTGATGTAGTTCTCCTCGGCTCGGTTGGCGATGGCTCGTGACTCGGCGAGGCCGCCACACGTGGTGGGGTCGGGCGTCACCACGTCCACCGCGAAGTCGTAGAGCAGGTCGGAGAACTCGTGGACGCGGAATCGGTTCTCGCCCGTCGCCAGGGGCGTCGACGTCGAGCGAGCCACCTCGCGCTGGGCGTCGACGTTCTCCGGCGGCAGTACGTCTTCGAGCCACAGCAGGTCGTAGGGTTCCAGCGCGCGAGCGAGGCGCTTCGCGCTGTCGATGGAGTAGTCCCAGTGACAGTCGAACGCGACTTCGGCGTCGTCGCCGACCGTCTCGTGGACGCGTTCGACGATGTCGCGTTTGGCCGCCACGTCCGCCGCCGAGAGGCGGCCGTTGAAGGGGTCGGGGTCGTTGTCCGTGGGCGTATCGAGGTCGAACTTGATGGCGTCGAAGCCCATCTCGACGGCCGCCGCGGCCGTCTCGGCATACGCGTCGGGCTGGTAGGACTCCGCCTCGCCGTACTCGGTGTAGCCGGTGTCGACGGCGTAGGCCTCCCCCGCGTGGAGGTCACAGTAGATGCGCACGTCGTCGCGATACTTGCCGCCGAGCAACTGGTAGGTGGGCACGTCGAGGAGTTTGCCGGCCAGATCCCAGAGGGCGATTTCGATGCCCGAGGCCGCCGTCACGACTTTCCCCGTCGTGCCACCGTGGCCGGACGTCTCCTGCACCATCCGGCGGAAGAGTCGCTCCACGTCGAGGGGGTTCTCCCCGACGAGGAAGTCGGCCATGTACGCCATGATGTCCGTGACCGTCCCGCCGCGGTAGGATTCGCCGAGGCCGGTGACGCCGGCGTCGGTGTGAATCCGCACGAGATTCCAGTCGAAGTTCCCCTCGATAACCGCCGTCTCGATGTCGGTGATCGTCACGTCCCGCGCGTCGGCCCGACGCGTCGTCTGGTTACTGTAATCGCGCATCAGACACGCACCTCCGCGACGGTGTGTGTCGCGACGGCGACGGGCACGCCAAGCGGAATCGACACTGCGAAGCGCTCGCTGTCTGTGGCTTCCATGCCCGAACCGTTCGCCGGGCGAGCCTAAAGGTCTATGCGAACGCGAACCACACCGCCGGCGCCGACAAGGTTTACACGCCGTTCGCGCTATCCACTACCATGCAATTTCCGGACGGGGCCGTCGTCGACGAGGTACTCACGTTGCCCACCCTGCCACGGTTCGCGGCGGTGCGGTACGACCCCGAGACGCCGGAACTCGACGACGTGGCCGGCACGACCCGGGCGGAACTCGACCGACTGCCACTCGCCGACTTGCCCGACGGCGCCACGGTAGCCGTCGGCCTCGGGAGTCGCGGCATCCACGACATCGTGACCGTCGCCCGCACTGTCGTCGACGAACTCCGCGACCGGGGGTTCGACCCCGTCGTGGTGCCGGCGATGGGGAGTCACGGCGGGGCGACCGCCGAGGGCCAACGCGAGACGCTGGCCGGTATCGGCCTCACCGAGGACGCACTCGGCTGTCCCATCGACGCCCGGATGGACACGACGGTACTCGGTGAGTCGGAGGTCGGCGCGCCGGTTCCCTTCTCGGCGGCGGCGCTCGACGCCGACGGCATCCTCGTCGTCAACCGTGTGAAGGCACACACGAACTTCACGGGGCGCTTCGAGAGCGGGTTGGCGAAGATGACGGCCATCGGCCTCGGGAAGCAAGCCGGGGCACAGGCGGCGCACGAACACGCCCTCGACCGGGGGTACGTCCCGGTCATCGAGGCGGCCTTCGAGGTGATCCGCGAGGCGGCGCCGCTGCTCGGCGGGGTCGCCATCGTCGAGAACTTCCACGATCGCACGGCGACCGTCGAGGCCGTCCCCGCCGCCGCCCTCCCCGACGCCGAGGAACCGCTGAAGGAAGCGGCCGACGCGTACATGCCGACACTTCCGTACGACGACATCGACGTCCTCGTCGTCGACCGCATCGGCAAGGACGTCTCGGGCGCGGGCATGGACACCAACGTGATCGGTCGCTATCGGGTGTTGAACGCGGACGACCCGGATTCGCCGGCCATCGACCGCATCGTCGTCCGTGGCCTCACCGAAGCCACCCACGGCAACGGCAACGGCATCGGGCTAGCGGACGTGACGACACGGGCAGTCGTGGACGAACTCGACCTCGATCAGGTCTACACCAACGCCCTCACCAGCAACTCCTTGAGCAAGGCCGTGATTCCGGTCGTCCTCCCGGACGACGAACGCGCAATTTCGGCGGCACTCTCGACCATCGGCACCTACGATCCGGAGACGGTGCGGATCGTGTGGATCCGCGATACGGGTCATCTCGGCGAGTTCCGCGTCTCCGAGGCGCTGGCACGGGACGCACCCGACGCTGTCGAGGTCGAACAGTGGCTAGAGCTGTCGTTCGATGACGGCGAGCCGACGTTCTCGGCGAACGGGGAGTGAGGACGACGAACTTAGCGAACCACGTCCGCCTCGACGGCGCCGAACGCGTCGATTTCGGCCCTGACGTGATCGCCGGGGTCGATTGGTTCCGCGCCGGGCGTGCCGGTCGAGATGACGTCACCGGGTTCGAGCGTCATCACGTCCGAGTGGAACGCGACGAGTTCGCGGGGCGAGAAGTGCATATTGTCGACGACGTTGCGCGCCGTCACCTCGCCGTTTACGACGGTTCGGACCTCGATATCGGCGAGATCCATCCCGGGCCTGGGAACCGCGAGGTGCGGGCCGAGGACGATGAAGGAGTCGAAGCTCTTCGACCGGGTGAGAAATCGCGGGTTGCGCTGGAGGATGTCCTCGGCGGTCATGTCGATGACGGGCATGTAGCCCGCGATGACCTCGTCGGCTTCCTCGACCGAGACGTTTCGACAGGTCTTGCCGACGACGACGGCGAGTTCGGCCTCCGCCGTGACGCGGTCGGAGATGTCGGCTGGCGGGAGGCGGATGGGCCCGCCCGGCCCCGTCGCGGCGGTGCTCGGTTTGAAGAAACTGGCCGGTTCGTCCGGCGCCTCCTCCGAGAGGTCGGCGGCGTGTTCCGCGTAGTTGAGGCCGATGCCGAAGAGTTTGCCCGGGTCCGGTAGCACCGACCCGAGGGAGAGGTTCTTGCGGGGCACGCGACCGGCCGGCGCCTCGGCCGGGTCGACGAGGCCGCCGGGCGCCTCGGGGAGGGCGTCGCGGACGCTCGTCGCGTCGGGATAGGCCGCGGAGAGCGGGACGAACCCCTCGTCGTCACCGAGTTGCGGAACGCCGGTCGCGGTGCAGGCGAGATACCGCATCTACGCCGCCCTCCGCCCCGAATGGGATGTCGTCGTCTCGGCCGCACCGATATCGTGAGTGGTGATATCCATGGACACATCCCGGCGTTCGGCTCTAATCAACGTTGGCACTGTGTGGCGTCGCGCCGAACGGCGACCGGTCGGCGGGAGCGAAGGGTAAAGGCCCGGCCGACCCTACGGCCGACGATGAACGAGCGCGGCGGCATCGAACTCACGGTTCGGAGCGCGGAGAAACGGGACGCGGGCCGTGGCATCGCCCGTCTCCCGGAGGCCGCCCGGAAGCGACTCGGCGTGTTGAGCGGCGACGCAGTCACCATCGAGGGCGAACGCGAGACGGTCGCGAAACTCTGGCCGGCACGGGCCGGCGTGCCCGGTGACGCCATCATGATCGACGCGGGGACGCGTGCGGACGCCGGCGTGGCCGTCGGCGACACCGTCCGCGTGCGACGCGCGAGCGTCGCCGACGCCGATTCCATCACGCTCTCGGCGCCCGAGGGAATCGACGCCGACCGCGAGTCGGTGCGGCGCGAACTCCGGCGGACCATCGAGAGCCGCCCGCTCCGCGACGGCGACCGTGTCCGGGTCGACAGCCTCGGTGCCGATCCGTTCGTGGTCGTCGAGACACGTCCCGAAGGTGCCGTTCGAACGACCGACGGAACCGAGGTGCGACTGGTCGGTGGCAACGGGAGCGGTGCGGACCGAGCATCCGCCTCGAGCGGTGAGCCGGTCGACGTGAGCGACGAGGGATCGGCCACGACGCCCCCGACGCTCGGAGGTGGCGAGGCTGCCGGCCGCCCGGCGACGGGCGTCACCTACGAGGATATCGGCGGCCTCGACGACGAACTCGACCTCGTACGGGAGATGATCGAACTCCCGCTGGCGGAGCCGGAACTGTTCGTCCGCCTCGGTGTCTCCCCGCCGAAGGGCGTCCTGCTCTACGGCCCGCCGGGGACGGGCAAGACGCTGATCGCCAAGGCGGTCGCCAACGAGGTAGATGCCACTTTCATCTCCGTCTCCGGCCCCGAAATCGTCTCGAAGTACAAGGGCGACAGCGAGGAGCGCCTGCGGACGGTGTTCGAACGCGCCCGCGAGGAGGCGCCGACCATCGTCTTCTTCGACGAAATCGACTCCGTCGCGCCGAAACGCGAGGACGGCGGCGGGATGGAGGATCGGATCGTCGGCCAACTCCTCTCCCTGATGGACGGCCTCGAAGCCCGGGGCGAGGTGATCGTCATCGGGGCGACTAACCGCATCGACGACCTCGATCCCGCCCTCCGTCGCGGCGGCCGGTTCGACCGCGAGATCGAGATCGGCGTGCCCGGCGTCGCCGGCCGCCGAGAGATTCTCGACGTACACACGCGCCGCGTGCCGATGACCGACGACGTGAATCTGGACCGCCTCGCCAGCCACACCCACGGGTTCGTCGGCGCCGACCTCGAATCGCTCGTGACCGAAGCCGCGATGTCGGCCCTCCGCCGCGCCAAACGCGAGGGGACGCAGACGGCCGACATCCAGGTGACCCGCGACGACTTCGAGACGGCGATGGCGAGCGTCGACCCCAGCGCCATGCGCGAGTACGTCTCCGAGGCGCCGACCGAAGGGTTCGAGTCGGTCGGCGGCCTCGACGAGGCGAAAGCCACCCTCGAACGCGCCGTGACGTGGCCGCTCACCTACGGTCCCCTGTTCGAGGCGGCGGACGCCGACCCGCCCTCGGGCGTCCTGCTCTACGGCCCGCCGGGGACGGGCAAGACCCTCCTCGCCCGCGCCATCGCCGCCGAGAGCGAGGTGAACTTCGTCCGCGTGCAGGGGCCCGAGTTGCTGGATCGCTACGTCGGCGAGAGCGAGAAAGCCGTGCGGGAAGTGTTCGCCCGCGCCCGTCAGACCGCGCCAGCCATCGTCTTCTTCGACGAAATCGACGCCGTGGCGACGGACCGCGACCGCGCCGGCAACGAGGTGACCGAGCGCGTCGTCTCCCAGTTGCTGACGGAGTTCGACGCCGTCGCGGACAACCCCAACCTGATCGTCCTCGCGGCGACGAACCGGAAGGACGCACTCGATCCCGCACTCCTGCGCGCCGGGCGTCTGGAGTCCCACGTCGAGGTACCGGCGCCGGACGAACCCGCCCGCCGTGCCATCCTCGACGTTCACACCCGTGCCAAGCCACTTACCGACGACGTGGACCTCGACGACCTCGCCGCTCGCACGGCGGGGTACTCGGGTGCCGACCTCGCGGCCGTCTGCCGGGAGGCGGCCATGCTCGCGGTGCGGGCCGTGGCCGACGCCTACCCCGGCCCCGAGGCCAACGAACACGCGGACGAGGTGTCGCTGACGGCCGCACACTTCGCGGCCGCGCTGGAGAGCGTGTCGCCGTCGCTCGACTAGCCGACAGACCAAACCCGCTCGCGGCCCTACCCCCACCCATGCGCTCGCTCCTCTCGATGCGCTGGGACGACGTCCTCTTCGCCCACTGGCCAGTCGATCCGGGCGTCGTCGCGCCGACGCTCCCCGACGGCCTCGACGTGGACACCCACGATGGCGACGCCTACCTCGGTATCGTCGGATTTCGGATGCGGTCGATCCGGCCGCGGGGCGTGCCGGTCGGCCTCTCCTTTCCCGAACTGAACCTTCGAACGTACGTCCGGTCGGCGGCGGGGCCGGGCGTCTACTTCTACAACCTCGACGCCGCCGACCCCATCGGCGTGACGCTGGCCCGCGGTCTGTTCCGACTCCCGTACTACCGCGCGAAGATGCAAGTCGAGGACCGCCCGGACGGGATTCGGTTCCGGAGTCGGCGCACCCACCGCGGCGCGTCGTCGGCACGGTTCGACGCCACGTACCGGCCGGCGGGCGCGGCAGACACCGTCGACTCGGACTCGCTCGACGCCTTCCTCACCGAGCGCTACCGCTTCTACACGGAGAGCGACGGCGGCCGCCTCTACCGTGGCGAGGTCGACCACCCGCCGTGGGAGTTGCGCGACGCGACGCTCACGATTCGGGAGAACACGCTCTTCGAGGCGAACGGGTTCGACCGTCCCGAGGGCGACCCGCGCGTTCGGTACAGTCCCGGGAGCGACGTGACCGCGGGGCGAATCTGCCGAGTGCCGTGAGGATCGCAACCCGGCCCGACGGCCTAATCACTTAGGTCGACTGTCGAAGTGGGGCGTGCCCAAACTGGAAGCGAGGACGACCCCGATGGCAAGTAAAACCCGACAGACGACCACGACGACCGAATACTGCGACGAGTGCGGGAAAGCACAGCCGATCGAGGTCTCGATATCGATTCTCACGGAGAGTCCCACACGGGAGAATTCGGCGTTTTCGCGGGAACCCTATCGGATCGTGGAGTGCCGGGTCTGTGGCGAGGTCACGAAAACGCGGATGAACGACGTCTAGTCCCAGAACGACTGCGTCCGAGCGTACTGGCGCTCTTGTTCGAGAATATCGCGGTAGAAGTCGGCCTCGTTTTCGCGGAGTTTGGCGATGATCCTGGCGGCGTTGTGGGGGCCGACGCCCCGGGCGGCCATGGCGACGACCGCCTGCTTGCCGTGGCTCTGCACCAGATTGGCCGAGCGGTAGGCCCGCTCAGTCATCCGTTCCTGTTCGTCGTCCTTCTCGTTTGCGCGCACGGCCTTGACCACCTCCTCGTCCCACGGATTGAGCGCGGCGATACGCGTCGACTCACACTCCGGACACCGGGGCTGGTCGGGGACGCGTTTCACTTTCGTCTTCCGCGTCCACTCCGTACAGTGGAGGCAAGCGAGGATCACCCGATCCTCGTGGATGCGCTCTTTCAGCGTCCCGACGACGCTCGCGTCCGCGTTCTCGGGGACGAGGAGTTCGCGCCCGCTCGACCGTCCGCCGGTGCCGATGGGCGTCAACTCCCGCGCCGTGACTAGGTCGATGTCGCCGGACTGGATACGCGCTAACACGTCGGCCGCCTCGTCGACGGCGAGGTCGGTGTGGAACACCTCGCGGACCGCCTCGTCGTAGACAGGCGTGTCCTCCAAGGCGGCCAGCAGGCGGTCGGCGCCGAAGCGACCCTGTCCCTGATACCGCTTGAGCGCGCCGAACTTCGCGGCCACCTGCGCGAGCGTGAACTTCAGCGTCCCCGAGTTCTTCAGGGCGAGTTCGAGGAGGCCTTCGACGTGAGCGGGATCGGTCGACTCCAGTACGCCGATCACGTCGCTCGGCCCCGTCCGCCCGGGGACTTCCAGTTCGATCCGGTAGGGGTCGACCTCCATGCCCACGGAGGACCCGGTGCGCTGGCCGACGAGGGCGGAGCAGAGCCGCCCGAGCGTCTCGTTCACCTCGTGGCCGAACGCGGCGTTGACGACGACGGTCCGACCCTGCCCCTCGACGACGATGCGGTCGTCCGTCGGCGTCGGGGCGTCCGTCTCGACCTGTCGCTCGACGGGGGCGAGTGCCTCACTCACGGTGCGCTCGTCACCCGGATATCGGGGCAGGAACTCGCGGGCGACGGCCGCGCGGTCGGCGCCGCGGTCGAACTGCCCGGTTGCGACGCCGCGCATCTGCCCCACCTCGCCAGCGACGGCGGCCGGGACCGGAATCTCCGATCCCGTCCACGACGGCACCTCGCCTGCGGGGTCCTCGATTGGCGTCACGTCGACTTTGGTCTCCTCCTCGTCGACTTCCGTGATGCGCCACATCTCGCCCCGCTGGATGAACACCTCGCCCGGCGTCGCGAAGTTGAGGACGAACTTCTCGTCGAGCGTCCCGATGGTCTCCCGTGAGGAGAGGTCGTACACCTCGTAGGTCTCCTCGTCGGGGATCATCGAGAGGTTGGCGTAGAAGTACCGCCACGTGCCGCCCGACTTCTCCAGCCGGTCGGCGTCCTCCTCTAACCACAGGAGGCGGTTGCCCGACAGCTCCCGCACCACCTCGCGGAACTGGGATTCGGAGAGGTCGCGGAAGGGATACGCCCGCGTCAGCGTCTCGTAGGCCTCGCGGGCACTGACCTCGCCGTGATCCATCACGCAGCCGACGATCTGATTGGCGACCACGTCGAGGCTGCCGTGGTGGATCGCGGCGGGTTCGACCTCCCCCGCTACCGCCCGGCGAGCGATGGCGAGGGCTTCGAAGGTGTCGTCCGGGTGATCGACGAGGATCGTCCCCTCCGATACCGCGTCGCGGCGGTGGCCGGCGCGGCCGACCCGCTGCAGCAAACGCGCCACCTCCCGGGGACTCCCGTACTGGACGACGTGGTCCACCCGCCCCACGTCGATGCCGAGTTCCATGGAGGAGGTACAGACGAGACCGTCGATCTCGCCCGTCTTGAACGCCTCCTCGACCTCGATCCGGGCCTCCTTCGAGAGCGACCCGTGGTGGACGCCGATAGGTGCGTCGAGGCGCTTGAACCGCGAGCCCAGCGCTTCGGCGGTCTGGCGCGTGTTGACGAACACCAGCGTCGACTGGTTCTCGGCGACGATGTCACGTATCGCTCGGACGTGGCTGGCGATGTCCACGTCGGTGGCGAGTTCGCCGGCGAGGCGTTCGTCCTCGTCGGTCGGCTCCGGGTTCCGAACCCGGAACTCGACGTTGGTGCCGGCGTCGACTTCGACGAGCGTACAGCCCCGGTCGCCGGTCAGGAACTTGCCCACTTCCGCCGGTGAGCCGACCGTCGCGGAGAGGCCGATGCGCTGGAAGGGGCCGGCCAGATTCCGGAGGCGCTCCAACCCCACCGTCAACTGCGCGCCCCGCTTCGACGACGCGAGTTCGTGGACCTCGTCGACGATCACGTGTTCCACGTCTTCGAGCGCTTTCCGCAACTTCTCGCCGGTCAGCATCGCCTGCAACGTCTCGGGGGTCGTCACCAACACGTCCGGCGGGTCGTCGGCCTGCTTGCCCCGCTGGTACTGCGTGGTGTCGCCGTGGCGTACGTCCACTTCCACGTCGAGGTACTCGCCCCACCAGTCGAGGCGTTCGCGCATATCGCGGTTGAGCGCGCGGAGGGGCGTGACGTAGAGCGCGGAGATGCCGAAGCGGTCCTCGGCGCGGTGGATGGCGTCGAACACCGGCAGCATCGCCGTCTCCGTCTTCCCCGTCCCCGTCGGCGCGAGGACGAGGGCATTCTCGCCAGCCGCGAGGGGAGGAATCGCCCGGCGCTGTGGCTCCGTGGGTGTCGAGAACCCCCGCTCGGAGAGCGCCGACCGGACCCGCTCGCCGAGGTGGGTGAAGGCGTCCATCCCGTCGAGCGTCGCGTCTGCCATTCGACCTTCTGTACTGGTGCGAGCCGATTAAGGTCACCGTTCGTGGGGCGGACGACGCGTTCGGCCCCCAGAGATTAGTCGGTGGCCAACCGACCGACATCCATGCCCATTCCGTTCGTCGGGTCGCTCGTCGCGTTCGTCGTCGCCTTGCTGGTCGGCGGCTTCGCCATCTACGTCAGCGCACGTGTCGTCGCGGACGTGGACGACTACAGCCGGGCCGTCGTCACCGCACTCCTCGGCGCCATCGGCTGGGCAGTCGTCTCGTGGATTCCGCTGATCGGCTCGATCATCGCACTGATCGTCTGGATCGGCGTCCTGAAATGGCGGTATCCCGGCGGCTGGGGGACGGCCGCGACGATGGGGCTCGTCGCGTGGGTCGCCGCCCTCCTCGTCCTCTTCGTCGTGAACGCCGTCCTCGATATCGGCATCGGCGCGTTCGGCGTGCCTGGAGCGTGACGCTGGGCGCCGACACGCCCCTCAGACCCGCCGATACGCGCCCAATCGCGTCCCGTCGAGCAGGTACGCCTCCGCGTCGTCGTCGAGCGCCTCGGGCAGAAACGGCGAGAGGAACGACTGGCCTTCGACGTTGATCCACGTCCCCCCCGACCGGTCGTTGAACGCGGGGAAGACGACGAGTTCCGGCCGCCCCCAGCCGAGCGACGCGGGCGCCACGTCGAAGTGGTCGGCGAAGGGGTCGAGACGGAGCGGGCCCCGGAGCCACGCCTTCTCCGCCCGGCCGCCACCCACCTCGTCTTCCAGCCGAACTTGCGGGTGTTCGTGCCCCATACAGACCGTCCGCGCGCCGAGGACGGCCCGGTCGGGCCACGTGTGCCCGTGGACGAAGCCCACGTCGCCGAGGCGCAGGCCGCCGGCGTCGGCCACGTCCAGCCGCTCGTCGTAGGCGTCCGCCACGCCCCCGTCGTGGTTGCCGGGGACGAGCGTCAGCGGTACGTTCCGGGCGTCGAGGGCATCGAGCAGGGCGCCCACCTCGTCGCGTTCGCCCCGTCCCGGGTCGCCGATCCGGTGGACGAGGTCGCCGAGGACGACCACGCGGTCCGGCGCAGTGCGGTCACAGAGCGAGCAGAGCCGCTCCCGACGCGCGTCGGCGTCGCTGGGGAGTTCGACCCCGCGCTCGTACCGGAGGCCAATCTCGATGCCGGCGTGGTAGTCCGCGACGACGAGCGCGCGTTCGGCACCGCAGTCCGCGACGGCGGCCGGTTCGCCGGGTACCGGCTCGACGAGCGACATCGACTAAATCGCCTTCAACCGATCCTCGCTCGGTTCGTAGCACTTCCCGCTCATGAGGGCGTCGTCGATGGCGTCCGCGACGGCGCCCGGATCGGCACCGTACTCCTCGACCACCGCGGCGACGACTTCGTCGTGGGGCGCACCGTCGCCGTCGTCGAGGTCGGCCATGGCGTCGACCGCCGCGGCTTCGAGGTCCACGTCGGCCGGAGTCTCGTCGCTCGCCTCCTCTGTCTCGCTCGGCTCGTCGTCTGCCGCCGACTCGGCGTCGGCGTCCACCTCGTCGAAGTCCTCCTCCAACTCCTCCGGGCCCGGCACGTCGATGTCGGCTTCGCCCGGGTCGTCGACCTCGGCGCCGCTCTCGAAGCCCACGTCGAACTCCTCCTCGACCTCGCGGCGCTCCTCGTCGTCGAGTTCGTAGAGGTCGCCGTCGTCGAAGTCGCCGAGTTCGCCGGGGGTGTCGTCGGTCGTCGGCTCCGACTCCGGTTCGGGTTCCGGTTCAGGCTCCGGCTCGGGGTCGGGTTCCGGTTCAGGCTCCGACTCCGGTTCAGGTTCCGGTTCAGGCTCCGACTCCGGTTCAGGCTCCGGCTCGGGGTCGGGTTCCAGTTCAGGCTCCGACTCCGGTTCAGGTTCCGGTTCAGGCTCCGACTCCGGTTCGGGTTCCGGTTCCGGTTCCGGCTCGGATTCCGGCTCCGTCGTCGAGGCTGGTTCCGCCGACACCGCTTCCGCGTCACCTCCGGATTCGGCTGTCGCCTCGGCCGACACCGACGCCGGCTCGGATACGGGGTCGGCTGCCGATTCGGCCGCCGTGTCGTCGCTCGTCGATACCGCGTCGGCGTTCGCTTCCCCGGCGCCCGACTCGGCTGTCGTGGTGGCACTCGTCCCGTCGTCGGGCGCCGGCGCCGCGTCCGTGACTGGCTCCCGACGCACCGCTTCGGGCAGCGGGCCGAGCGACGTGGTGCCCGCGTCGTCCGGCGCCACGTCGAGCGCGCGGACCTCGTCACGGTCGCCCGCGACGACTTCCAGCGCATCGAGCGCGACTTCGCGGACGGCGTCGAGATACGCGACCGTCGTTCCGTAGCGGTCGAGGGCGATGGGGATGCCCGCCGCCAGCGATTCGTCGTAGCCGCGGTCCAGCAGGGCCGCGCGCAGGTCGTCGCCCCGCACGTCCATCGACAGGGCGTCGGCCATCGCCGCGACGCGGCGGAGCGTCGCCTCGGCGGCCGAGACGGTCCAACGGTCGCGCGTCTCGGCGTCGACTTCCGAGACGCTCTCCGGACGAACCGACGTGTACACCCGGTCGCTGTCTTCGGGTTCGAACGTCCGGGCCTTGCCCGTGAGCGCGACGAACGTCGGCGGCCCCGTCCGTTCGAAGAACGCGGCGGCGTCGGGCTGGTACTGTCCAGCGTAGGAGACGAACGCCCCCGTGGGGTCGACCACCCGCGCTCGGAGGACGTCCTCGTTGACCGACTCGACCTCCGTGAGAACCCCCACGGCGAACATCCGGTTCACCCGCGCGCCGGTGGGCGTGACGACGTACTTCGGCGCGCGCTCCTCGTCGCTCTCGGCGTAAGAGACGGTGGCATCGTCGAACTCCGCGGCGAACAGGCGGTGAGCCACCTCGCGGCGGCCGGGGCCGGAGTCGTCGTTCGCGCTCATCGCGCCACCCCCGCGAGGAGTTCGCTGGCACGGTCAGCCGGGTCGTCTGCGCTCTCCGCGAACTCGTCGGCGTCGAGGTTGGCGCCGTACTCGTCCACCGAGAGCGACCCGCGGACGCGGTACTCGCGGCCGACGATCCGGTCGCGGATTTCGTCGGCGACGACTTCCTTGTCCATCGCGTCCCGGGCCGCCTGCTTCGCGTCCTCGATGTCGCCGCCGTACACCGCGGCGGTCAGGTCGGTGTCGAGGACGGCCGTCACCGTCCCCGTGCCGTCGTCGAGGATGGCCTTCACGCGCAGGTCGTCCTCGCCCTCCACGTCGCCGTGGGCGCGGCACTGGCCGTTCTGGACGACGCGGCCACACTCCGGACACCGCTCGATCAGGCCGGAGCCGTCACGCACCTCGATGACGTTGCCGACGAGTTCCACGTCGAACAGGCCGCCGCTCGTGACGGCCTCGCCGATGCCCATCCGCGGGGCCGTCGACGGCGCGGAAACCTCGCGGTCCAGCCGCTCGACCGTCGAGAACTCGGTGACGTTCACCTGCGGCACGCCGCGGTACTCTCGAACGTACACGTCTTCGAGGCGGACGGACGCGCCCTCCTCGATGTCGGCGTGCGGGTCCCAGTCCGTGAGAGGGAGCCGTGCCGTCTCGTCCGCGACGACGCCCGACAGAATCTCCGTCTCGCCGTCGCGGCCGTCGATGGTCCGGCGGTCGAGTTCCTGCACGACCACCTCGACCGCCCGGCCACGGTCGCCGGGTTCGAGGTCGATCAGGTCGCGGTCGCCGCCCACGTCGTACGGCGTCTCGACCGGCTCCGAGGCCGTCGCGACGGTGGTGTTCGTCCCGAGGTTGAGTTCGGGCTTGCCTTCCCACTCGCGGACGTTCGCGTTGCCGACGGTGATGGAGTCACCGGGTTCGAAGTCGAACTCCTCCCACGCGGTGTAGGAGATGCGGCCCGTGTCGTCCGCGAACTCGCCCTCGCGGATGATCTGATCCTCGCCCTGATACCGGATGGAGCGGGTGCCCTTGGTCAACACCCGGACCGTCGCGGTGACGGAGCCGTCCTCCGGCGTCACGTCGGCCAGCGATTTGGCCGTCGGCGCCGACGCCGACGAACTACTGTCGCCGCCGTGTTTCCGGCGGATGCTCGCCTTGGCTTCCTCGACCGGTACGTTGTACTCCAGCAGGCTCTCCAGATCGTCTTTGACCTCCGCTTTGTCTACGCCGAGGTTGGAGGCGAGTTCCTCGGCATGATCGTCGAGTTGCATCGGGCCGAAGTTGGGCGTCCGATCTTAAAAAACGACCTTTTACTGCGGTCACTCACGCTGTTCGTTCCCTTGCAAAAGCTCGATTAAAAGCCTACGTCCCTTCCTCCGCGAGACGGCAAGCCGTCTCGCTCCGGTCGGTCCTCGGCCCGCTCGCTCCCTGCGGTCGCTCGCGGTCGATACGCTCGACGACCGGCGTCACCCCGAAGTCACTCCGGTTCGAACTCACCCCGTGCCACCCATCCTCACCGTCACCGGGCGCGACGTGTTGTTCGCCCACTGGCCCCTCGATCCGGCGACCGTCGAGTCGCACGTTCCGGACGCGCTCGACGTGGCGACGTTCGACGGATCGGCGTGGGTGAGCGCGCTCGCACTGGAGAATCGGGGCTTCGGCCCGGGGACGATCCGACCCCCGCCGTGGCTGGAGCGGGGGATGCCACAACTCAACCTGCGGACGTACGTGACGCTCGATGGCCAGTCGGGCGTCTACTTCCTCTCGCTCGACGCCGGGGAGCGACTGGCCGCGTGGGTCGGCCGGCGGGCCTTCGGCCTCCCCTTCCACCGCGCGTCGATGCGGCTGACACGCCGTGGCGATACGGTGACGTTTCGGAGCCGACGCGACGGGGAGCCGTCGACGGTCTTTCAGGCGCGGTATCGACCGACAGGGGAGGCGTACCAAGCCGATCCGGACTCCATCGAGTCGTTCTGTATCGAGCATCTCCGGTACTTCCTGCCGGAGAGCGAGAGTCGGCACATCGGAAACGCGGGGCGCGGGCGCGTGTGGGTCGGCGAACTCGACCGGGAGCCGTGGACGCTCCGGCCGGTCGACGCGACCATCCGACGGAACACGCTCTTCGAGGCGGTCGGCCTGCCGACGCCGACCACCGATCCGGTCGTGCAGTACAGTCCGGGGTTCGAGATGGAGTTGGCGCGCCCCGTCGCGCGGTCGGTATCGTAGTTGCCGACCGCCCACCGAAAGCGGTTTGCGCCCCGACGCGAAGTGACGGGTATGGAAGTCGTCGTCAACGCGGCGACGAGCGTGGACGGGAAACTGTCGACGCGCGAGCGCCGACAGGTCCGCATCTCCGGCGACGAGGATTTCGACCGCGTGGACCGCCTCCGTGCGGCCGCCGACGCCGTCCTCGTCGGCGTCGGGACGGTCCTCGCGGACGACCCCCACCTCGGCGTCAAGTCGGAGGATCGGCGTGTCCAGCGCCTGCGCAACGGGCGCTCGGCGAATCCGGCCCGAGTCGTCGCGGACTCCCGCGCCCGCACGCCGCCGGACGCGACGCTGTTGAACGACGACGCCGAGACGTACCTCCTCGTCTCGGAGGCGGCACCTCCGGAGCGGCTGGCGACCCTGCGTGACGCGGGCGCGACGGTGATCGAAGCCGGCGAGGAGCAGGTGAATCTCTCGGCCGCGTTCGACCAGTTGGAGACGGAGGGCGTCGACCGCTTGCTCGTCGAGGGCGGCGGCAAAGTCATCTTCTCGCTGTTCGAGGCGGGCCTCGTCGACGAACTCAGCGTGTTCGTCGGGTCGCTCGTTCTCGGCGGCCGCGAGGCGCCGACGCTCGCGGACGGCGAGGGGTTCGTCGAGGACTTCCCGGCGCTCGAACTGGTCGGCGTCGACCGCCTCGACGACGGCGTCGTGCTGGAGTACCGGGTCGAGTCGTGACGTGACGGTCGTGCGTCCGGATGCCAGAACGACTCAATCGTTAAGGGGATCGGGTGGCTACGGGGGTGTATGAGCAAGTCGACTGCGGAGCAGGAGCCCATTCACGTCGAAGACGCCGACCACCTGAGCGAACTCGTCGAGGAGCACGCCGTCGTCCTCGTCGACTACTACGCCGACTGGTGTGGCCCCTGCAAGATGCTGGAGCCGACGGTCGAAGAAATCGCCGCCGAAACCGACGCCGTCGTCCTGAAAGTCGATATCGACGAACTGCAGGAACTCGCCCAGGAGCGGGGTATCCAGAGCGTCCCGACGCTGGAGTTCTACGCCAACGGCGAACAGGCCGAGCGGCTCATCGGCGTGCAGGACAAGGCGAATCTGGTCGAAATCATCGAGAACCTCTCCTAATCGCGCGCGCGCGGTTTCCGTCTATCTGCCACGTGAAGAGCGCCCGCAACACGATCATGAGGCCGTTCGCCGCGCCCGACCCCCCGTGGCCGTCTCGTCGAGCGGTTCGGGCGGGTGGTCGCCTGACCGTCGACGAGGACGCTCACGAGCGTCCGCTCCCGATCCACCATCAGGAGTCGGCCGGCCGGGGTATCCGACCAGTTCCACATCGACTCGAACGTCGTCGCGTCCGGGGCACGTCGACCACGTCGCTCACCTCCTGTGCCGTGCCGTCGCCGAGGACGGTCAGCGCCACGAACGTCCGCGCGGCGTAGGTATTCGACCCGAGCGTCGTCAGGTTCTCGACGGCTGCGGATCGTGGCTCGTCGTCGGACATAATCTCGTCTCAGAAATCTCCCGGGGGGGAGAGTGGCGCACGACGACAGAACGGTTGGGACCCAGTCTGTGACCGCGCGCCATCGAGAACGTTGGACGGGTGCCGGTATATTCTTGTTGTGATTAATCGAGTTACTTCGAAGTTCCCGCCCCCGAGATCTTACAAATCAATAATATTATATTTCCGGCGCAAGAGGCGTGAAAACGGGCCAGATAGTCGTTTTCCTTCGCTAGCACCGAAGAGAAGCCGATCCGTTCTCGGGATAGACTGTGATTTGGTGAAGAAACGCCTTTGCGTGTGGCGCACAATATTTCACTAAGGCCGTCGGATGGTCGGCGGTTGGGTTGGGACCCATGAACGAGATATCGAATCACCAGCAGGCGATCGAACTTCTGCAGGAGTTTGGACTCAAAGAGTACGAGGCAGGATGTTTCGTGGCACTCTCGCGGCGGCCACAGGGGACGGCCAAGGATATCAGCGAAACGTCCGAGGTGCCGCGCACGCGTGTCTACGACGCGATTCGGGTGCTGGAGGCGAAGGGGCTGGTCGAGATTCAGCACTCGAACCCCAAACAGTTTCGTGCCGTCCCCATCGACGAGGCAATCGAAACGCTCCGCACCGAGTACGAGGAGCGGGCCGAAAAACTCCGACAGGTACTCGACGGCCTCGAACCGGAACAACCCGCGGGAGAGATAGATGTCACCCACGAGGTCTGGGCGCTCTCCAGCACACCCGGCATCGAGAGTCGCGTCCAGCAACTGATCGACGAGGCCGAGGAGGAGATAATCATCGTCGTCGGGGACGCGGAGATTCTCACCGAGAAGCTGATCGACCACCTCGCGGATGCCGTGGACCGGGGCGTCAACGTCGTCGTCGGCGCGGAGGACGCGGCGGTGCTCGAAGGGGCCGAACCGAGGCTCCCCGAAGTCGAGACGTTCGTCTCGGGCATCGAGTGGCTGGGCCACTCGGCGTTCCCGAACGACGACACGGAGATCGGCCGCCTCTTGCTGGTCGATCAGTCGTCGATCCTCGTGAGTTCGTTCACCCGCGACGGTAGCGGCGAGCGATACCACGAGCAGGCGGTGTTCGGCCGCGGATTCGACAACGGCCTCGTGGCCGTCGTGCGTCGGCTGGTGGCGAGTGGCTTCCTCTCGACGGCCGAGGCCACAGTGGAGTAGGCGCTCGCTCTGTCTACCGTTCGCGCCGACGGCCGAGACTATATACTCCCGGAGAGTCTACCTCGGCGTATGATTTCGCTGGACGAGGCCGTCACCGCACGCCTCGAATCCCACGGCGAGCGTTTCGAGGTACTGATCGACCCCGACGCGGCCCTCGCCATCAAACGCGGCGAGTTCGAGGGAGACCTGGAAGACGTGATCGCCGCCGAGGACGTGTTCGAGGACGCCTCCCGCGGAGACCGCCCTGCCGAGAACGACCTCGAAGAGGTGTTCGGTACGACCGATCCCCTCGAAATCATCCCCGAAGTCGTCAAGCGCGGCGAGATCCAGATCACGGCCGAGCAGCGCCGCGAGATGCAAGAACAGAAGCGCAAGCAGTTGATCAACCGGATCGCGCGCAACGCGGTCAACCCGCAGATGGACGACGCGCCCCATCCCCCCGAACGCATCGAGCGAGCGCTGGAGGAGGCGGGATTCCGGGTCGACCCTATGGAACGGGTCGAGACGCAGGTCGACGACGCTCTCGACGCGCTTCGCCCCGTCATCCCCATCCGCTTCGCGGAGGTGACCGTCGCAGTGCAGGTGCCCGCCGACAAGGCCGGGAGCGCGCAGTCGAAGATCCGACAGTTCGGTGACCTGGACCGGGAGGAGTGGCAGGCCGACGGCTCGTGGATCGGCGTGCTCACCTTCCCCGCGGGGATGCAGAACGACTTCTACGACCTGGTGAACGAGGTGACGAGCGGCGAGGCGGAGACGCGGATCGTCAAGGACGAAGACGACCTCAACGTGCGGTAGTCGGCGACTATCCCCGCCGGAAGCCGAGCAGGAACCCGCCGGTGAAGCCGACGGAGACGGAGAGCGTCGAAAGGATGGTCGACATCCAACTCGGCGGCCCGGCCGCCGCGCTCTCGCCAGTTTTCAGGATGCCGGCCGACAGCGCCGCCCAGTCGACGGTAAGGATGTCACGCGACTCCAGAAACTTGAACAGCGCGAGTTCGAGGCCGATGATGATGGCGATGATCTTGGCGACCTTTTTCGCCGCGAAGCCGATGATCCCACCGATCACGGCGCCGCTCCCGAACTCCAGTCCCAACTGCTGCGGGTCGATCCCCAGTTGTAACGCGATTAGAACCCCGTCCATACCACCAGTGGGCCGTTCGCAGTTAAGTCGTTTGTGGCGCAGGGTCAGTCGCGCGCCGGCAATACGTCGCCGAGGCTGTCGAGGAGCGATCAGTCCTCGACGATGACGGCCCCCCGCATACCGGCTTCGTTGATCACCTCCTGGAACGGGACGCCGGGAGACGAGTGGTGGAAGTGCGGGCTGCCGTGGGGTTCACAGAAGTAGAGGTGGACCCCCGGATCGGTGAACGTGTGGCTGAAGTCGGACGCCGTCGCCGCAGGCACTGGCGGGCCGCTACTGTACGATCCGTCCAGCGCGACGACGTTGTGTGGGATCCCGTTGAAGATGTCGGGGAACGGGTCGGAGTACGTCTGCCACTGCCACGTCACGGTCGTTCCGGTCGAGACCCGAACCACTCGCGGGTCGAACGAGAGCGGCAACGTCTGCGGTGGCGATCCGAAGAGCGGCTCGTCCGGGAAGTTCACCTCGGTCAGGGCGTTGTTCATCACCACGATTTCGTCCTCGCCGGTCCGGTCGGCGACGACTCCGTCCCACGGTTGCTCGTTGAGCGGCGCGTCGTCGTTCACGAAGGCCGTGAGCGGGTCGCCGGTGCCGTCGTTGTGGCGGCACTGCTCGGTGTAGAAGGTCAGCGAGAACGTCACTGAGTCGGTCTGGATTTCGTTGGCGTGGTCGACCGGCAGCCACCACACGAACCCGATCGAGTGCTGTCCGGCGGAGAAACACCCCTGTTCGCCCGTGCCGCCGCCTTGCTCGGCAGGAATGTCGCCCTCGAGCGCCGCGCCGATCCCCGAGAGTTCCCCGAGAATCTCCCGGAGCGAGCCCTGCGACTGGAACGCCTCGTCGCCGTTCACGTAGTTGTTGCCGTCGTCGATCCAGTAGGCGGCCTGCACGGCGTCGAGAAGTTCCACGTGGAGATCCATCGGCGGTTCGCCGGGGAGCGTTTCGACGCCGGATTCGTCGGGGTCGTCTCGTTCCGGCTCCGTGTACCCGTTCTCGGACACCGTGGCGTCGGCGACCTGCAGCCAGATGTACCCCGGATTGTCACACAGCGCGAGGTCGAACGTGACCTCGCCGTGGTCGCCGGGCTTGACGTCGTCCAGTTCGATGACCGGCTGTTCGAGGTCGTCGGCGTCGGTCCCGTCCGGACAGGACGCGTCGCCGTCCTCGTTCACCAGCGTGTTCTCGAGGAACTGCTGTAAATCGCTCTCGCTCGCGAACTCGATACCGGGCACCCTCGTCGGACCCGGATCGAATTCGGCCTCGTGGTCGGTCATGGTGACGTCGTCCTCGTCGATACCCGCCAGTTCGTCCGCGGACCAGTCCGAGTAGTGGACCGAGTAGGCCGCCTTCAAATCGAGGGTCCCGGCCACGAGCGAGTTGTTCTCGAACGTTTCCTGATCGCTGAAGTAGGCACTCGTCCCCAGTCCGGCCCCTGCCGACGCCGCCCCCACGGTCCCCAACGCCGCGAGCGCCTTCCGTCGTGACAGTGTGAACTCCTTCGACATGGTGTCTCCCCTCCCGGGGAGGTCCCACCGATGGAGTCGAACCATCGTTCGGTGCCGCGAGCGACCCGTGCAGGACGGCATTCACGTTGTTCGCGCAGCGTGATAGCTAATGACGTGTTAACTCCCTGTCACCGGAGCACGTGGTCAGTACCGTCGGAAAATCCGTGGCGAGCGGAGTTTAAGTGGTTCGAGCGTCTACCTCGAGAGGAAACGTGCAGGGAATCCACACGATTCGGACGGTGGACCGATGAAGGCGGTCGTCGCCAAGCGTGTCGAGCGTGGGGACGCGGATCTGAGCGAGATTCGGGACCTCGCGCGCGCCGCGGGCTACGAGGTGGTTGGCGAACTCACCCAGACCCGCGAGGAGGACGCCGCCTACGCCTTCGGGGAGGGGAAAGTCGAGGAACTGGCGGTGCTCACACACGAAGTGGACGCCGACGCCGTAATTGTCGACAACCGCCTCGGGCCCTACCAGACGTACAACATCGGCGGCAAGTTGCCCGAAGGCGTCGAGGTGGTCGACCGCTTCACCCTCATCCTCGACATCTTCGGGCAGCGCGCCCAGACGCGCAAGGCGCAGTTGCAGGTCGAACTCGCGGAACTCCGGTACGAACTCCCGCGCGCCGAGGCCAAGACCAGCCTCGCCAAACGCGACGAGCGCCCCGGCTTCATGGGTCTCGGCGAGTACGACGAGAGCCGCGAGCGCGACATCAAAAATCAGATCGCGGATATCAAACGCGAACTCGACGCCATCGCGGAGAAGGCGGAGACACGCCGCGAACAGCGCCGCGAATCCGGGTTCGACCTCGTCGCCCTCGCGGGCTACACCAACGCCGGGAAGTCGACGCTGATGCGCCGCCTCGCCGCCGAACTCGACGTGGACGAGAACGAGGACCGCCACCCCGATCTAGACACCACCGCGGAGAGCGAGGACCGCCTCTTTACCACGCTGGGCACCACCACCCGCCGCGCCGACACGGGTCGCCGGGACGTACTCCTGACCGACACCGTCGGGTTCGTCTCCGACCTCCCCCACTGGCTCGTGGAGTCGTTCGAGTCCACTCTCGACTCCGTCTACCACGCCGACCTCGTCCTTCTCGTCGTCGACGCCAGCGAACCCATCGAGGAGATGCGTGAGAAACTCGTCACCTGCCACGACACGCTGTACGAACGCAACGAGGCACCCATCGTGACGGTGCTGAACAAGATCGACCGCGTCGACGAGGCCGAACTCGCGGAGAAGCGGGAGGCGCTCTCCGCCCTCGCCCCGAACCCCGTCGCCGTCTCCGGCCTCACGGGCGAACGCGTCGACGAACTCCGCGACCGGATCGAGCGCGAACTCCCCGACTGGCAGTTCGAACGGCTCGTCCTCCCCCTCGCCGACGACACCATGAGCCTCGTCTCGTGGGTCCACGACCACGCGAACGTCGAGGCCGAGGAGTACGAGGGCGAACAGGTCGTCCTCGAGTTCGAGGCGCGGCCCTCCATCGTCGAACGCGCCCGTGCCAAGGCGAGCGACCTCGCGGCCGTCGAATCGGCCTGAGAGCGGCTGACACACGCTATCACGGTTGATACTCGGGGGAGAACGGTTTTGAGCACCGTATGTGAGTGACGCACATGCAACGGGGAGACGCGCCGAGTCCGTGGCAACGCGCCCACGTGATCGGCATGGTTCTCGCGCTACTGGTGGCACCGACGATACCCGCGGGGGCCGCGACGGCACCGATGGACGACACGACGGCCGCAATCGGGGGCACGACCGCGGCCGAACTGACCGGCTTCTCGCCGGCGCCGTGGGTGAACAAATCGGACACGAGCCACGATCCGACCACGACCACCTCGCTCTCGGTCGCGTACAACGCCACCGGACAGGTGGGATCGACCTCCGACGTGGCCGTCGAACTGTACAACGCCAGCGACGGGTCGTTCGTCACGGCCAACGCCTCCCTCCCCGCCACCGAGGGCTTCGCGATGCTCTCGGTGCCGGCGGGGGCGTTCTCTGGCGATCAGTCCGTCGCGTACCGCCTGAACGACACCAGCAGTGGGACCATTCTCGCCACCGACGGGTCGATGCTCTTGGCGGGGAGCGGTGGCGGCGGTGACGGCGGCAGTGCGCAGATCACCATCGACTCGGTGACGCTCTCGAAGACGATGGTCGCCCCGGGCACGAACGTCGACATGGACGTGGTGCTCAACAACACCGGCGGGAGTTCGGGGTCGACGACGCTGCAGGTGTTCAAACTCGGAACGACCGACTCCATCACCGAACTCGCGAGCCGGTCGGTGAGCGTCGGCACCAGTACGACGACGACCGAGACCGTCACCCTGAGCCTCTCCGACGGCGGCCTCTCGGATCTGTACACGGTCGCCGGAGCCAGCTTCGAGCGCTCGCAACTGCTCGTTCAGCCGTCGAATTCGCTGTCTATCGGGAGTTTCTCGCTTTCGAAGACGACCGTCGACCAGAACGAGGACCTCGACGTGACGGCGACGGTGTCGAACTCGGGGTCGAGCGACGACTGGATGCTCGTTCCCCTCTATCAGGACGGGAGCGTGGCACAGGTCACGAACGTGACCGTGCCCGCCGACGGGCAGAAGCAGGTCACGATCACGACGACGTTCGCGACGGCCGGGAGCCACACCGTCGCGGTCGGTAGCCAGCCCGGACAGAGTGTCACCGTCGAGACCCGAGGATCGCCCTCGGTGGTCGACTCCTCGGTTCGAGTCGTCGACGGCACCGAACCCACCGGCGACGTGATCGTCGGGACGACCGTCTCGAACGGCAAACTCGACGTGCGCCTGAAAGCGCAAGGCGTCCAGAACGGCGAGGCCGACCTCGCGAACGTCGGCGCCGACGCGACCACTCGCTTCGAGGTCGAACTCGAACTGAAGGACTTCACCCCGCGGATGATGATGGGCACCGGCGGCAACGTCTCGTGGTCGGTCGGACCGGGGTCGACGGCCGACACGTCGAACCTGACGCTCTACATCGAACCCCGCGAGAACCAGCGGTTCTACTACCAGGACAGCACCCAGCCGACCTACAACAACTGGCCGAGCGAGAACAAACAGGCGACGACGATGCGGGAGGCACAGGCGCTGGTCTCCTTCTACAACATGGCGAACGCGCCCGTCCGCTTCCGCACGACGCTCACCGGCGGGACCATCGTCACGGACGCCCAGTCGTTCTCGCCGCCGGTGTACCGGCAGGGGTCGAGTTCGCAGAAGCCGCGACTCGAAGTGCAGGTCGCCGGTCCCCACTACACCGTCGACGGGAGCCAGAACGAGGGGTACTACGAGGCGCTCATCCCCGACGGCATCCTCGAACAGTGGGGCGTCACCTCGGCGGGCCAGCTCCGCGCCGCCTACGGCGGGAGCCAGACGCAGGCGACGTTCACGGAGACCTCGAACGGGATCAAGATGAAACTCGACACCCACTACTCCGCGGAGACGGCCGAAATCAGGCCCGGCGGATCGGACACCACCGCCCCGACGGCCGACGCGGGCAGCGACACCACGATCACCGCGGGGTCGAGTGTCACCCTCGACGCCTCCCAGACGACCGACAACGTCGGCATCAAACAGTACGAGTGGGACGTTGACGGCGACGGCACCTACGACGAGACCACCTCGTCCGAGACGCTGTCGCACACGTACGACTCGGCGGGGACCGTCACCGCGACGCTCCGGGTCACCGACGGCGCGGGCAACACCGACACCGACACGGTGACGATTACGGTCGAAGCGGCGTCGAGCGGTAGCGGTGGTGGCAGTAGTAGTGGCGGTGGCAGTAGCGGCGGTGGCAGCAGTAGTAGCGGCGGCGGCGGTGGCGGCGGCCTCAGCGTCGCCGACATGACTGGCCCCTCGGTCGACGTGTCCGCCACGGCCGGCACGGCGTCCGTCAGCGTCACCGGCGCGGACGGTGACGCCCCCGTCGCCGTCGACTTCACGACCCCACCGGCGGGGTCGCGCGTCACCCTCGACGCGATGAGCGTCACCGCCGGCGGCGACTTCGACCTCTCGGTCGACGTGACCGACGACACGTCGTCGCTCTCCGAGGAGGTGCCCGCGCTCCCCGCCACCTCCGCCGACGCCCCGTCGCGGGCCGTCGGCTACGTCTCCGTCGAACACCCGTCGCTCGACGACGGAGACATCGCGGGCGCGACGTTCGACCTGACCGTCGAGGCGTCGACTCTCGACGACCGCAGCGTCACGCCCGAGGACGTGGTCGTCTACCGCTACCACGACGGGGCGTGGACGGCGCTGGACACCACGCTCGCGGAGACGGCGGACGGAACCCATCGCTACACCGTCGACTCCCCCGGTCTGTCGGTGTTCGCCGTCGCCGCCGGGGCGCCCGCGTTCGACGTGTCGGCGGCGTCGGTATCGCGAACCGACCTCGCACCCGGCGGGTCGACGACGGTGACCGCGACCGTCGAGAACGTCGGCAGCGCGGCCGGCAGTCACACCGTCGAACTCCGACTCGACGACGAGACGGCGGCGACACGGGTCGTCGACCTCGACGCTGGCGAGCGGACGGAGATCACGTTCACCGTCGCTCCCGACGCGACCGGAACCCACACGCTCCGCGTCGACGGCGCGTCGGCGGGGCAGGTGACGGTCGACGCCGGGACGGCCACGGCCGCGCCCACCGTGACGCCCGCGTCGACCGCGACGCCGGAACCGACCGAGACGCCCGCGGTCACGACGGCCGAGACGCCGACGAGCGACACGAGCGCTCCCGGCTTCGGCGCCGTCGTCGCACTGCTCGCGCTCCTCGTCGCGGGACTGCTCGCCGGTCGGCGCGACTAGAGCGTCCGTTTCGTCTTCTCGATCACCCGCACGTCCCGAATCGCCGTGTCGGGGTACTCGCCGTCCGCGTCCTTCTCCGCCGCCTTCACCATGTCCCAGACGACGTTGAGGCCGGTCGTCACGCCTTCGAGCGCCTCCATCTCGCACCCCGTCTTCCCGGTCGTCTCGACGGCGACGGTGAGCGTGACCAGATCCTCGCCCACGTCGAACTCCGTCTCGACGTTCGTGATCGGGATCTGGTGGCACATGGGGATGGTCTCCCACGTGTGCTTGACCGCCTGCACGGCGCCGACGCGAGCGGTCGCCAACACGTCACCCTTCCCGATTTCGTCGTCGCGGATGGCCGCGATAGTGGAGGGCTGGAGGTGAATCTCGCCGCGCGCGACCGCCCGTCGCGACGTGTCGGGTTTGTCGCCCACGTCGACCATCTGGACGTTGCCAGACTCGTCTGTGTGGGTCAGGTCGTCGGATTCGTCACTCATCGTACCCACCCCACAGTGCCCGGGGCACTTCAGGTAACAGATCGCTCGCCAGCAGACCGTACCCCTGCCGGTCGACGATGCGGTCCCCCGCGAGGCCGTTGGCGTAGGCCGCGAGCGTCCCGGCGTCGAGGGGGTCCTGCGTGGCCAGCAGTGCCCCCGCGATTCCCGCGAGCACGTCGCCGGTGCCGCCGACGGTCATCCCGGGGTTGCCGGTTCGATTCGCCCGCGCGTCCGTGCCGTCCGAGATTACGTCGTAGGCGCCCTTGACCAGCAACGTGTGACCGAGTTCGGCGGCGAAGTCGGAAACGGCGTCGAGTCGGTCGCGCCAGTCGTCGGCGCTCGGGCCGCCCATCGCCCGGAGTTCGCCCTGATGTGGGGTGCAGAGGAGCGTCGCCTCCGTCTCCACCTCGGGCACGACCTGCAGGGCGTCGGCGTCGATCACCGCCCGGCCGTCGTAGTCGGCGAGGAAGTCACGGACAGCCGTGAGCGTCGCCGCGTCGTCGCCGAGGCCGGGACCGAACACCACGGTGTCGTGGTCGGCCGCGAGGGCGTGAACGTGGTCGAGGTGGTCGGTCGTGAGGTGGTCGCCGTCGAAGGGGCGGAGAATGAGGCCCTCCTCGAAGCTCTGCACCTCGCGGGCGACGGCGCGGGGACAGGCCACGCGGACGAGGTCGGCGCCGGCGCGCATCGCCGCCTGCGCGGAGAGGGCGGGCGCGCCGGTGTACGGCCCGCCGCCGACGATCAGCACCTCACCGAACGCGCCCTTGTGGGCGTCGCTGGGGCGGGAGAGGAGGCGTCGGTCGCCCGGCCCGGCGAACAGTTCCGCCGTTTCGGGGATGCCGATATCCGCGACGGTCACTGTGGCATCCAGCGAATCGAGGCCGGGTTTGTCGTCGTGGAAGGTGACGACCCGGTCGGCGTCGACGGCGACACCCGCCGCCTCGCCCGTGTCGGCGTCGACGCCGGAGGGCACGTCCACCGCGATGACGGTCGCGTCCGTCCCGTTGATTTCCGCCGCGGCCGAGCGCTCGGGTTCGCGGAGCGCACCCGTCACGCCCGTGCCGAGCATCGCGTCGACGACCACGTCGGGGTCGCCGAGGTCGAAATCGCGGGAGTCGCGGACGACACGGGTGTCGTACTCGGCCCGTTCCAGTGCCGCCCAGTTCTCGCGGGCGATGTCCGTCGAGATGGTTTCGGGGCGACCGAGCAGGTGGATGGGGGGGTCGTAGTCGTCGAGAAAGCGCGCGGCGACGAAGGCGTCGCCGCCGTTGTTGCCGCGGCCACAGACGAGTGCGACGGCGTCGCCGGGGGCGGCGGCCTCGCGCACCGCCGCGGCGACGGCGTTTCCGCTCGACTCCATCAACTGCTTGCGCGGGACGCCGAGGGCGGCCGCGTTCTCGTCCACCGCGGCCATGCGTTCGGCAGTGATCATACAGGGCCGTCGCTCCCACGGCCGTTATAGTATTCGCCACGGCGACGCGGAACGCAACCCTTGTGGCGACCCCCGATGAACCCTCTCCCGTGACCCGTCGGCTCTTCGGCACCCTCTGTGGCCTCGTGTTCTGTGCCAACTTCGGCCGCGTCGCCTTCGCGCCCCTCCTCGAAACCTTCCGGGTGACGTTCGAGGTGGGGACGGCCGGGCTGGGGCTGGTGACGACACTCGTCTGGGTCGGCACGGCCGTCCCCCGCATCCCCGTGGGCTACCTCGTCACGCGCGTCCGCCGGGGCCGCATCGTCCTCGGCGCGGGCGCCCTCCTCACCGCCGCGGCGGCGCTGACCGCGGTGGCCACCTCTATCCCGCTCTTGCAGGTCGGCGCGTTCGCCCTCGGCGTCGCCTCCGGCGCGTACTACGCCGCCGCAGTCCCGCTCATCGGCGACCTCTACCCCGACGCCGTGGGGCGGGCGGTGGGCGTCCACGGCGTCGCCGCCCAGACGGCGGCCGTCGTCGCCCCCACGCTCACCGTCGCCCTCGTCGCCGCCGTCTCGTGGCGGGCAGTCTTCTGGTTGCTCGCGGCGCTCGGCGCCACGCTGACGCTCGGCCTCGTCGCCGTCGCCCGGCGGCGCGAGGGCGGCGTGCCACAGGGTGCCGACCGCGACTTCCGGGCCGCGCTCTCCCACTGGCGGATCATCCTCGCCGCCGTCGTGATGATCGGCGGCGCCGGCTTCGTCTGGCAGGGTGTGTTCAACTTCTACGTCACCTACCTCGTGGCGAGCAAGGGACTGACGGCGGGACGGGCGGGCACGCTCCTGACGGTGGCCTTCGCGGCCGGCCTCCCGGCGTTCTGGCTGGGTGGCCGCCTCGCCGACCGCCTGCCACACGTCCCCTACATCCTGACGCTCGGCGCGGGCGTCGCCCTCGGCGTGGCGGCGCTGACCGTCGCGGACACGCTTCTCGCCATCGCCGCGGTGAGCGTCGCCCTCGGCCTCGCCGCACACAGCCTCTTTCCCGCCCTCGACGCGTACGTCCTAGAGGCGATTCCGGACAATCGCGGGAGCGCCTACGCGGTGTACGGCGGCCTCGCCCTCCTCGTCCAGGCCACCGGCAGCGGCGTCGTCGGCGTCCTCGGGGAACGGTTCGCGTTCGACACCGTCTTCCTCGCCTTTGCCGCCGCGCTCCTTGGCCTCGTGGGGCTGCTCGCCGCCCTCTATCTGGCCGGCGGCTTTCCGGCGACCGACGGGAGCGAATAATATCAGTTACGTTACCGAACGAAATTCTGGCGAAGGATTTTTTACTTGGATTCGAAACGCACGGACTGATGTCAGGGCTCTTACCCTCCCATCTAGAGCGGGACGTGACGCCCGAGGGGGACGGCGAACTCCGCGTCCTGTCCCTGACGGACGACGATGCGGAACGCCTCATCGGGTCGGTGTCGTCGGAGACGGCCCGGTCCATCTTGACGGCGCTGGAAGAACGCCCCGCGACGGCCTCGGAGCTCGCGGACTCCGTGTCGACCTCCCTCCAGAACGTCCGACACCACCTCGGCAATCTACAGGAAGCCGGCCTCGTCGAAGTCGCCGGCACGCGCTACTCGGTGAAGGGGCGCGAGATGAAGGTGTACGCGCCGAGTCAGGACTCGCTGGTCGTCGTCGGCTCCGACGCCGACAAGGAGCGATTTCTGGACTCGCTGGATCGGGTGATCGGCATCCTCGCCGTCCTCGCCGTGGGCGCGTTCGCGATCCAGCGCGCGTTCGGCGCGGGCGTCGTCGACCTCGGGGGTCCCGGGACGGCACCGCGCGTCGGGGACGGGGTCGGAAGCGCGACCGGACCGATCCTCGGCCTCGTACCGCCGGGTGTCGCCTTCCTCGCCGGCGGCCTCCTCGTCGTCGCCCTCCTCGCCGTCTGGAACCGATACACCGACTGACCGCCAATGCCCTCCACACCGCGTCGTCGTGTCGTCTGCCTCACGCTCCTCGTCGTTCTCGCGGTCGTTCAGCCGACGCTGGCGGGTGCGGAGTCCGAGCCACGCGCCGAGACGGCCGGCGTCGGCGACGTGGGCGTCACGGTCGGTGCCGCCATCGAGCGCCACCCGTCGAGCGCCGGCGCGACGGCCGAAGCGCTCCGCGCGGTCCGGGCCGACGCCGTCCACGAACGCGGACACACGGGTGCGGGCGTCTCCGTCGGCGTCATCGGGCAAGGATTCGACACGAGCGGCGCCCTCGGCCCCCACGTCGCCGGGTGGCGACAGGTCGGCGACTCCCCGCACTCGACGACCCACGACACCGCCGTCGCGGAGGTGGTGTCGGAGACGGCGCCCGACGCGAACCTCTATCTCGCGGGCGTCGGGCGGACGCCAACACCGGCGGAGTACGCGGCGGCCGTCGAGTGGCTGACCGCCCGCGGCGCCGACATCATCGTCGACTCGGGGAGTTACTTCCCGAGCGTCGCGGCCGACGAACGGCGGATCACCGCCGCCGCCGAACGGGCGACCGAACGGGGCGCCGTCTTCGTCACCTCCGCCGGCAACTACGCCAACCGCCACTGGGCGGGCGAGGGGACGGCCGACGGCTGGGTCGCCTTCGCCGAGGACGACGCCGCGAACGCCCTCGCGGACGGCGACCCGCTTCGAGGGCGGGTGACCGTCCGCCTGCGCTGGCACGCCGCCGTCGACTACGACCTCTATCTCTACCGTCGTCTTCCGAGCGGGGCTGACCGCGTCGTCGCCAAATCCACGGCCGACGAGACGGGGCCGGGACTCACCGTCGAGAGCATCGACGTGGCCGTGCCGAAGGGGCGGTACTACGTCGCCGTCTACGCCGATAGCGGCGTGGGCGACGCCTCGGCGGCACCCGGCCGCGTACAGGTGTTCGCCGCTCGGCACGAACTCGAACACACGACCGCCCGGGGGAGCATGGTCGCACCGGCGACGAGCGACCGCATCGTCGCCGTCGGTGCGGTCACGGACGGCGAGCGCCGGGCGTTCAGTTCGCTCTCTAACGCCGGCGCGGTCGATCTGACCGCGCCCGCTGGCGCCCGGACGCGCGCCGACCCCCACTTCGTCGGCACGTCGGCCGCCGCGCCCTACGTCGCCGGCACCGCGGCGCTCGTGGAAGCGGCCGGCGGCAATCCCTCGCCCACCCGCGTCGAGACCATCCTCGAACGCACCGCCGACGGCGGCGGTGACACGGTCGACGCGCTAGCCGCCGTCGAAGCCGCGAAGGCGGACGGGATGACGACGACCGACGGGGCGACACCGGCAGACGCTCGTGCGGACCGACCGACGACCGCGTCGGCCGACGGTGACACGGGGATGGTGACCGACCCGGATCACGCCGATCGGGAGTCGACCGACGCCGCCACCGCGGCGACGGAGCGATCCGAATCGACGAACGCGGCTGACCGCACCGCGGGCAACGTCACGCGGACCGGAGCAGAGACGGACGGGCGCGATGGGACGGACGAAGCCGACGACGGGACGACGGAAGTTGGCGATGGAACGACCGGACGGACGGATCAGTCGCCGGAGCGAAACCGGGATGATGGTGCGGACCGAAGTCGGGAGCGTGATCGTGCCGGCGCCGACGATACGAGTGGGTCCGACGACCGACGGCGACGTAACGGGGCGACCGGCAGCGACGACCCACGGGAGCGATAGGTCGTGACCTCGGGTATCGCGGACGCGCAGATCGAGGAGTACTGGGACTGGATCGCCGTCGCGCTCTTTCTCCTCCTCGCGGTCGACCTGCTGACGACGCTCGCGGCAGCCCGGATGGTCGGCACCGGCGCCGAGAGCAACCCGCTGATGCGCTGGCTGCTCGGCCGGAGCATCCTCGTCGTGATCGGCGCGCATCTCGCCGTCGTGGTGCTCGTCACCGGCTGTTTCCGCCTCCTCGTCGACCGCCTCCGGCAGACGCCGCCACCGGCGAACTACTACTTCGCCCTCGCGGTCGAGGCGTGGCTGGGCTTTCTCGTCGCCGTCGGTCTCGGCGTCTTCGCCAACAACCTCGCGGTGATCGTGCTAGGGGGCAGTCTGCTGTGAGTGGCGCGAGCCGAGCTTTTTATCCGAAGACGCCGCCAGCCTCCGGGTGATGGGTGAGACGTGGCGGGCGGTGTTCGGCCACGACGAACCGTACCCCGAACAGGCCGACGGCATCGAGACAGCTATCGAGACGGCCGAACGGGACGGGTTCGCGGTGATCGAAGGCGCCTGCGGCACCGGGAAGACGATGCTGGCGCTGACGGCGGGCATCGACCGCGTACGCGACCCCGACTCGTCGTTCGAGCGGGTGGTCGTCCTCACGAGCGTCAAACAGCAACTCCGGCAGTTCGAGGCCGACGTGCGCACGATCAACGAGAACCTGCCCGACGACTGGCGGCCCGTCTCGGCGTTGACGCTCGTCGGCAAGGCCGACGTGTGCCCGTACAGCCGCGAACGCGTCGGGAACATCGACGAGTCGACCGTCTACGACCGGTGTGAAGGGCTTCGGGAGCGGACGCGCAACCTGACCGGCTCCGAGGGCCCGACGACGGCCGCGACGCTGGCGTCCGAGGCGCGACAGGCCCAGACGGGACTGCTCGACTCGGGCGGCGCCGCGTCCGCCGGCCCCGACTATCTGGAGACGGCGGGCGAACCCACGCCGTACCTCCCCGACACCGCCGAGTACGGGGACACCGAATACTGCCCCTTCTACGCGCAGTACCTCGACGACCTGCCGGAGGACGGCGACCCCGTCGAAGCCGTCCCTTTCGACTTCGAGGACGCCGGCCTCCTCGACACCGAGGACCTCGTCGGCCTCGCGGCGGGCCACGGCACCTGCCCCCACTCGATGCTCGGGGCGCTCCTCCCGCACGTCGAAGTCGTGATCGGCAACTACTATCACGCGTTCGACCCGCGGACGGTCGACTCCTTCACGGGCGCCCTGCTCGACGAGTCGACGTTCGTCGTCTGCGACGAGGCGCACATGCTCGAACCGCGGGTGCGCGACCTGGTGAGCGACGGCGTGGCCGACGCGACGCTCCGAGACGCCGAGTCGGAGCTGACGCGAGTGATTCAGCCGCTGGAATTCGACCCAGATTCGCGGGACAGCGCCCTCGTCCGTGGCGAACTGGAGGAGACCGAGGTGAGCCTCACGGAACTGAAGGAGACGCGGGCGTTCGTCCGCGACCTGCGCGAGGAACTCGACCGCCGGGTACGCGCCCACCTCGACCGGGAGCATCCGGCGTGGCGGACGGCGCTCGACGACCTGCCGGACGACGAGATTCCGCTCCGCGATCCGGAGACACCGGAACCCGATGCCATCACGGAGTGGGCCGAGGGACGGTACGGCGACGACGTGTGGGTGCGCGCCGAGACGGTCGCCGCCGTCGTCGCACGCGTCCTGAACGAACTGGAGGAGGAGGACCGCGAACGCGCCGCCCCGACGGTCGGGCGGGTGCTGGGGGCGTGGTACCGCGCGGATCACGGTCGCTACTTCCGCGCTATCGACCTCTCGCGGACGTGGAACGAGTCGGAGCCCGCGGACTCGTGGCGGCGGGCCTACAACGCGCGCCTCTCCCTCCATAACTGCGTCCCCGGCGACGCCATCGCGAGTCGACTGGGCGATTTCGGCGGCGGCGTGTTGATGTCTGCGACGCTCGAACCGCTGGACGTGTTCCGGACGGTCACGGGCCTCGACGATCTGGAAGACGCCGGTCGGCCCGTCGTCGAGCGAACCTACGGCCTCACCTTCCCCGCCGAGAACCGCGCGAGTTTCGCCGTCGACGCGCCGGCCTTTACCCACGAGAACCGCGGCGCGCCGGGGTCGGCGAGCGAGGCGCGGCAGGTGTACGTCGACGCCGTCGCGGAGGTGGCGGGCCGCGAGGGGAACGTCCTCGTCGGGATGCCCAACTACGCGGAGGCGGAGTGGATGGCCGGCGAGTTGGAGGCGCGTCTCGACACCCCCGTTCTGCTCGACGAGTCGAGCGACGACGGCGCGACCGAGGCGCTGAAAAGCGACTTCTTCGCGGGGGGATCGAAGACCCTCGTCACCAGCCTCCGGGGAACGCTCACGGAGGGAGTGGACTACCGCGGCGACCGCCTGCACGCGGCGGTCGTCTGCGGGGTGCCGCTGGTGGATACGACCCGACCGCGGACGCGTGCGGTCGTGACGGCGTACGACCGGGCGTTCGGGTCCGACGGCCGCGGCGGCCGGAGCGGCTTCGAGACGGCGCTGACAGTGCCCGCCGTTCGGAAGGCACGGCAGGCGGTCGGGCGAGTGATCCGTGGCCCCGACGAACGCGGGGTTCGCGTCCTCGTCGACGCGCGCTACGCTCGCGACCGCTGGAACGGAGTCCGCGAGTACTTCCCCGAGTGGGAGCGCGAGGAGTTCCAGCCCGTCAGTCCGGATATGCTGTCGCTGGGGCTGGATCGGTTCGAGTAACTATCGCGGCCGACGCCCGCTCCACGCTTCGCGGCACTCGTCGTCACAGAAGTGGAGATGTTCAGCTTCGCTCTCCTCGATCCAGGAGACGACCCGATGGTCCGGCTCCTGAACGATTTTCTTCCCACACGTATGGCAGGTTGGTGCAGTGCTCTCGTCGACGTCCTCCCCAATATCGGATGTGGGGTCGATCATCTTTCCAGTCAGTAACGGAGAACCCGTCTTAAATCCCGCTAAGTCGGGCCGCGGACCGGGTCATCCTCCGGGATGCGGACACGTAATCGTCTCACACGGCGTGGGATCGGAGACGGTCCGTTCGCGGCCGTCGGGCCACTGGACGACGAGTTCGCGCGGCGTCGACGAGCCGAGACCGAAGTGGGCGACGGGTTCCATCTGGCAGAGATAGCCGCTCCCGGCGTCGATCAAGCGGGTCTGTCGCCCCTCGTCGGTCGTCAGGTCGACGCGCGCGCCGCGGGCGGGTGCGCCGTCGGCCGTGAGGGGCCGCACCCGGAGCCAGTCGCCGTCGTTGGGAGCGGTAAAGAGCGAGAGGGGTTGGGCCTCGGCTTCGCCGTGGACGACGAGGAGTTCGAGCGTCCCGTCGCCGTCGAGGTCAGCGACGGCAGCACCGGTGCCCATTCCCTCGGATTCGAGGGCGTCGCCGACGCTCGTCTGTGTCCACTCGCCGTCGTATTCGAGCAGGCGGTTCGGAGCGCCCAGACAGTTGACGAACAGTTCCTGCCGGCCGTCGTTGTCGAAGTCGGCGGCGACGACAGTGCGGACGCGGGCCGGGCGGGCGAGGGCAGGCGGCGCGGCGTCACGGAAGGTACCGTTCTCGCGGGCGAACAGCCGGTTCGCGCCGTTCCAGTTGCCACAGACGATGTCGGGTGTCGACGCCCCGTCGGGGGCGACCAGCGCCGCCCCGCGGGCGTTCTCCTCGGCGTCGGTGACGCCGTACTCCCGCGCCACGTCGACGAACGTCCCGCCGACGTTGCGGAGCAGGAGATTGGGGCCGCGCTCGGCGCCGACGAACAGGTCCGTCCGATCGGAGAGGATGGGGCCGGCGGCGACCGAGCGCCCGCCGGTCACCACATCCAGCCCCACCGCGTCCGCGAGGTCGGTGATACCGCCGTCGTCGCCCACCTCGTAGAAGCGCGCGGGGGCGCCGTAGCCGGTGACGAACATGCCGTAGCGGCCGGTGCCGAGGCGGTCGACGGCGGCGACCGAGCGACCGACGCGGTAGTTCTCCCGCCCACGGTTCACCGGATCGGCAAAGAGGTCGCGCCACTTCCCGTCGGCCGTCGGATCGAGGAGGAGGTCGGCTTCGGCCGAGGTGCCGCCGAACGCGGCGACGTTGTGGACGTACACCTCCTCGCGGCCGTCGGCATCCAGGTCGGCGGCGGCGACGCCGATTGCGTGGCGCCCTTCGTCCGCGAGGACGCCACAGGCCGCGTCGACGACCTCGCCCGAGCGCCATCGGAGGACGCGGTTGGCGTTCCCGAACCCGGCGACGAACACGCACGGACCGTCGGGACCGACGCTCACCGCCGCGCCGTACCCTCGAAATGGGGGATTGTCCGCGAGGCATCCCGACCGGTCCACGAACATATTTCCCCCAGACGATGCGGGGTTAAGAGTCGCACGCTCCGTGAGTTACTCCTCCCACACGTCCGAGAGCGTCCGCTGGACCGCCTCCTCGCCCACCGCGGCGGCGAGATGTTCGAACCCCTGTCGCTCGCGGCGGTCGCTCGCGTTGGCGACGAGGCGAGAGACGATGAACTCCGGCGTCGACTTGCCGACGGTGCCGAACCGGGGCTGGTAATCCACTCGGAGGTCCAACTCCTGTGTCAGCCCCTCGGCGAAGATGCCGTCGATGCGGGCGGCCGGCGGGAGCGGACTCAGGTCGTCCGCGAGGTGGGTGACGTAGACGCCGAGAGCGCCCCGTTCGACCGTCAGATCGACCAGCCCGTTCAGCAGGTCGGCGGCACGGCCGGGTTCGGTGATCGCCTCGAACTCGTCGACGAGCATGAGCGTCCGGCCGCCGTCGGTCAGCGGCGGGACGATGGATTTCAGCGTCGACTCCAGCACCCCCGCGTTGAAACTCGCGTGCCGGCGGTGGAAGACGATGGCGTCGAAGCTCCCGACTGCGGCACGGTCGGCGGGGACGGGCAGGCCCATCGCGGCCAGCAGCGCGACCGAACAGCAGGTCTCCAGCAGGGTCGTCTTCCCGCCGCTGTTCGCGCCCGTCAGCACGGCCACGCGGTCGCCAGTGGGCGGTGACAGATCGTGATCCCCGACCGCGTAGTCGACGGGATCGGGATCGTCGAGAAAGAGGTTGCGCGCCCCCTCGACGGCGAGGCCGTCGCCGCCGAGCGTCGGACGGGTGAGGGCGTGTGCCTCGGCGAAGCGCGCGAGCGAGAGGTCGACGGCCACGTCGTCGACGGCGGCGACCGCGCGGTCCACGTCCGCGCGGGCGTCGGCAATCGAGGCCCGGAGGTCGTCCTCGACCTGCGTCTCCCGTTCCGTCACCCGGCGTTCGAGGTCGTCGACCAGCGCCCGGAGCGCCGTGCTCACGAAGTCGGCGGCGTCGTGGGCCTCGTCCGGCGCGTTCTCCTCGATGGCCGACCGGGAGAGGCGCGTCTCGCGGTCGACGTAGTCCGCGAAGGCTCCGCGGAAGTCCGCCAGATCCCTGACGCCCGTCTCGCGAATGCGCTCCAGCACGTCGAACGCGGAGTTCTCCAGTTCGCGGGCGTCGTCGAGGCGGGCGCGGAGGTCGTCGAGTCGGTCGTCCGCGCCCGCGGCGACGCCGTCCGGCGTCACGTACTGCAGGGCGTCGGCCGCCTCCCGAACCGCGTCGGGATCGATCGCCCCGAGAGCGTCGAACGTCGACCCGTCTAACCCCGCCTCGCGGAGGGCGAGAACGGCGTCGACGGCCGCGCGTTCGGTTCCCTCGGCAGCGTCGTAGGCGTCGAAGGCGGCCACGACCGCCTCACGGCTCTCGTCATCGAGGTCGGCCCACGCCTCGCGGGCGGCGTCGACGGCGTCCAATCGGCCGACCACGGCGTCTGGCGAGGAGAGCGGCGTCAACACCCGAATGCGGTCGGCCGCGTGCCGGGTGAGGGCGTACTCGCTCGCCAGCGCCAACAGGTCGTCGTACACGTCGCGGGTGTCGCGGGTCGCGAGGGCGTCCATCCCTGCCTCGTCGTTCGCGCGGCGGAGGATGCGCGTCGCGCGGCCCCGCGTGATCCCCGCGTCGGTCAGCGCCCGTACGTCCGCGGATTCGATGGCCTCGACGGCCGCCTCCTCTCCGAGCGTCTCGCGGAGGCGCTCGCTCGTCTTCGGCCCCACACCCCAGTAATCCTCCAGTCGCATACCGGAGCCAGTCGCGCGGGGCGTATAGTGGTTACTTCGAGCTATCGACCGCCGAACGCCGTACGGACTCCGACAACTGGAGACGACCCCGTCGTCGGAATGGAGCCAGCCCATTCGTAGTCAAGGGCCATCGTTCGGCGGGGACAATAATTATATGAATACTGTTATTAAACTATTTTTATATATTTCTTGTCCTTATTTTTCAGAATTCCTGCGGTGAGCTACGAAAGTCGATAAAGACGTTTTAGAGCTGTTTTAGAGCGTCCAAGATTTTGATTTTTTTCTCTCTGTACCGCCGTGGCAGTGAAGCCACAAATACTCCCGATTTATGCCGCAAGTGGGATCTGAGTGGAGTTTTTCGGGATATTTCCATCCGTACGGCGTTTCGAGAATTGTATACTTTGAAGTATGTATTTTTAACTGATAAATGTTGAGGGCCAGCGACGAGACTGCAGGGAATGAGCCGCGCTGCGACGGCATCGAACAACTACTTAGGGGCTGTTACGGCTGTCTCGCTCGACCGTCGCGGCCGGCGGCGTCGACGATCACCGGGCCAGCGACCCGCGTACGGATGAAACAATCACTGAGGCGTTGTCAAGCTGTGAGCTGGCCGGTCCCGGAAACGCCGACTGTTTCCGGTGTCCATATTACAGTCAGCGCCGTTGCACGACTGTGATCGGACCCTCGTCGTGGCACGTTCGACCGCCGTCCCGTGGAGATGTCGCATGCTAGGCACAGACAGACGTGTCGTGGCACTCGGCCTCGCCCGGATGGCCGACGCGCTCGGTAACTCCTTTCTTATCATCGTCCTCCCACTGTACATCGCCAGCGGACAGGTGTCGCTGACCGGCCTCGTCGGCGCGAACCTGTTCGGTTTCGTCGTCGGCAAGGAGTTTCTCATCGGGGTCGTGCTCTCCCTGTTCGGCTTTCTGAACAGTTTCGGCCAGCCGTTCACCGGCCGACTGTCGGACCGGGTCGGTCGGCGCAAGGTGTTCGTCCTGTTCGGCCTGTGTCTGTTCGGTATCGGGAGCGCGGCGTACCCGTTCCTGACCGGCTACTGGTGGATCGTCGTCGCCCGCGCGCTTCAGGGAATCGGCGCGGCCTTCACCGTCCCGGCGACGGTGGCGCTCGTCAACGACTTCGCTCGCTCGAACAGCGAGCGCGGGAGCAACTTCGGCGTGTTCAACACGTTCAGGCTCGTCGGCTTCGGCTTCGGCCCCATCGTCGCCGGCGCGGTCATCCGGTTCGGGCCCTACGCCACGCCGGCCGGCCGCCTCTCCGGCTTCGACGCTGCGTTCGGCATCGCCGTTCTCGGCGCCGTCGTGAGTTTCGCGCTGGTGACCGTGCTGGTGTCCGACCCGCCGTCGCTCGACGCCGAGTCGGGCGAGACGCTCTCCGTCGCCGTGCTTGATCGGCGGGGGTCGACGCTCCTCGATTCGGTGTTCGTCCTCGGTGTCGGCACCTTCTTCATGGCGACGACCATCGCGCTGTTCGCGACGCTCGAAGGCCCGATCCGGGCGCGACTCGACGAGGGAACCTTCCTGTTCAGCGTCCAGTTCGCCGCCGTCGTCATCGCGAACGTCGTCCTGCAGGTGCCGGTGGGGCGAGCCAGCGACACGTACGGCCGACGGCCCTTCCTGCTCGCCGGATTCGTCGTTCTCGTGCCCGCCGTCTTCGCACAGGGCGCCCTCACTGACCCGTATCTCATGCTGGGGGCGCGCCTCCTGCAGGGCGTCGCCGTCGCGTTCGTCTTCGCACCGGCACTCGCCCTCGCCGGTGACCTCGCCGGCGAGGGGCAGTCCGGCACCACGCTCTCCGTCCTGACGATGGCGTTCGGCCTCGGCGTCGCCGTCGGCCCGCTCGCCTCGGGCTTTCTCTACAACGTCGGACAGTTCAGCACCCCCTTCACCTTCGGAACGATCCTGTCGCTCGCGGCGCTGGTACTCGTCTACACGCAGGTCGAGGAGTCGCTGCGCAGCGAGGGTGACGCCGAAGCCGGGGTGGAGGCCGACGCCACCGGATGAGGATCACGACACCACGAGCTACCCAAGCACCTCGGTTACTGGGCTGCGCTGGTGTCGGCGCCGTGGGAGACGACATCCCACTCCGCCGGCGACAGTTCGTGGCCTTCGAACCAGTCGTGTTCGGGGTACGCGGTGAGGACGAGATACGGGGCACGGTCGCGCAGATACTCGACCAGGACACGGAGATTGTCGCTCGCGAGGCCACCGAGGCCGTCGAGCAACAGGACGGGCACTCGGTCGCTCACGTCGAACGCCTCGTGGCCGGCGAGCGCGGCCACGAGACCGAGAAGTTCCCGTTCCCCTTCGCTGAGCGCGTCGATCTGAGCTTCCCGGCCCCCGCGGGCGACGACGAGATCGAACGTGCCCGTGAGCCGAGCCGTCTCGAAGCCCGTATCGAACCGGTCGAGAAGGTCTTCGAGCGCGGCGGTGAACGATTCCCGAACCTGCCGTTTCACGTCGTCTTTCCGGTTCCGGAGGTCGGTGAGTTCCTCGCTCACGGTGTCGTACTCGTCCTCCAGCATCGAGCGCTTGTCGGCCCGGCTTTCCACCGTCTCGAGTTCGTCACGCGCGTCCGCCAGCTCCGCTTCGAGGTACTTGATCTCGCTCTCCAGATCGGTCCGTCGGTCCTGTGCCGTGCCGACGTCGGCGGCGAGGTCGTCGATACGGGACTCGAGGTCGGCCCGGGTCTCGCGGGCGGCGTCGAGGCTCTCCTCGGTCTCGGCGAGACGCGATTCGAGGTCGGCGATTCGGTCGGTCAGATCCGACTCGCGGCGCCGGGCGGTCCGAATCTCGTCCCGTGTCGCCTCCAGCTCCGATACGAGTTCGCGACGGGCCTCCGCGCGGTCACGCAACTCGGTGATCCGCTGGTCGAGCGCCGCCAGTTGCGCCTCGATGTCGTCGCAGGAGGTCTGCTCCCCGCAGAGCCAGCAGGCGACGGAGTCCGAGAGCATCTCGTGGGAGACGTCCGTCAGCAACTCGACGCGATCCTCGTCGAGGACGCGCTTGTTCGCCTCGTAAACCGCGCGCAGTAGTTCCAGATCCCGTTCGATGTCGCGGAGGTCGTCGTGGACGGTTTCGAGTTCCGCCTCGGCGTCGGTGTCCGACGGCACGGTGAGCGCGTCGAGTTCGGACCGTTTCTCCGCGAGCGTCTCGCGAATCCGCTCGGCCGTCGTTTCGAGCCGCTCGATCCGGTCTTCCTCCCGATCTCGCTTGGCTCGCAGTTCGCTCAGTTCCTGCCGAGCGTCGGTGTCGGCAGCCTCCGTCTCGAGGTCGGCGCGCGCCTCCCGCAACGAGTCGAGTTCGGCTTCGAGATCCGTCACCCGCTGCTGGAGCTGAGGGAGGCGATCCGCCGCCTCCTCGGCCCGCTCCAGTTCCCGTTCGATCTGCTCGCGTTCGGTGCGTAACGCCGCGATCTGTTCGTCGATGTTCTCGAAATCGAGCGGTCGGGTCAGTACCGCCTCCAGATCGTCGCCGTTCCGCACCGCTCGCCGAACGTCGTTGTCCTCGCCCAGAAACGCGAACTGTGCCGCGCGGACCCGGTCGTACTCGGTCGTCAGATACGGGGAGCCCGAACGCGACACCGTCCCGTCGGTCCGTTCGAGTTCGACCGTGTACGTCTCGTCGTCCGTCTCCAACCGGACGCGACCGGTTTCCTGCCCCTCGGTCAGCGGCGTCGCCGTGCCGAACACGGTTTCGATGCTGGCGAGAAAGCTGGATTTGCCCTGCCAGTTGCTCGCGCGGACGGCGTTGACGCCGGGTTCGAGGGTGGCGTCCCCCGATCTGATCCCGGCGACGTTCTCGATTGAGAGTTGCCAGCGCATGCTCAGAGGACGGAGCACGCGATGGTTTCGACGAGATACGGCTGGTCGAGAAAGAGCGTCTGGACCGTCTCGGTGAGGCCGAACGGGAGCGCGACGACGGACAGGTCGTTGCGAAGTCGCTCCGGAACCGTCTCGGTGTCCGACTGCGTGTGAGCCTCACAGACGAAGCCGCGTTCCACCGCGTTCTCGAACGGGACGCGCACGGAGCAGTCCGGACAGCTCAGTTTGACCTGTACCTCGACATCCGCCCGCTCCGCGCCGGGCAGTCGACCCGTCGAATCGAGCGACGAGAGCACCGACCGAGCCTTCTCCGCCGTTCGTTCCTTGGCCATCGTGACGGTGTTCAGTTGCCAGTCCGTCGTGGCCGTGTCGGGCTCTTTCTCCGCGTCCAGACACCCTTTGAGGTGGTGTCGCATCGTGCTCCACGAGATCAACTGCTCGTCGATCTCCGCGACGTCGAGGCCGTCCGTGGCGAGGTCGGCCGCCAGTTCGTCGCGCTCGATCGTCTCGTCGCCGGTGATCACTTCGTACTCACGTTCGAGATGGAGGCTCACCGTGTCGCGACTGTGACGCTCGTAGATGCGCCGCAACAGACGCTTGTTGAACCACTCGGTGAGCGACTTGTACCCGTCGGCGGAGCGACCGTCGTCGCCGGTCCAGCGTGTCACCAGAAACTCGTCGACCGAGTCGTAGTCCGGATCGGGGACGGTCAACCCGTAGCGCTCGATGAGGGTGTCGACCTTGCATCCCATCTGTCGTTCTACGCGGATAGTGGGACTACCTGATAATAAACGTGATTACCGCCGGATCGACGTGGAACTGCCGGCCACTGGCGCGTCGGTCGGCGAGAGGACAGCACGACCGCCCCCACGAGAAACGTCGCGATGGTCGCGAGCATGAACGGCACGCCGAGGATCGCCCCGACGCCGATGATCGGCGGCGTCGATCCGTCCGGTCGCCATGCCGTGAACGATCGCGAGCGCCGAAATCGTCGGTATTTTCTTGACAGAATTTTTGTGGTAATAAGATAATATCAGTTTTATGAATATATTTGCAGTGAGCCATCCGTAGAGCAACGGAGGAACGACCGAGTGCGTTTGTTGGGTGAAAAATCCGGTATTATCCGCCAGAGCCCCAATTATAGCCGAACGCCGAACGGATCGGTATGGATAGTTTATTCAGCCGTTCTACACAGTCAATAACTATTCTCGAATATTTTGCGGCACTTGTAGGTCGACAGCTACCCGGACCCTTCACGATTCGTCTACGGGTCCATATATGAATATATAATACGAAAATATAGTATTGAATACTGATAGTTTTTGCGTGAGGTGGCGACCCCCACCCGCGGGGAGCCACGCACCGCACAACGACACGCCTTTTCGGCCGGCCCGAAAAGAGAGGCTATGGACGCGAAGCGGGAACTGACGAGCGTCGACCTCGCCGCTCTCGTCACCGAATTGAACCGGTACGAGGGCGCGAAAGTCGACAAGGCCTACCTCTACGACGACGACCTCTTGCGATTCCGTATGCGGGATTTCGACCGCGGCCGCGTCGAACTGCTGATCGAGGTGGGCGACGTGAAACGCGCACACGTCGCCGACCCGGACCACGTCGCGGACGCGCCGGGGCGCCCCCCCAACTTCGCGATGATGCTCCGGAATCGGCTCAGCGGCGCCGACTTCGCCGGCGTCGAACAGTACGAGTTCGACCGCATCCTCGTCTTCGAGTTCGAACGCGAGGACGCGAACACGCGCATCGTCGCGGAACTGTTCGGACAGGGGAACGTCGCGGTACTGGACGAAAGTGGGGAAGTGATCCGAAGCCTGGAGACCGTGCGGCTGAAATCGCGGACGGTCGCCCCGGGGTCGCAGTACGGCTTCCCCGAGTCACGGCTCCATCCCCTGAACGTCGGCTACGACGCCTTCGTCCGCCGGATGGAGGAGTCGGACACGGACGTGGTTCGCACACTCGCCACCCAACTCAACTTCGGTGGTCTCTACGGCGAGGAGATCTGTTCCCGCGCCGGCGTGGACAAGGCCCTCGACATCGCGGACGCCGACGACGAGGCGTATCGGGCGCTCTACGACGCCATCGGCCGACTGGCCGAGCGGCTCCGCGAGGGCGACTTCGATCCGCGCATCTATCTCGAAGACGACCGCGTCGTCGACGTGACGCCGTTCCCCCTGCACGAGCGGGAAGGATTGGACGAGGAGGCGTACGACTCCTTCAACGCCGCCGTCGACGACTACTTCTACCGCTTCGAACGCGAACCCGAGGAGGAGAAGACGGGAACGGAGCGCCCCGACTTCGAGGCGGAGATCGCCAAACAGGAGCGCATCATCGAACAGCAAGAGGGGGCGATAGAAGGGTTCGAGGAGGAAGCCGAGGCGGAACGGGAACGCGCCGAGGCGCTCTACGCCAACTACGACCTGGTCGACGAAATCATCTCGACGGTCCGGGACGCCCGCGAGGCGGGACACGGCTGGGACGCTATCGAGGAGACGTTGGCCGAGGGCGCCGAGCGTGGCATTCCGGCGGCCGAGGCGGTCGTCGATATGAACCCCAAGGAGGGGATGGTGACCATCGACCTCGACGGGACGCGCGTCCCGGTCGACCCGTCGATGGGCGTCGAGAAGAACGCGGACCGGCGCTATCAGGAGGCGAAACGCGTCGAGGAGAAGAAAGAGGGGGCGCTGGCAGCCATCGAGAACACCCGCGAGGAGCTGGAGGCGGCCAAGCGCCGGCGCGAGGAGTGGGAGGCCGGCGACGAGGGCGAGGGCGAGGACGAAGACGAATCCGAGGAGCCACGCGACGTGGACTGGCTCTCGATGTCGTCGGTGCCGATCAAACAGCCCGAACACTGGTACGAGGACTTCCGATGGTTCCACACGAGCGATGGCTTCCTCGTCGTCGGCGGGCGCAATGCCGACGAGAACGAGGCGCTGGTCAAGAAGTACATGGAGGGCAACGACCGCTTCTTCCACGCGCAGGCTCACGGCGGCCCAGTGACGGTGCTGAAGGCGACGGGGCCGAGCGAGAAGGCACGGGACGTGGACTTTCCGCAGTCGTCGCTGGACGAAGCGGCGCAGTTCGCCGTCGCCTACTCCTCGGTGTGGAAGGACGGCCGGTTCGCGGGCGACGCGTACATGGTCGAACCGGATCAGGTGTCGAAGACGCCCGAGAGCGGCGAGTACATCGAGAAAGGCGGGTTCGTCATCCGCGGCGACCGAACCTACTTCCGCGACGTGAGCGCGAGCGTCGCGGTGGGAATCCAGTGTGAACCCGAGACGCGCGTGATCGGTGGCCCACCCTCGGCCGTCGAACCGCAGGCGGCCGCGTCGCTCCGACTCGAACCCGGCAAGTTCGCGCAGAACGACGCCGCGAAGATGTGTTACCGCAAGTTCAAAGAGCGCTTCGCGGACGACTCGTTCGTCCGAAAGATCGCCAGCCCCGACAGGATTCAGGAGTTCCTGCCGCCGGGCGGAAGCGACATCGTCGACGAGTAGGGCGAGCGAGAGAGTGTCAGTCTACATATCTTTAATACCGGGCCCAGCGTCCTAGTACTGAGCACACTGGACCGACCCGTTGCGCTCGACTTACCATGATTTCCGAATCCCTCAGCTACCTGCGAACGAGCGACGACTGGGTGAAGACGGTCGTAATCGGCGGCCTTCTCACACTCCTCGGCTTCCTCGTAGTGCCGACGATCCTAGTCGCGGGCTATCTGGTCCGCGTCCTCCGGGCGACGATGCACGGCGACGAGACGCCGCCGCGATTCGACGACTGGGGCGACCTCGCGGGCGACGGCGTCCGCGCGTTCGTCATCGCGGTCGTGTACGGACTGGTACCCGCCGTTCTGATCGGCGTGACGGCCGCGTTCGCGGGACTCGCCGCGGGACCCGGTCCCCGGAGCGGGCTGATCGTCGGCGGCGTGGCGTTCGTGGGCGGCCTCCTCGCCCTCGTGGTTGGCCTGCTGGCGGCGTACATCATCCCTGCCGCGCTCGCCAACTACGCCGAACAGGGATCGGTGCGGGCCGGCTTCGCGGTCGGTGACCTGCGCCCCATCCTCACCTCGGGCACGTACGCGACGGCGTGGGTGATGGGCTTCGCCGTCGTCTTCGTGGCCGCCGTCGTCACCGCCCTCCTCAACGTGGTGCCCCTGCTCGGCACCGTCGTCGGAGCGTTCGTGAGCTTCTACGCCATCACCGCAGCGTACTACATCGTCGGGCACGCGTGGGGTGACCTCCGGGGACTCGACCTCCACGACGACGAGGGTGAGATGGGCGCGGAGCGGCCGGCAGTCTGAGCGGCCGGCGCTTCGAACGGTCCGGTTTTTGCGGCGTCGAATGACAAGGTATGTTGCCGTGGATGCCGACCCTCCGGTATGCGAATCCAGAGCCGTGGTCGCGGCGAGGAGGGGCGCACGCGGCTGACCGTCGTCCCCGAGAACGTCGACGACCTCTGGCACCTATCATACGTTCTGGAACCCGGCGACAACGTGGAGGGTGACACCAGCCGCCGCATCCAGCGCGACGACGACCAGATGCGCGACACCGGCGGCGAACGCGAACACATCCACGTCACGCTGGAGGTGGAGGACGTGGAGTTCGCCCGCTTCGCCAACCGCCTGCGCGTCGGCGGCGTCATCGTCGGCGCGTCCCGCGAGGACCAGTTGGGCCACCACCACACCCTCAACGTCGAGGAACACGACGAGATCACCATCGAGAAATACTTCAAACCCGATCAGATGGAGCGTATCGAGGAGGCCGAGGCCGCGGCCGAGAACCCCGATGTCGCCATCGCGACGGTCGAAGAGGGCGAGGCGCACGTCCACACCGTCGCCCAGTACGGCACCGAGGAGTACGCCTCCTTCACGCGCCCGACGGGGAAAGGCGAGTACGCCCGGCCACGGGACGAACTCTTTCAGGAACTGGGCGACGCGCTCGGCCACCTCGACCCCGACGCGGTGATTCTGGCGGGGCCGGGCTTCACGAAACAGGATGCACTGGACCATCTGGAGGAGGAACACCCGGACATCGCGAAGAAGACGACGACGGTCGACACCTCGGGCGTCGGCGACCGTGGCGTCCACGAGGTGCTCAAACGCGGCGCTCTCGAAGACGTGCAGACCGAGACGCGCATCGCACGCGAGGCGGAACTCATCGACGAGTTGACCGAGGAGATGGCGACGGGCGAGAAGGCGACGTACGGTCCGGAGGCGGTGGCGGAAGCGGCGGAGTACGGCGCCGTCGAGACCCTCCTCGTCCTCGACGACCGGTTGCGCGAGGAGCGTCAAGGCGCCGGCGAGTGGGACGTGGACGCCGACGACATCATCACGTCCGTCGAGCGTCAGGGCGGCGACGTGGTCGTCTTCTCCGGCGAGTTCGAACCCGGACAGCGCCTGAAGAATCTGGGTGGCATCGCCGCGCTGTTGCGGTACCGACTGGAGTAACATGCGCACGCAGGTCGGACACGTACTGATCGGAATCGCCTGTGCCCTGTTCGTCGGCGGGGCGGTCGGCCTCTTCCTCGGCATCGTCGGCGCCGACGCAGTGACGCCGCTCGGGGTGGCGGCGCTCGCCTGTCTCGCCGTCGGGGGCGCTTTCTCCCTGCCGCACGATAGTAACGACTGAAACTGTTTGCACGTCTGATCGTACGCCGCACTGCGATCAGATGTGTCCCGACGTTCAATCGCTACTATAGTCCCGCCCCGTCAGCGCGTCGCTGGCGGGGGCGAAATCGAGCGCCTGCCCGAGTCCTTCCTCGATAGCTTTCTCGTAGAGCATCGCGGCCGCCGCCGTCGTCTCGATACCCGTACCGCCGCTGTCGAAGACGGTGATCTCGTCAGGGTCGGTTCGGCCCTCGGCGACCCCGGCGACCACCTCCCCGAGTTCGGCGTGGCAGTGATCCGCGTCGATGGCGCCCTCGTCGAGGGCCTGCATGTACGCCCCGGCGTCCTGGTCGAGGCGGCCACGCAGGTCGATCACGTATGTCGACCGCGCGACTGCCGTCGCGTCGAGTTCGCGTTTCTTGGGGTGGTACTGCCCCATCGCGGTGACGTGGGTGCCGGGTTCGAGCAGGTCGCCGTCGAACACCGGTTCGGGCGAGTCGGTGGCGGTAACCACGATGTCGGCCCCCTCGACGGCGGCGGCGCTGGAGGAGACGGCAGCGACACTGGCGTCGAGGCGGCGGTCCATCTCGCCGGCGAAGGACTCGCGGCTCGATTTGGTGGGCGAGTACACCCACACCGTCTCCACGTCGCGGACGGCCGCGATGGCACGGAGTTGGCCGCGGGCCTGCGCGCCCGATCCGAAGACGCCGACGGCCGAGGCGTCGGGACGGGCGAGGGCGTCGACGCCGACGGCACCCGCCGCGCCCGTCTTGAACGGGTTCATGCTCGCGCCGTCGACGATGGCGAGGGGTTCGCCCGAGTCGGCGTTGAACAGCGGCGTGACGAACCACGCATCCGTCTCGCCAAAGCCGGCCGAGTACATGTACCCGCCCATCACTCCGGTGTCGGGGAGGACAGCGGCGTAGGAGGTAAAGAGGCCCGGCGGGTCGTCGTTGTAGAGGGCGGTCCGGGGTTCGGCAGGCGCGCCCGCACCGCGCTGACGGTAGCCCTCCCGGACGGCGTCGACGTACTCCGCGGGGGTCGCCAGCCCCGCGACGTCACCACTCGTCAAAAACAGCGTCTCGGTCATACCACTCCTGCGGGCGGCTGACGGATATACCTCACTCCAGTCCGAGGCGGTCGGTCAGCGTCGGTCGTCGAACTCCGGCGGTTCGCGCTCGACCGGTGCGGCCCGACGGCGTCGGTCGGAGCGATACAGGCGCAGGATCTCTTCGAGAAGGATGGCGTGGCGGTCGCCGGCCGCGTACTGGTGGTCGATGAAGTCCTCCGCGTCGTTGAACTTCCCGCGGAGGGCGAGTTTCCGGACGAACGACACCGACTCCAGAAACGGCGGTCCCTCGTCGTCCCGTTCGGTCCCCAGCGTCTGCTCCCGTTCCGGCATCACTTCGGCTTTGATCTCACGGTAGTCGATGGTTTCCGGTTCGTAGTCGTCGAGCACCTGGTTCAGGACGTAGTCCGTAGAGAACCGGTAGAACTCGGACTTGCTCTCGAATCGGCCGTCCTCGACCAGTGACTCGATTTCGCCGACGACCGATTCGGGAAACCGAACTGTGCTCTTTACCATGCCCTATGACGCGGGCCTGAAGGATAATATACCTTTGTCAGACGTTTCTTCCGATCCCCGAGGAGCCGAAAGTGGGACGAGCGCCCCTCAATCGGCGTTGATCGGCGTCTGTCTCGTCGACGACCGGGCCGGCGCGTCGTCGGGCGCGTCGGCCGGCCGGACGACGGGCCCGTTGACGAAGAGGGCGTGGCCGACGGCGAGGCCGGCCACGGTCGCGCCGACCGGAACGGCGAGCAGGGTATCTACGCCGATGGCGCTCAGGACGGCGGTGATTCCCACGAGGGCGAGGGGAACGAACCCGAGCACGTAGTCGTAGTAATCGATCATGTGATCCACCCACATGATAATTCTTCGAGGTATCATATAATTCTTTCCCGTAGGCGCTGAAAATCCCGTTCAGCACATCCCAAAAACTGACTCATAAGTTTTGCATTATCGACGACGATACAGATGAGCATTGAAGATGATTATATTTCAAAATCATCGTAGAAGGAATTAAACTGCTCGACCGCGTGAGAACGACCATGAACGGAAACGACCGGTCGATCGTCGGGCTCGTAATGTTGGCCCATGGGATGGTCCACACGTTCGAGCTGTCGATCCCTATTTTCGTCTCTATCTGGCTGGCGGAGTTCGACGTACTCCGGGTTGCGGGGATGGAAGTGGCGGTCACGCAGGCGACGCTGGGCCTGCTCGTCACCGCGGGCTACGCGCTGTTCGGTCTCGGTGCGCTCCCCGGCGGCATCGTCGTCGACCGGGTGGGGTCACGGCGCCTCATCGCCGCCTGTCTGTTCGGGATGAGTGGTGCCTTCCTCCTGCTCGGCACTGCGCCGAACCTCCTCGTGGTCGCACTCGCGCTCCTCCTCTGGGGCACGGCGGCCAGCGTCTACCATCCCGCGGGGCTGACGCTCATCAGCAAGGGCGTCAGCGACCGAGGGACAGGATTCGCCTACCACGGCGTCGCGGGCAACCTCGGCATCGGACTGGGGCCACTCCTCACGACGATCCTTCTCATCGTCTTCGACTGGACGACCGTGGCACTCGTCCTCGCCGTGCCCGCCGTCGTCGCCGGCCTGTACGCCCTCCGTGCGGAGTTCGACGAGACGGCCGCCGTCGACGGCGTGGAACGTGGTTCCACGAGCAGTCGGCCAACGGCCGACGACGAGGTTGCCACCGACGGCGGCGGCGCGAAGGCGGGGAGCGGCGTCGATTCGCTCTCCGAACTCGCCACGGCGTCGAAACAGCTGTTCGTCGGCGCCTTCGCCGTCGTCTTCGTCATCGTCATGGCCAACGGCCTCTACTACCGCGGGGTGTTGACGTTCCTCCCGAACCTGCTCTCGGGACTGCCCGGCTTCGAACCTATCGCGCTGTCGACGCTCGTACCCGGCCTCGACGGCGGCCGGACGCTCAACCCCGAGCGCTACTTCTACGCCGGCCTGTTGCTCGTCGGCGTCGCCGGCCAGTACGTCGGCGGCAAACTCACCGACCGGATGCCGCCGGAGTACGGCATCGCCGCCGTCTTCGCCGTCCTCGCCGTCCTCGCACTCGCGTTCCTCCCCGTTGCCGCGATGGGGATCGGCCCACTGCTCGTTCTCGGGGCGCTGTTCGGCGTGACGCTCTTTACCGCCCAGCCGCTGTACCAGGCGGCCGTCGCGGACTACACGCCCGCGGGACGACGGGGGCTCTCCTACGGCTACACGTATCTGGGTACCTTCGGCGTCGGCGCCCTCGGCGGCGCCCTTGCAGGCGCCATCCTCACCTACGCCGACGCTGGCGTCCTCTTCGCCACGCTCGCCGGCCTCGCCGTCGTCGCGTCGACGTGCGCGTTCGCGCTGGTTCGCCGCGGCCGCCGCGACGCTACCGAAGCTTGAAAAAGAGCGTGCGCCAGAGGGCGAGGCCGAGGAGGCCGACGCCGAGCGAGATGGCGACGAAGGACAACTGCACGCCGCCGTGGACGAACGGCGTGGCTCGAATCCCCAGCGCGATGGCGTCGGCCAGAATCCACGACCGGAGCGCCAGCGGCACCGCGGCTTTCGCCGACTCCGCCGCCCCCGGCGAGTAGGCGCCGAGCAGTGGGGCGGCGATCACCCACCCGATCAGGAAGGGAGCGATCGTAACCGCGAGATAGCCGGGGTTCGACGCGACGAAACTGATGCCGTTGTGGTGGATCGTCCCTCCACTGAACAGGACGGCGACGACGAGCAGATCACCGATCGCCAGCGGCGCCGTCCGGCCGTCGAGACGACGGTCGAAGAAGGCAGCGACTGCGTTGGCCATATCCGCGCTTTCGCCCGGGGCCTAATGGCTCTCCCGCTTTTTCCCGACGACCGTGAACGCGAAGCCGCGGTCGAGGACCGTCGGTACCAATCCCGCGTCGTCGACCGCCGCCGCCCACGCGTCCGGCCCCCAAAACGTCGAGTCGAAGCCGACGGCGCGTTCGGCCGCGACCAGCGCCCTCCCGCGGAGCGTCCCCGGATCGTACTCGCGGATCACGAGGACGCCACCGGGGCGCAGCACTCGCGCCGCTTCCGCGAGGGCCGCCGCCTGGTCCGGCAGGTGATGGAGGGCGTCGAGAACGACGACGGCGTCGGTCGCGGCGTCACGAACCGGGAGCCGTCCGGCGTCACCCTGCACCGCCGTCGTCCCGCGGTCGGCGGCGTGGGTGAGCATGCGCCGCGAGGCGTCGACGACGACCGTCTCGGGCGTTCGGGCCGTGCCGACCGGGGCCGCGATTGCGCGAGCGGCCCGCCCCGTGCCGCCAGCGAGGTCTAACACGCGCTCGACGGGGCGGTCGGCCCGCGCCAGCCCCGCCCAGATCGGTTCGGGATCGGTCGGGGGTGCGAAGCGGTCGTAGAGCCGCGCCACACGGTCGAAGAAGCGAACGTCGCCGGGGCCGTGCATAGCGGCTATGGGTGGCCGAGCGTCAACGGTTTTGCGGCCGGCGGCGTAGCTCGCCCATGGAGTTCGCCCTCCTCGGGTGGCCGCCGGACGCCCCGACCCTCCGGCTGGACTATCGGCGCTTCGCCTACGCCGGCAAGTTCGTCCTCGGCTCGACGGGGAAGGCGGTGGTGGCCGATGGCGAGAACGGCGACACCGAGTACGACGACCACATCCTCGCCGCCGCGTCGTTCAGCCCCGACCGCACCGACGACGACCGTCTCTGTATCCGCTACGTGACCGTCCGCGAGGACCGACAGGGCGAGGGCCTCGGCGCCCGCCTGCTCGCGTTCGTCGCCGCCCACGCCGCCGACCGGTACGACCGCGTCCGCATCGCCGTCAACAACCCTGCCGCCTACGTTGCCGCCCACCGCGCTGGCTTCGCGTTCACCGGCCGGGAGACGGGGCTGGCGGAACTCGTCTGCGAGCGACCGACCGCCCGGCCCGCCGCCCGCGACGCGGATACCTACTGTGCGGGGCTGGATCGCTACCGGGAGCGTGACCTCGACGCCGACGCCATGACCCGTCTCGACGAGAAACGCGCGGCCGGGCCGCCCTCGGTGGTCGATGCGCCCGCGGGTGTCGGCGGCGACGAGGGGAGTGAGGGCGAACCCGGGAGTTGAAAGTCGATGGCGTCGTAGCACCCGCCGATGGGCAACGCAGACCTCCGGCAACTCGCCGCGCTCTCCGAGGTGACGTGGGACGAGGTGGCGGGCAGCGTCGTCGCCGTCGACGCGCACAACTGGCTGTACCGCTATCTCACCACGACGGTCAAGTGGACGAACGACGCGGTGTACACCACCAGCGAGGGCGAGGAAGTGGCGAACCTCGTGGGCGTCGTCCAGGGCCTCCCCAAGTTCTTCGAACACGACCTGACGCCCGTCTTCGTCTTCGACGGCGGCGTCACGGAGTTGAAGGAAGCGGAGGTGTCCGAACGACGCGAGAAGCGCGAACGCGCGGAGGAACGACTGGCCGAGGCCGAGGAGCGCGGCGACGCCATCGAGGCCGCTCGCCTCGAGGCCCGCACCCAGCGCCTGACCGACGTAATCTTGGAGACGACGCGCGAACTCCTCGCCCTCCTCGACGTGCCCGTCGTCGACGCGCCAGCGGAGGGGGAAGCGCAGGCGGCGTACATGGCTCGGCGGGGCGACGCCGACTACGCTGGGAGCGAGGACTACGACACCCTCCTCTTCGGTGCGCCGCTGACTCTCCGCCAACTGACGAGCAAGGGCGCACCCGAACTGATGGATCTCGACGCGACGCTCGACCGGCACGGCATCTCGCTGGAGCAACTGATCGACGTGGCGATCCTCTGTGGCACGGACTTCAACCCCGGCGTCGACGGCGTCGGTCCGAAGACGGCGCTGAAAGCGATCACCGACCACGGCGACCTCTGGGGCGCTATCGAGGCCGAGGGGTGGCAGGTGCCGAACGCCGACCGAGTACGCGACCTCTTCCGCGATCCGCCCGTGACCGACGACTACACCGTCGACACCGACATCGATCCGGACGTTGCGGCCGCTCGCGAGTACGTGATCGAGGAGTGGGAGGTCGAGGCCGACGAGGTCGACCGCGGATTCGAGCGGATCGAGGAGTCGCTGGTCCAGACCGGGCTGGATCGGTGGACCTGATCCGCTCGGCCGACGCCGTAGGCGGCGTGGGGCCGCGTCGGTGACGGCCACCGACCGTCGACGGCGCGGCAGGTTTTTTCATCCGGCCTGCGTGTGTCGTCACCATGCCGTCCCTCCAGCTGTCCCGCTATCGGCTCGGATGGTGGAGCTTCGGACTCGCCCTCGGGGCCGCGCTGATGTACGTCGTCTACGCCTTCATCGGGACGTTCGTCTTCGGCGTGTTCATCTACTACGCCACCCGTCCGATCTACAAGCGGCTGAAAAAGCGGATTCGGCCGCCGAGTCTCGCCGCCGCCATCTCGCTGTTCGCGCTCGCCCTGCCCGCCCTCGTCCTCGTCGCGTACGCGCTGAGTATCGCGTTCGGAGAACTCCTGAAATACATCAACGGTGGAGCGCTCGACCCGTCGCGGTGGCCCCTCGTCAACCCGGAGTTACTGGACAGCATCGCCGATCCGGCCACCCTCCTCGAACTCGGCCCGGAGCAGTATCTCACAGCCGAGGGTATCCGCTCACTCGTCACCTCGCTGGGCTCGGCCGCCGACACCGTGGCGTTCGTCGGCATCGGTGCCATCCACCTGTTCGTGATGCTGGCGCTCGCCTTCTACCTGCTCCGGGACGGCGCTCGGCTCTCGAAGTGGGCGGTCAAGGAGTTCGGTGACGACCGCGGCGTCCTGAAAGCCTACGGGCAGGCGGTCGACCGCGACTTCAAAGGTATCTTCTTCGGCAACATTCTCAACGCGGTGCTGACGGGGACCATCGGCGTTCTCACGTACTCGATACTGAACATCTACGCGCCGCCGGGACTGGCGATTCCCGCGGCGCCGCTCGTTGGCCTGCTCGCCGGCGTCGCCAGTCTGATCCCCATCGTCGGCATGAAACTCGTCTACATCCCCGTCGGGCTCTATCTCGCGAGCATCGGCATCCTGACCGATCCGCGGACGCTCTGGTTCGTCGCCGTCTTCGCGCTCATCTCGTTCGTCATCGTCGACGTCATCCCCGACCTGGTACTCCGCCCGTACGTCTCCGGTCGGAGCCTCCACGTCGGGAGCCTGATGATCGCCTACACCTTCGGGCCGCTCCTCTTTGGCTGGTACGGCATCTTCCTCGCGCCCATGCTCCTCGTGTTGGTCGTCCACTTCGCGCGGCTAGTCCTCCCCGAACTCCTCGACGGCGAACCGCTCCGGCCGTACGCGGTCGATCCGGGTACGTTCGCCGCCGAGGAGGCCGCCAGCGCCAGTGGCGACGCGGTCGACGTGGGCGACGCTGACGGCGTCGTCGAGGCGACGGATATCAGCGATGCTGACGACGACGCCGAGTCGAGAACGGACCCGTAGACTCGTCACTGGTCGACGTGAGTGCAAAAGGAAGCAAGCCACGCGAAAATCGCGTGGATGCTTGCCGCCCTGAATTGGTCCCCGCTGACGCTTCGGCCCTCCAAGCGAAGCGTCATCAGCTACTGGGTGATCCCCCGACATAAAGATACCGCCTTACCGCTACATATGTTCCTCTTCCAATACCCAACCGAGTGCGCGCTTGTAGTACGAAAACATCTGCCTGACACCTTCGTGGCGCATCTCGTCGTCGTCGAGTTGCTCCCGGAGGAACTCGTACTGCTCACGAACCTCGTCTTCGTCGCGCATACCTGCGTGTAGGTCGTCGGACTCCTTCGGAGCATCGGCCTTTTGTCGCCGCTCGGCCAACGGTCGGTATGAAAGTACGCGGCCAGCGGGAGTGTCAGGCCTGTGGACACCAGTGGTCGTACTACGAGACGGGGAGCGTCGCGTGTCCGGCCTGTGAGAGCCTCCGGAGCGTCGGTGTCGACGACCGGACGCTCCACACGGACGCGCCGGCGACGCTCGATCTGTCCCCCTATCGCGCGGCGTGGGCCGACGACACGCTCGCGGACCACGTCGACGACTGCAAGTCGGACCTACGGGAGTATCTCCGCCAGCGGGGGTTCGTCGACGGCGGCGACCTCCGACTGCTCGACGACACCGTCCTCGCGGCCAGCGAACTTCTGCAGGTGATCGACCTGTTCGGTCGGGAACGCGACCCGACCGACGCCGACGAGAGCTACCTCCTCGCCTTGCTCCGCGGCGCCGACGAGGGCGAGCGTCCGCCGCCGGAGACGGTGTCGGCGGCGTGGTCACGGGCCCGCGGTCTCGGCTACGCGAACGCCGTCGACGACTACCGCCGGGACGTGATCGACTGGCTGGAGGAACATCCCGACGAGGAGGCCCGCAAGACGCTCGGTACGATCCGCGAACGGGTCAAGCGGATGCAGGCGCTCCAGGGCGACGTATCGCCGGCTGAGGTGGAGTCGCTGGTGCACGCGACCCGCGAAGTGGGGGAGTATCTGATGGATGGGGAGGAATCGTCGCTGGCGAGCGCGCGAGAGCGGTTGCGTGATCGCTGACCGGTCGCCAGCGACGATGTGGACGCTGGCGAGCGCGCGAGAACGATTACGTGATCGCTGACCGGTCGCCAGCGACGATGTGGACGCTGGCGAGCGCGCGAGAGCGGTTGCGTGATCGCTGACCGGTCGCCAGCGACGATGTGGACGCTGGCGAGCGCGCGAGAGCGGTTGCGGTAACTATTCGAGGTCGACCGGCACGTCTTCCTGCCGACTCGCCGCTTTCACCGTGTTGTAGAGGAGCATCGCACGCGTCATCGGCCCGACGCCGCCGGGGACGGGCGTGATGGCGCTCGCTTTCGGCTTCGCGCTCTCGAAGTCCACGTCGCCGACGAGCGTCGACTCGCCGTCGCGTTCGACCCGGTTGACGCCCACGTCGATGACGACGGTGCCGTCGGAGATCATCGACCCGTCGACGAGTTCGGGGACGCCGACGGCGGCGACCACAACGTCCGCGCGCCGGGTCTTCTCGGCGAGGTCGTCGGTCCGGGAGTGACAGACCGTCACCGTCGCGTTGCCGTAGTCCGCCTTCTGGATCAGGAGGTTGGCGAGGGGTTTGCCGACGATGTTGGAGCGGCCGACGACGGCCACGTCCGCGCCCTCGGTCTCCACGTCGGCCGCGTCGAGGAGTTTGAGGACGCCGTGGGGCGTACACGGCTTGAAGATGGGGTCGCCGGCGACGAGACGGCCGACGTTCTCGGGGTGGAAGCCGTCCACGTCCTTCGTAGGGTCGATGGCGCGGATCACGTCGCGGTCCTCGATGTGGTCCGGCACGGGCATCTGGACGAGGATGCCGTTCACGTTCGGGTCGTCGTTCAGATCCGCGACGGTGTCGAACAGTTCCTCGGCGGGTGCGTCGGGGTCGATCTCTACGTCGAGGGCTTCGATCCCGACCTCCTCGCAGTCCTGCTGTTTCATGGAGACGTACGTCTGGCTCGCGGGGTCGTCGCTCATGAGGACCGTCGCGAGCGTGGGCGTGACGCCGGCGTCGTCCAACGTGTCGATGGCGTCTGCCAGTCCGTCACGAACCTCGGCGGCGACGGCGTTGCCGTCGATGATGTCGGTCATGCCCGAACGGGGTTGCCGTGTACTCTTCAAGCCTCCGTTTGGCGCAGTATCGACCCGCGAGAACTACCACCGGCGTTTTTCACCGAACGTGTCGAACGGGCGGGTATGTACGACGACATCCTGCTTGCCACCGACGGGACGATTGCCTCCGAGAACGCGACGGCCCACGCCGTCGGTCTGGCGTCGCTCCACGACGCCATGCTCCACGCCATCTTCGTCGTCGACAGCGACGTGTACTCCGCGTACAGCGGCGACGAGTACGTCGACGAGCGCGAGGGACCGGAACACGGTCTCGAAGAGGTGGGCGAGGACGCCCTCGCCGAAGTGCGAACACGGGCAGCGAACCACGACGTCGAAGTGATCGAGGAACTCAGACACGGCCACCCCCACGAGGAGATCGTCGAGTACGCCGACGAGAACGACATCGACCTGATCGTCCTCGGCACCCGGCGCCACCCCGAGGAGTACCGGAGTCTGCTCGGGAGCGTCACCGACCGCGTGGTTCGGCTGGCGGATCAGGCGGTGACGGTCGTGAAGACCGAAGTCTAGTAGCGACACGGAGCAGACGCCGCCGAGTCCTCGAAGGGCTTCGAATCACGGCCCAAGCCGCACGGAATCGCGCGTCTCCATCGTTCGCGTACCGTCGACCCGACACGGTAGGCGGCACATTACTTAGAAATTATTCGTTCGATACTATCGAGAGTCGGCGGTGATCGACTCGCGGAGAAATCAAAGATGACCGACTCGAAACTCTCCCGACGAACGATGTTGAAAGCCGGCCTCGCCGTGGGAGCGGCGTCGGCACTACCGTTCGAAGCGGAACTCGCAACAGCACAGCCATCACCCACACTCGAGAGGTACGTGACGACGATGCCGGTGCCGACGGTTCGAGCGCCGGATGGCAAGCGACAGGGGGCCGACTACCACGAGATTCCGATGCAACAGGGGAGCCACGAGTTCCACCCGACGCTCGGGGCGACACAGATCTGGGGCTACGACGGGCAGTTCCCCGGCAAAACCATCGAGGCGCGACGCAACGAGCGCCTGAATGTCAAGTGGATCAACGACCTGCCGCCCACGCACCTACTCCCCGTCGACGACACCATTCACGGCGCGGCGGGCAACCCCGGGGTTCGGACGGTCACGCACGTCCACGGCCTCCACGCCGAGTCGGCGAGCGACGGCCTCCCCGAGGCGTGGTTCACGAAGGACTACGCGGAGACAGGCGATCACTTCGTCAAAGAGGTGTACGAGTACGAAAACGGTCAACCCGGCGCGACGCTCTGGTACCACGACCACGCACTCGGCATCACGCGCCTGAACGTCTACGCCGGTCTCGCCGGGTTCTACATCCTCCGAGACGACTACGAGCGACGGCTGAACCTCCCGAGCGGCGACTACGAGGTGCCCATCCTCCTGCAGGACCGGACGTTCACCGAGGAGGGAGAACTGTTCTACCCCGACGAGGAGATCGCGGGCGTCGAACCGAGCATCGTCCCCGAGTTCTTCGGTGACACGGCCGTCGTCAACGGCAAGGTCTGGCCACGGTTCGAGGTCGAACCCCGGAAGTACCGGTTCCGCGTCCTCAACGGCTGTAACTCCCGATTCATCAATCCCAGACTGTTCGAGGTGGACGGGGACAACGTGGAAGTCGACGGCGGCGCCGTCCCGCCGGTCTACCAGATCGGCACCGACCTCGGCGACGAACAGGATCCGACCGACGACACGCTCGATCCGATAGAGAGCTACTACACCGGCGACCCGACGCCGCCGGAACCGAACGAACACGGGAACAAGGACACGGTGCAGGTCCACCCGGGCACGATCACGCGGATCAAGACCCGCTTCGGCAGTCACACCGGCCGGTACGTCTGGCACTGCCACATCCTCGAACACGAGGACCACGAGATGATGCGACCGTTCGAAGTCGTCACCGGACCGAAGTAGGGGACGCCTACTCGTACAGCGGGTGGGCCGCACACAGTTCGTCCACCCGCTCGCTCACCGCGGCGAGCGTCTCCTCGTCCTCGGGCGCGTCGAGCACCTGCGCGATCAGGTCACCAACCTCGCGGATCGCGTCCTCCTCGAAGCCGCGGGTGGTGAGCGCCGCCGTCCCGGCGCGGATGCCGCTCGGGTCGAACGGTGACCGCGTCTCGCCAGGGACGGTGTTTCCGTTGAGGACGATGCCCGTCGAATCGAGGGCGTCCTCCGCGTCGCCACCCGAGAGGTCCGGGTGCGAGTCGCGCAGGTCCACGAGGACGAGGTGGGTGTCGGTGCCACCGGAGACGAGCGAGAGGCCGTGATCGGCGAGCTGGTCGCCCAGCGCGCGGGCGTTCGCCACCACCTGCTCGGCGTAGTCGGTGAAGGAGGGATCGAGGGCTTCCCCGAACCCCACCGCTTTGCCCGCAATGTTGTGCATCAGCGGCCCGCCCTGCACGCCGGGGAAGACGGCGTTGTCGATGGCGTCGGCGTGTTCCTCGCCGCACATGACGATCCCGCCACGACCGGCGCGGATGGTCTTGTGCGTACTGCCGGTGACGAAATCGGCGATGCCGACGGGTGAGGGGTGGACGCCCGCGGCGACGAGGCCGGTGATGTGGGCGATGTCCGCGACGTGAATGGCGTCGACGGCGTCGGCGACGGCGTCGATGCGCTCCCAGTCGACCTGTCGGGGGTAGGCGGAGAAGCCGGAGACGATGGCGTCGGGGTCGAACTCGTCGGCGGTGGCGGCCAGTTGCTCGTAGTCGAGATAGCCCGTCTCGGGGTCGACGCGGTAATGTTCCACGTCGTACAGTTGGCCAGCGAAGTTGGCGGGATGGCCGTGGCTGAGGTGGCCGCCGTGTTCGAGTTCGAGCGAGAGAATCCGGTCGCCGGGCGAGAGCATCGCGAAGTAGACGGCCATGTTGGCCTGCGATCCGCTGTGAGGCTGGACGTTGACGTGTTCGGCCCCCCACAGCTCTTTCGCGCGCTCGATGGCGAGTTCCTCGACGACATCGGCGTACTGACAACCGGCGTAGTAGCGCTCGCCGGGGTAGCCCTCGGCGTACTTGTTGGTGAAGACGCTCCCCTGTGCCTCGATGACCGCCGCACTCGCGTGGTTCTCCGACGCGATCATCGAGAGCGTGGTTCGCTGGCGATCGGTCTCGTCGACGATAGCGTCCGCCACCGCGGGATCGGTCGCGCGAACGTGACTGTAGTCCATGTGTACCCGCGTGCCAAGCGAGCCATAAAGCTGTCTGTCCGCCAAGTCGACGGGACGGCCGACGGCCAGCGCGACGACCGCGATCGGGCGCCAACGATCGAACGGTCGACAGTTACGGTATTTAACGACCAGTAGAAAATTAAACTATTCCGGTCTCCGAAAATACTCTGTTGCAGACATTACTGGTCGTTAAAATTAAATACGGAAGTGGCAATATTGAGTCCATGGTCGCCGGGGAGAATCTACATGGGGAGAGCTTCGAGGAGATATTGGAGACGGTGTTCGACTCGACGGACACGCTGTTGCTGGTCGATCCGACGGGAGAAGCGATCGAAGCGCTGACGACCGTGACGGCGGCCGCCTCGAATCCACCGTCGGTCCGGGTGCTGGCCGAGGAGACGCTCCTGAAAGACGTGATGGACGACTTCGTCGTGGCGAGCAACGCCGCCGATCACGTGGTGTCGGGCACGCTCTCGATTCGGAGCGGACACAGCGCCGCCAACGCGCTCCTGATCACGGACGCAGCGGTGTGGGCGCTGGTCGACGTGCCCGACCACGTCGCCGCGCTCGGCACGGACGACGACGACTTCGTCGAGACGGTTCGCGAGACGTACGAGGCCCAGTGGGAGACGGCGGCCCCGTTCGACCTTCGGACGCCACCGCTCTCGCGCGTCCGCGAGACGCTCGGTGAGGAGATCGGACAGGACACCCGCGTCGACTTCGACGCCACCCTCGACGCCCTCCAGTCCGCCCGCGAGGCCACTGGCGAGTTCGACGAGGTGACGCTCACCCTCCTCGTCGCCGCCCGCAACGACGTGTTGCTCTACGACATCAGCAAGTGGGGCGAGGACGTGGGCATCGCGAGCAAGGCGACGTTCTCGCGCACCAAGACGACGCTGGAGGAGGAAGACCTCATCAAGACGGAGAAGGTGCCCATCGACGTGGGACGGCCCCGGCTTCGGCTGAAACTCAACGAGGACCGCTTCGACGAGGCGACGCCGAGCGAACTCGCCGCGGTGACGCTCAACCAGTCGGTCTGATCGCGGATCACTTTTCCTGCCGGAGCGCGTCGGCCGAGCCATGCAGATCGGTATCGCGGGGAGCGGGCCGGCGGCCGAGTCGGTCCGCGCCGCGCTGGACGACATCGACGCGACGGCGACGGCGACGGCACCAGATGACCTCGGGTCGTACCCCCTCGGCATCGTGATCGCGCCGGCCGGCGCGCCTGCGTTCGAGGCGGCGGACGCCGCGGCAGACCGCTGGCTCGCCGTCGAAATCGGCGGCCTCGGCGGCCACACCTTCGACCTCGACGCCGCGGTGACGATCTTCGACGACGGCGTCGACTACCGCGACCTGCGAGACCGGGTCACCTCGGCAGTCGACGAGGAGAGCGAGGGCGACCCGACCGGCGGTCGGAGCGCCGTCCGTCTCGCGGGCGCTATCGCCGGCCACCGCGCTATCTCCCTCCTGAGCGGCGCGGAACTGGCTGGAACGGTGATCGAAGTGCCCGGCGGCGAGCGACGGGTCCTCCCCGTACCCCGTGCCGAGACACGCGACCGAACGCTCCGACGCACCCATCGCGAGGCCACGCTCGACGACGCCGTCGGGCGCGCGGAGCGAGCGGTCGACGACCGGGTCGGCCTCCTGACGCAGGTCGGGGAACGCGAGTCGTTCCCGGCGCCGTACTACCTCGCAGCCACCGCCGACACGACCGTCTTCAGCGACGTGCGAGCCGCCCCCTTCACTGCCGGCGTCGACGACGACTGGGACCGTGCGTTCATGAAGGCACTCGGGGAGGGGCTGGAGCGGTACTGTGCCGGCGTCTACAGGGAGACGGCGTCCACCGAGGCCGCGCAGTCGGCCGACACGGTAGCCGGGGGGCGAGCCATCTCGCCAGCGGCGTTCGTCGGCGTGGACGACGCGACCGACGACCCGATTTCGTGGGTGCCGGGCGAGGAACTGGCGACCGGCGACGCCGTGTCCCTCCCCGCGGAGTTCGTCCACTACCCGCCGCCCGCCGAGCACCACCGGCCGGCGATCACCACGGGCCTCGGCCTCGGGAACTCGGGCGTCGACGCCCTGCTGTCCGGCCTGTACGAGGTGGTCGAACGCGACGCGACGATGCTCGCGTGGTACTCGACGTACGAACCGCTGGAACTCGCCGTCGACGACGAGGGATTCGATGCGCTCGTGGACCGCGCCCGCGCCGAACGACTCTCCGTGACGCCCCTCCTCCTCACCGCGGACGTGGACGTCCCGGTCGTCGCCGTCGCCGTCCACCGCGAGGAGGAGTGGCCCCGCTTCGCCGTCGGCTCCGGGGCGAACCTCGACGCGGCGGCGGCGGCGCGGTCGGCGCTCGCGGAGGCACTCCAGAACTGGATGGAACTGCGGGCGATGGGGCCGGAGCAGTCGAAGGCGGAAGACGGCGCCATCGGACACTACGCCGACTTCCCGGACGCGGCAGCGTCGTTCATCGATGCCGACGGTACCGTGCCGGCGGCCGGCGTCGGCCCCGATCCGGTCCCGACGGGCGAGGCAGAACTCGAGGCCCTGATCGACCGGGTGCGTGACGCCGGGCTCGCTCCCTACGCCGCCCGGATCACGACGCCGGACGTGGCCGCGCTCGGGTTCGAGGCGGTGCGCGTCCTGCTTCCGACCGCACAGCCGCTGTTCGTCGACGAGCCCTACTTCGGCGAGCGTGCGGAGACGGTCCCACTGGAACTGGGCTACGAGCCCCGACTGGATCGACCGTTCCACCCCTTCCCGTAGCCGTCACCGCTAGACGCCGATCGTCGCCCGCAACATGTCGCGGGTGCCGGGGCCCAGTCCCACCGCGAGGATGGCGATCATGAGCAGGATGGCGTACTGCGGGCTCTCCTCGAAGATTTGCTCGTCGAACAGCCAGACGACGAGCGTCGCGGCGACGAGTTTCACGACGAGGAATGGCCAGGTGTCGCCGGTCAGAGCGAGGACTGACTGGGGGAGCGTCGATGCGGTAATCTCGACGATGGCACGGTTGACCGGGTGTTTGGGAACGAGATTCGGGCCGGCGCCGAGCGCGACCATCCAGTCGAGGCCGACGACGTTGGCGACGCCGTCGACGGCGTGCCCCCAGATGACGACGAAGCCGAGACGACCGGTGCCGGCGTTGATCCCCGGTGCGTACTGTTCGATCAGCACCCACGTGCCGGCGGCGGACGCCGTCGCGCCGACGAGGATGACGACCAGCACCTGCGGGTAGAAGGTGCCGGGGCCGTCCGGCGCGATGGCGCTCCAGAGGAGAAAGAGGAGCGTGACGACGAGGACCAGCGTCCCGCCCGCGGCGAGCGGCCGCGTGTAGCGGTCGATGACGCCCTGGCGGGCGAGGGAGACGCTCGCCAGGAGGACGAGGAGGGTGATCGCGAAGACGGTGAAGTAGATGACCGGGCTGATGATGAGCGTGTTCAGCGGGTAGCCGATCAGCGGATCGGCGGCCGCGTCGGTCACGTCCTCGACGACTCGGAGCGCCCCGCCGAAGAAGACGAACGGCAGGAGCGAGAAGAAGAGGTCGCGGTCGGAGCCGATGCCGAGGCGCCGGAGCAGGAAGACGAGACCGGAGAGGGCGACCAGCAGGATGACGACGTAGCCCACCTCCGAGACGAGCGTGTAGCCGGGATACGCGACCGGCTCCGCGGCCGCCGAACACGCCGCGGCGTCGTAGAGATAGCGAGTGGTACCGCCTTGCCGGACGGCGCAGACGGCGGCGTTGGCGTCCGCCTGCACCGGGCCCCAGAAGAAGTGCCAGACGAACCCGTCGTAGACGGTGCGTGGGAACAGGAGCGATCCGCCGATCAGGGCGACGAGGAGGGCGAGAACCGATCCAGCCCAGAGTCGCGCCGGATCGACGTCGAGACGTTCCGCGACCGTGGCCATACTCCTACGCCGACGGCGCCGCGTTTCAGGGTTGTGGTTGTGGGCGATCAGCGGGTCAGGCGATAGCCGGATCGGGCTCGGTGTCCGTCCCACCGAGTCCCGTCGCGTCGCCGAAGCCCTTGCCCCAGACCCAGCCAGCCGCAACCTGCCCGTAGAACGTGACGAACACGCCGGCAATCGCGCCGACGATGGGGACGACCCCGAGGATGCTCGCGACGACCACCGCGCCGATCAGGATGCCGACGCCGTAGAGCCACGGAATCGCGTAGTCGCCGTCGACCGCGACGGACCGGATCACGTCGAAATCGAAGGCGGAGCCGAACGTGCCCTCGTGGGCGTAGTTGGCGAGACCGATCAGGGTGACGTAGCCGAAGATCAGCGCGAGCAACGTCGAGAGGGCCAGCCCCCCGAACAGACCGACGATACCGACGCCTGCGCCGGCTTCCGTCCCCGACGCCATCGCCGCGATCGACCCGCCGACGGTCACCGCCATGACGATCAGGGGGATCAACTGGTAGATGAGCACGACGACGAAGGCGATCACGCCCTCTTTCAACAGGGTTCCCCAGTCGTCGAAGACGGGCGGTTCCTCCGCGCCGTCCATCCCCGCACGCAGGACGCGCAGGACGTATCCGTACACCAGAAACGCCGGGACGATGAGGATGGACAGCAGGGTCAATCCTCCGCCGATGAGGATGGTCCTGATCCAGTCGTCCGAGTTCATCGGGTACTTGACGACCCAGCCGAGATCTATCGTCATACCGACGTATCCACACGTCGAAAGGTAAGTCTTTACCCGACGGCGGGGTCGTCGCTACGGCTTGACGGGAGTGTCCGTCTCCGACAGCGCCGCGGCCAGACCGGTCGTCGTCAGGATGCCCAAGCCGTTGCCGTCGGCGTCGGTCACCGGGACGGTGTCGGCCGCCACCCGGATGGTGTCCGTCGACGTGAGGACTGGCCAGCGTATCTGTCACACGTTGTCGTTGCTCATGGACGAGGGCGGGATACGACTCCGAAAAACCGAGACACATTTCAAGGAAGTATCACAACACGAGACTGATGCCCTCCATCACTCGCAGGACGTTTCTCGGGACGCTCGCGGCCAGTGCGTCCGTCGGCGTCGCCGGCTGTTCGTCGTCGTGTCCGGACAGTGACGCGCCGGAGCCGTCGGTCGTCGTCGGGACTGGCGAGGCCGGATCGGGATTCGAGACGCTCCCGGGCGGCGCGTGGCCGTCACCCCGCTTCGACGCCGGCAACACGGGCCACCCCCCGTCGCGTCGGCCGCCGACCGATCCGTCGCTCCGCTGGCGCACCACGCTCCCCGCCCCGCGGGTCGACGACGCCCGCGCGGACGCGAGTGCGCCGACCGTCGCCGACGGACAGGTGTATCTCACTACCGGGGCCGGCGCGTTCGCGCTCGCCCTCCGGGACGGCGCGGAACGCTGGCACGTGGACGACCTCACGCCGGCGACGACGGATCACTACGGGAACGAACTCGTTCCCCCGGTCGTCGACGACGGTCGGGTGTATGTGGCGACCGGCGCGGGCGTCGTCGCCCTGCACGCCGACGACGGGACGACGGCGTGGCGGAACACGGACGCCGCCGCGGCGGGCGTGCCGACCGTGAGTGGGGACACGCTGTTCGTCCCGACGGCGGATGGCCTGATCGGCCTCGCGACCGACGACGGAAGTCGGCGCTGGGCGGTCGACGGCGTGAACACGTCCCTCCCCGCCGTGGCGGACGGCACGGTCGTCGTGGGCGGCGAGGAGACGGTCGCGCTGGACGCCGCGACCGGCGACCGCCGCTGGTCGGCGCCGGTCCGGCCCGAAGCCCACCCCGTCGTCGCCGACGGCACCGTCTACCTCGGGACGTACGAGGGACTCGTCGGCCTCCGCCTCGACGACGGGAGCGAACGGTGGCGTGTCGACCGTGGCTCGGGGCGGACCTTCTCCGCGCCGGTCGTCACGCCGGAAACCATCTACGCCGTCGAGCGCCCCGGCGAAGCGCCGGACGCGACGTTCGCACTCGACCGCGGCGGCGACGGCCCCCCGGACCCGCGGTGGTGCTCGTACGTCGGTGACGGCGCCGTCGCGGCCGCCGCCGGCGGACACGCGTTCGCCCTCCAGTCCGGATCGAGCGACCAGCGACCGCCACCGCAGCTGGTCGCGTTCACGGCACGCTTCGGCGAGGCGACGTGGGGGTACGCCACCGCGGAACGGCCGCTACCACCGGCGCTCCTCGATGGCGCCCTCGTGAGCGTGACCGACCGCGGCACCGCCGTCGCCTTCGGAGGTGCGTAACCGTGTGGACACCATCCGACCGCGTCGTCGGCGCCGTGACGGCACTCGGCGGCCTCCTCGCCATCGTCGCGACCGTTCCCACGCGCTGGTACGGGCCGCGACCGACGGACTCCTACGTCTTCGATCCCCCCCGATTCAGCGCGCTGTGGGTGGAGCGCACGGTCGTCCCCGTCCTCGCGGTGGCCGCGGCGCTCCTGATTCTGACGGGGCTGCTCTGGGTGTTCCGGCGCGACCGGGCGCGGATGGCCCGCTGGCAACGCTGGTTCGCCGTCGTCTGCGTGATCGGCGCGGCCGTCGGCACGCTGTCGACGATGCTCTTTGCGTCGGTCGGGGGACGAGCGCTCGCCGACCCGACCGCGGCGCTGAACGCGCTCCTCGGCGTGGGACTCGCGCTCCTCGCACTGCTCCTCCTGTTCCCCGGCCTGCTGGCGTGGGGCGCAGGCTACTTGCGTTCGGGACGCCAGCGACTCGGCGCGGCGCTCGTCGGCGGCCCCGTCGTCGCCGTCGCCGTCGTGGCCGCGAGCATCGCGCTCGATTTCGGTGCCGACTCGGTCGGTGCCCTGCCGGTCGTGGTGCCGGTCGGCGTGGCGGTGGTGGTCGTCGGGTACGATCTGTGGGCGCGAGAGGACGCGGGCGTGTGAGCGGACAGTGACGCCTGCGCGACGGGTGCCGCCGATCAACATCCACGGAGGAAATCCGGAGACGCCGTCACCACTGGCCGAGGTGGCCGAGTGCGCCTGCCGATCCACTTAGGCTCGCCGTTTAACGGATTCTGGCGCGTACGGCCAGCCGTGTTAGTTCACCTCCACCAATACAGCGAGACCGACGCCAACGATGTCGTGCGGTCGGGAACGGACGTCGACCCGGAGACGGACAAGCAGTCGTACTTCAACGCCGACGACCTCGAACTCGACGAGTGGGAGCGTGTAGAGCGGGACGACGACGTGATCCTCCGTCGGATGCTCACGTACGAGGACGTCACGGCCGTGTCCGCACCTCAGGAGGGCGACTCGCCCGGCGACCCCGACCTCCCGGGGCAGACGCTCCAGTTGCGGATGGCCGACAGTGAAACCGGCTACATCGAGAACTCGACGCTCGTTGAAGCGCAGGATCGGGACGTCTGACGGATCGGCGGACACCGACGCGGCTCTCGTGTCGTTCGATCGTTCCTCGTCCTGCCGAACGAAGCGCGGCGGGAACGCCTGCCTGCTCCGGCGTTGAATGAGCGCCCACAGGGTTATACTCGCTCGCACACATTTTGATCCATGCCCGACACGAAGGAGGGACGGGAGCGCCAGGCGCAGCGAGCGGAGCAACGACAGCACGAGTGGGATATCCGCGAGGCCCGCGAACGTGGCGACGAACCCGAACCGCCGGCCGAGGACATCCCGCCGACGTGTCACCGGCGTGGCTGTAACGAACCGGCTGCGTTCCGCGTCCTCGAACGATACCAAGAGGAGACCGGTCACGGGGCGGTCGAGGCCGTGGCCAACCTCTGTGAGACCCACACTGCCGAGGAAGCCCCAACGCGTCTCGAACACGCCTACGAGGACTACGTGTTCCGCGTCGATCCCATCCAGTTGCCCGACTCGGAGTGAGCGGCCGAAAAGCGAATGGGATGGGGCAGATTCGAACCGCGAGGACTTCGCTTCGCTCGTCCTCTGGGCTCGAATCGCGCCGTCGTCGGTTCGACGACACGGACCGCTCGCTACGCTCACGGTTGCGGTGTCGTCAGAAATGGGTTGGGGCGGATTCGAACGCTGGCGGACTCCCTTCGGTCGTCCGCTGCTCCGTCTAACTAACCAAGAACGAGTGGGTTGGGGCAGATTCGAACCTCGCCGAGACGTGCTCGCTCACTTCGTTCGCTGCGCGCGCCTCGTCTGGTTCGGAATCGTGCCGTCGCCATTCTCGTGGCACGGACTCCTCGCTGGCTCACGGCTCCGCCGTTCGCCACACCGAGACACTCACTTCGTTCGCGTCTCGCTTCGCTCGTCGCGTTGTGGCACGAGAATGGGTTGGGGCAGATTCGAACTGCCGACCTGCTCCGTGTGAAGGAGCCGTCATAACCGGACTAGACCACCAACCCGGCAGTACGAGGGTACTGGCGAGGTGGACTTAAGGGTTGTCTTATAGCGCGTCACGGAGGCCGCGATGTGCCGACCGCGGGCTCACTCGGCCGACTCGCCGCTACGGTACCGCCGGATGCGCTCTCGCGCGTCCGAGATGGCGGTTTTCGTCTCACCCTCCGCCCGGGCCTCCAGTTCCTTCAGTTCGTCCTGCAGTTTCTCCAGTCGCGACGGTTCGGGCTCTTCCTCCTTCCCTGTCAGTTCGCGGAAGCGCTCCTCGAGGGGACCGAGTTCCTCCATAACGCCTTCCTTCGCGTGTTCGCCGGCTCGTCCGATGTAGTACAGCGCATCCTCGAAGTGCTTGTTCATATATGACCAAACGGGGACGACAAATATAGCTCTTGTGGGCGGGGTCACCGGATTCGACGGCGGGCGAACCCCCAGCCTACGGCCAGCGAGAGTGTCGTCGCGACGACGCCGAACCCCGGACCGGACGCGCCGGTGGTTGGAGAACGGGTCGGCGAGGGGCGCGTCGGCGAGCGTGTCGGAGGCGTTGGCGACGGCGACGGGGTTGCCGTCGGTTCGGGCGTCGCCGTCGGGGTAGCTGTCACCGTCGGCGTCGGCAGACGGAGCGCCACGGCGACAGTCTCGCCGTCCACGGTGTAGGCGCCGAGACGCCGGTCGGGCGTGCCGACGACGGCGACGGCAGTGAACGACGACGTGCCGGTATCGACGGGGACGCTGACGCCGGTGTGAGAGCCCGGCGAGAGATACGACGAGACGCCGACGACGGTCCCGCCGTCGCGGAGTTCGACGTAGCCGCCGTCGGGAAGCGTGGCGTCGACGACGACGGCGGTCCGCGACACGGGCCGCACCGTCAGCGTCGCGCGTTTCTCCGTCACTACCTCGAACGACTGGTAGTCGGTGTCGCCGTCGGCGCGTGCCCGGAGCGTGTAGGTGCCGGGGGTCGCGTCGGCGGGGACCGACAGCCGGGCCGTCCAGACGCCGTCGTACGCCCACGTCTCGACGACTGCGAAGCCGAAGCGGTCGGCGTCGGGCCCCTCGACCACGTCCACGTCGATGGCGGTGCGGTCCGGCCGGCGGTTGGTCGTCCCGCGAACGAGTAGCGTCGACCCCGCCTCGATAGTGCGGACGCCGGTGAGCGCCGAGCGGTTGTCGGGCACCACGTCGACGATACGGACGCTCCGGAGCAGATCGGACGCGTCGTCGGTAGCGAGGAGGGCACCCGAGGCCGCCACGCTGGACGCGGCTGCCGGACCGACCACCAGCGACAGCACGAGGCCGAGGACGGCGACGCGGTGCATCCCTCAGTACGTGGGTCGATCCTCGTGCACGCCCTCACGCTCGTTGACGAGGCGGGCGAAGGTAAAGAGGGCGTCCGAGAGGCGGTTGAGGTAGGCGATGGCCTCGGCGTTGACGGGATCGGTGCCGGCGAGGTCGACGGCCCGGCGCTCGGCTCGACGGACGACCGTCCGAGCGTGGTGGAGAGCGGCACCGGCCTCACACCCCGTCGGGAGGACGAACGACTCCAGGGGCGCCAGTTCTTCGTCCGCCGCGTCGATCCACTCCTCCAACTGTTCGGTGTGTTCCTCGCGGACGACGGGGTCGTCCTCGTCGGGATTGGGGTTGGCGAAGTCCGCCTGCACGACGTGGAGGTGGTTCTGGACGCGTTCGAGATACTCGTCCACGTCGGCGTGGCCCGTCGGGCGGATGGTCCCGATGAGCGCGTTGGCCTCGTCGACGGTGCCGTAGGCCTCGATCCGGGGACTGGTCTTCGAGACGCGGGACATGTCCCGCAGGTCGGTCATGCCCTCGTCGCCCCGGCCGGTGTAGATCTTCATGCGAGCGTCCGGTCGACGTACTGCAGGATGTTGGTGCTCTCGGGCATCGTGACGCCGTGGTCGTCGTCGACGAGAACGGGTACGGCGCGCTGGCCGCTGACGCGTTTCACCTCGTTGCGCTGCGAGTGGAGCGCCTCGACCCAGATGGTCTCGTAGTCGATGTCGTGGTCCTGGAGCGCGTCGTGAACCTTCTCACAGTGTGGACAGCCGTCGAGCGCGTAGAGTGTGATCGACATACTCCACGTTGGGTTGCGGACGGCAAGTAGCTTGGCCCGCCCGTCGGAAGGGTCGCGACCCAATCGGTAGCGCCGAAAACGAGCGTTCGTCCCGTTCAGTCCAGATTCGAAATCGCTTCGTCGATATCGAACTCCAGCGTGGTTTCGGACCCCTCCTCGCTTCGGTCGACTTTCTCCTGGTCCTCGTCGATCTCGACTTCCGGCCCTTCCTCCTCGGTGAACTCCGTGTTGACTCCCCACGGCATGCTATCGGTCCTCGGCCAGCACGTCCCGCGTTCTCGATTTCGCGATCCGATGGTCCATTCGACCTTCGTACCGGACGTGCCGATATAGGTGTTGGGTTCTTGCAGGCGTGTCTGGAACGGGACGCGAATCTATAACACGGAGGCGAAAGCAGGGTGATATAAGAATCCATCGGCCCGGCGAGGATTCTGAGTCAAAATAGCGTTCGAAGGGGTGCTTTAGAATCAAATTTGAGAATGTAACCGGAAAATTTTTGAGAAAGAGAGATAGCTACCGGGGCATGAATTTACTGTCGAGTATCGTCGGGACGGTGTCCCAGGAGGCGAGTACCGTCGAAACGGCTGCCGATCGAGACGACGGCGAGACGCCGGATGTATCGATCGAGTCAGAGACGGACACGGGCCTCGGGTTCGGCGCGAACTTCCACACGATTCTGAACCACCTCAACACTCCCATCTTCATTCTCGACGCGGACGGCGATCTCGTCGTATGGAATCGGGCGCTCGAAGAGCTGACCCAGGAGTCCGAAGCGGGAGCGAAAGAACTCACCCGGGAACACGGCGTTACCGGTCCAGCCTTCTACCCCGACGGGCGACGGTCGAAAACGCTCGCCGACAAGGTCGTCGACGCGCCCGAACGGACCCACGAAGAGTACGACGTGCCGCGGATCACGGACGTCGACTACACACTCTACGGCGACGAGAGCGTGATGACCGACGCCAACGGCAACGAGCGCCACATCGAGTTCACCGCCGCGCCCCTCTACGACGAAGACGACGAGTTCGTCGGGGTGGTCGAGATGATCCAGGACCGGACGGAGGACGCGCTCAAACAGCAGGAACTCGAGAGGCTCGTCGACGAACTGCAGTCGACGATGTACGCGATCGAGAACGGGAATCTCGGCGCCCGTGCCACGCTCGGGGACGTAGAACACATCGACACGGAACTCCTCGAGGTCACGGAGAGCCTCAACGATATGGCGATCAAGTTGGAGGGGATGATCGACGAGGTCATCGACATCGCGGATACGGTGTCGGAAACGAGTGAGGATCTGAGTAGCACCAGCGAGGAGGTGACCAGTTCGATCAAAGAGATCGAGACGTCCAGTGGGGAGATCGTCGACGGGGCAGACAACCTCGCCGAACAGGTCGAGGAAGCGGATACGAGTATCTCGAACCTCTCGGCGTCGATCGAGGAGATCACGGCGACGGCAAACGAGGTCAACGGGCAGTCGGAACAAGCGGCGGAACTGGCGACCGACGGCGTCGACGAGGCAACCGACGCGATCGAGCAGATCCAGAACGCCGTCGAAGCCGCCAACGAGATCGAGGACGACATCGACACCCTGGAACAGCAGATGGACGAGATCGGTGAGATCACGGATCTGATCTCGGACATCACCGACGAGACGAACCTGCTCGCACTGAACGCGAACATCGAGGCGGCTCGGTCCGCAAACGGGAGCGACGGGTTCGGCGTCGTCGCGAACGAGATCAAGTCGCTCGCGGAGGAATCGCAGGAGGCCACGGAGGAAATCGAGAACATCATCGAAGAGACACAGGAGCAGACGGCGGACGTGACGGACCAGATCGACGCCGCGACGGCGGAGATCACGGGAGGGGCGAACGCCGTCGAAGAGCTGGTCACGGTCTTCGAGGAGATCGACGACGCGGTCTCTGACGCCAGTAATGGGGTTGCAGAGATCGCCGAAGCTGTCGAATCGCAGGCGGACGAAGCCGACCAGGTGAGTCACGTCGTGAAAGAGACGTCGACGATGTCCCAGCAGATTGCGGGGTCGATCCAGCAGATTTCGACGGGGGTCGAACAGCAGTCGACGGCGATGTCCGAGACCGCGGAGATGGCCCAGGAGTTGAGCCACTCCAGTCGCCAGCTCCACGAGCAGGTCGCCCGGTTCGACACCGAGCAGGGGCAGACCGAACGGAACGCCGCATCGACCAGTTAGCGGGTCCGCCCCCGATCCGACGACGAGATACTGGCCCGTCGGTCGACAGGGTACGTGGAGGACGAGGCCCGCGAACAGTGGTATGCGGTGTGTCGTTCAGTCGACGTGGTGATCGGTCAGTGGGGAAGATACTATGGGCATAAACATCTACTTGTATGAGAACAGCCATGGGACGCTCTTACGGTAGCACATCTCTCTCAAGACCACTAGCTGAGGAACCAATTTCGGTCCTTCACGTCGATGATGAACCCGATTTCGCCGAGACGGCCGCTGATTTCTTTGAACAGAGGCAAGCCAGAATCGACATCACTGCGGTAGGCAGTGCTACTGAGGGGCTTGAGTACCTCTCGGAGGCGGACGTCGATTGTATCGTCAGCGATTACCGGATGGCTGGGATGGACGGCCTCGAATTTCTGGAGGCTGTGCGCGAGGAGTATCCCGATCTGCCGTATATTCTACTCACCGGCAAGGGGAACGAGGACGTCGCCAGCGCCGCCATCTCGAAAGGCGTTACCGAGTACCTCCAAAAGAAGCCCGGCGCGGACCAGTTTTCCGTCTTAGCCAATCGCATCGAAAACGTGGTCGATCAGACGCGGGCAGAACGTCGCCTCGAAGAGAGCCAACGACGCTTCCAGACGCTACTGGACAACGTTCCGGGCATCGTCTATCGCGGTCACAACGACCGGGGCTGGCCGATGCGCTTTCTCAGCGACGACTGCGTCGAACTGACCGGATACGAGCCGTCGGCACTGGTCGACGGCGACGTTAGTTACGGTCGGGACATCATACACGAAGACGACCGCGACCGAGTCTGGGAAGTCGTCCAAGACGCTCTTTCGTCCCACGACCCCTTCCGCATCGAATATCGTATCCGGACTGCCGACGGCACGGAGAAGTGGGTCAGGGAGCAGGGACAGGGCGTCTTCGAAGACGGCGACGTCGTGGCTCTCGAAGGCTTCATCACGGACGTAACGGCTCGAAAGCAGTCGCAGAGACAACGCGAGTTCCAGTCTTCGTTGTTGGAAGCAAAGATGGAGGCCACTATCGATGGGCTACTCGTCATCGACGAGGATCGAACCGTCGCCTCCTACAACGACCAGTTCGTCGAGATGTGGGAGGTTCCGGATGAAGTAATCGAGACGAAATCGGACGAAGCGCTGCTGGACTGGGCCGTCGATAACAAGCTTGCAGAACCCGAGGATTTCCTGACGCTGGTCGAAGACCTCTACGACCACCCCGACAGAACGAGTCGTGACGAAGTCCGACTCACGGACGGTCGCGTCTTCGACCGGTATTCGGCCCCGGTCGTCGGCGACGACGGGACCAACTACGGTCGCCTCTGGGTGTTTCGGGACATCACCGAGCGCACGGAATACGAGCGGGAACTCGAACGGCAAGAATTCCTGTTCAGCCGAGTGCAGGAGATCGCGTCCATCGGCATCTGGGAGTACGATCCACAGTCGGGTGAGCTGATCTGGTCCGACGGCATTCGTCGCATTCACGGCGTCGACGACGACTACGAACCGACGTTAGCGGAGGGGATCGACTTCTATCACCCCGACGACCGTGACGAAATCGAAGCCACCGTCACCCGCGCAATCGAGGAGTGCGAGGGGTTCAATCGCGAACTGCGTATCGTCCGGCCGGACGGAGACGTCCGAAACGTTCGGACGTGGGGAGAAGTCAGCACGGACGAACACGGCGCGACGGAGGTCATTCGGGGGGTGTTTCAGGACATCACCGACCGCAAGGAGCGCGAAGAGCAACTCCAGACCTACGAGTACGTGTTCGAATCCGCCCTCAGCGCCCTCGCTATCGCGGGCCTCGATGGCGAATTGCGGTCGGTCAACGCCGCCTTCTGTGAGATGTGGGGATACGAGGACTGCGAGGATCTCCTGAGCCAGTCAGTCACCGACTTCTGGACGGAGCCCGAGGCGGCGGCGAACGTCGTCGACGCGATTCGAGAGACGGGCCGTTGGGAGGGTGGACTCCAAGGGGTTCGCGAGGACGGAACCACGTTCGACACCTACTGTTCCGCGAGTACGGTGACCGACGACGACGGCGACCCGATTGCGCTGATGTCGTCGTTCGTCGACGTCACCGAGCGCAACCGACACGAGCAGAAACTCGCCGAGGAGCGCGAGAAATACGCGACGCTGGTCGAACAGAGCCACGATGGGATCGCGATCATCCAAGACGGAGCGTTCGTCTTCGTCAACTCCCGACTGTCGGACATCGTCGGCTACGAAGAATCCGACCTCCTCGGGATGCCTATCATCGACCTGATCACGCCGAAGAGCCGAGAACTGGTCCAGAAGCGCCACGAGCAACGGCTGGACCCGGGCGCCGACGACCCACCCTCGCAGTACACCCTGACGTTCGAGACGGCTGATGGACGCGAAAGAGTCGGGGAGGTCAGTGCCGCCGTGATTCAGTACGAGGGTGCGCCGGCGGTGTTGACGTCGGTTCGGGACGTGACCGAACGACAGCAATACGAAGACGAGTTGGAGCGGGTCAACGAGGAACTGGAAGTGTTGAATCGGGTCGTTCGCCACGACATCCGCAACGACATGACGGTCATCCTCGGCTGGGCCGAAATGCTCGGAGAGCACGTCGACGACGACGGAAAGGAGCGTCTCGAAACGATTCTCACGGGCGGCAAACACGTCGTCGAACTCACGGAAATCGCTCGCGACTACGTCGAGACGCTAACGGGTGACGGCGCGGTCGACGTCAAACCCGTGCAATTGGATCCGATGCTCAGGAACGAGATCATGCTCCGTCGAGAGGCGTACCCCGACGCGGATATCGTCGTCGAAGAGCCGATTCCGGATGTCGGCGTGCAAGCGAACGAGATGCTGTCCTCCGTGTTCCGGAACCTGCTGAACAACGCTGTCCAACACAACGACAAGGACAGGCCGGTCGTCGAGGTAACTATCCGCGAGAGAGCGGACGAGGTCGAAGTGACGGTCGCGGACAACGGGCCGGGAGTGCCCGAATCCCAACGCGAGACGATATTCGGGAAGGGCGAGATGGGCCTCGATAGCGGTGGAACGGGCATCGGGCTCTACCTCGTCCACACGCTGGTCAAGCAGTACGGCGGCGACGTTCGGGTCGAAGACAACGACCCAGAGGGTGCGGCCTTTACCGTAACGCTCCCGAGAGCGGGGTGACGAATCGTCTTCGCCAGTGACCGCTCCGACAGGCTCCCCGAATCTATATTATAAATCGAGTGCACTTTTTCGGCATGTCTTTCGATACCACCCCACAAAAAATCGAATCCGGAACGTCCGGACTCGACGACGTGCTACACGGGGGACTCCTCTCGGGCCACACAGCGATCGTCACTGGTGGACCGAGGACGGGAAAGACTATCTTGGCCCTCCAATTTCTCGCGGCCGCCGATGGTGACGCGCTGTATATCGGCTTCGAAGAGCGCGAACGAGAACTGCGACGGAACGCAGAACACCTCGGGATCGATCTGTCTGATGTCTCGATATTGGATCTAAGCGCGAAGGGAGACCACTTCTTCTCCGAAGAGGCGTACACCCTCTTCTCCAGCGAGGAGGTCGAAGGTGAAAAGTTGCTCAAACAAATCGCCTCGGCAATCGAGAACTACGACGTTGATCGTCTCGTCGTCGACCCGCTCTCGGAACTCCGCTCGCTGCTCCCCGACGACTTCCAGTTCCGTCGCAACATCTCCTCGCTGTTCAACACGCTCAACGACCGGGACATCACGGGCGAGTTCAGATCGACGAACTACCAGACCAGCTATCTGGCAGACAACCTCATCTTCCTGCAGTATCTAGAAGTCGACGGCGACATCGAGAAGGCAATCGGCGTGCTGAAAAAGCGCTTCGGCGGGTTCGAACAGTCGTTACGCGAGCTGTGGATCGACACCGGTGGACTCCATGTCGGCGAGCGACTGAGCGGCTACCGTGGGATCCTCACCGGAACCCCGGAACCGACCACCGAGGATCGGTAGCCCGGCCGGAGCAGAGATCCCAATGAACGAGGTTATCGGACGTGGTGCGACGCGAATAGCCCTTCGGGTGAGTCGCGACCGTAATCGACGCCTGCTTGCCGACCTCCTCGCGGATCACGACGTCGTCGATATCACCGATACCGTCCCGGGAGGGACCGATCTCTGCATCGTCGATGATCGAGGGTTGACTCGGATAGCGACAGCGCTCACCGACTGGAAGCACGACCAACAGCCGACCTACGCGCCGGTACTTCTCCTGTCCGAGTCGAGCAGAACGAATCCATGGAAACGGTACGGCGGTCGGTTAGGTGAGCAAATCGACGCCATCCAGCCGATCCCGGCCCCGAAAATGGCGATTCGCACACGCGTCGAGTCGTTGCTGGAGACACGACGGTACTCCGAAGAGTTGGCGAGTGAACGTCAGTTGGTCGAGCAAATCTTCGACACGAGTCCGATAGCCAAGGTCGTCCTCGACGCCGACGGCAATATCGTGCGAGCGAACCAGCGCGCCGAGGACGTACTCGGACTGAGGAGATCGGAGCTCTCCGAGCGATCGTACGATTCCCCGGAGTGGCGGATCATCGACGAGAACGGCGACCCGATCCCGAGCGACGATCTCCCCTTCTCTCGGGTCATGAGGTCGGGCGAACCGGTCTACGGCTACGAACATGGGATCGAGCGTCTCGACGGGGACCGAGCGTGGCTCTCGATCAATATGGGACCGATCCTCGACGAGAACGGTGAGATCGACTATCTCGTGAGTTCCATCGAGGACGTCACCGAGCGCAAGCGACTCGAACGTGAACTACGGGAGTCCGATGAACTCCACCGGGCCACGCTGAGCAACATCATGGATACGGTGTTCATCACCGACGACGCGGGCCGGTTCACGTACATCTGCCCGAACGTCCACTTCATCTTCGGGTACACGGCCGACGAGGTTCGAGAGATGGGAACAGTAGAGGCATTGCTTGGGGAAGATCCCGCACCAGATGGGGTTGCCGACGGGGAGACGGCCGAAAATATCGATTGGCAAGTCACCGACTCCGAAGGGGAAGAACACATTTTGCTGGTCACGGTGACCTCGGTCTCGATTCAAGACGGGTCGAGACTCTACAGCGCCCGTGACGTCACGGACCTCGTCGAATCCGAGCGTCGGCTCGAACTCGAGCGAGAGCGCCTCGAAACCGTCGTCTCGAATGCCCCACTCATCCTCTCCGCCGTCGACAGCGACGGGACGATCACGCTCAGCAAAGGGAAACAGCTCGAACAGATCGGCCTCGAACCCGGAGAACTGGTAGGAAAGTCAGTGGAGGACGCGTTCGGCGACGTGCCGGAGATTCTCGACAACGTCGAGCGGGCACTCGACGGCGAGGAATTCTGGACGGAAACGCGCATCGGAGACCGGTATCTTCAGGCGTGGCATCAGCCCGTGTTCGAGGACGGCGACGTGGCTCACGTAATCGTCGTCGCGCAGGACATCACGGATCGCAAACGCCAAGAGGAACGGTTCCAGGCGTTCGTCGAGGGGTCCTCGGACATCATCACCGTCCTCGGCAGTGGGGGGGTCGTCGAGTACGTGAGTCCCTCCGTCGAGCGCATTCTCGGATACGACCCCGACGAACTGGTCGGTGAGAACGCGTTCGACATAATCCATCCGGAGGACCGCGACGACCTCGTCGCGGGCTTTGCAGAACTTTCCAGGGAGGACGGGGAGACGTTTACCAAGCGGTATCGAACGAGACACGCGGACGGGTCGTGGCGGTGGACGGAATCTCGAACGACCAAGCGACCGGACATGGCCCAGGGGAGATACGTCGTCAACACGCGCGACGTCACCGAGCAGGTAGATGTCGAACGAAAGCTCCGTAGGACCGAGCAGAGTCGCTCGCTCGCACTCAAAGTCTCCCAGGCCGGTGTCTGGGAGTGGAACCTGGAAACCGACGAGGTGATATGGAACGAGGCGATGGAGGCGCTGTTCGGAATCAACCCGGACACGTTCGAGGGGACCTACGAAGCATTTGCCGACCGCCTCCACCCCGAGGACCTCCCCGACGTCGAAGCGGCCATCGAACAGTCCATCGAACAGGACGAGCCGTTCCACACGTCGTTTCGAATCGTCCGGGACGACGGTGTCGAACGCTGGGTCGAGGCACGAGGAAAAGTCGTCTCCGATGGGGCCGGGGCCCCGGAACGAATGTTGGGCGTTAACGTCGATATCACCGAGCGAAAAGAGCGAGAACGCGAGCTCGAACAGTACGAGACAATCGTCGAGACGGCGGCCGACCCGATCTACGTACTCGACGACGATGGCCAAGTTACGCTGGTGAACGAAGCGTTCACAGCGGCGGTTGGTCTCGCGAAATCTGAGATCACGGGGGAGAAGGTCACGACGTTACTGGACCGGGACGACGTCGAGGCAAGCCTCGTACGCGTTGAGGAACTGAGTGAAGGCGCCGGGAGTCACGAGACGCTCGAAGTGTCCGTTTCGACACCGGAAGGGCAACGGCAGTACGAGGTCAATATCACACCCATCACCGGTGCTGAAGACGGCGTATCGGGGACGGTAGGCGTCGCACGCGAGGTCACCGACCTCAGGGAACACGAGCGTCAGCTTCGGCGGACACAACGGGCAATCGAAGCCTCCGGCCACGCCATCTACATCACGGATCCCGATGGAGTAATCGAGTACGTCAACCCGGCCTTCGAAGAGATCACGGGCTATGCGCGAGAGGAGGTGATTGGGAACACGCCGCAGCTCTTGAGTTCGGGAGAGCTTCCGGAGACCCACTATGCGGAGCTCTGGGCGACGATCAAATCGGGCGACATCTGGGACGAGGAGATCGTCAACGAGCGAAAGGACGGCGGGCAGTATCACGCCGCTCAGACGATCGCGCCGATCATGGACGAAAACAGCCGAATCGAGGGGTTCGTCGCCATCCAGACGGACATCACCGATCACAAGGATCGCCTCCAGCAGTTGCGGGTCATGGATCGCGTGCTCCGGCACAATCTGCACAACGACATGAACGTCATCCGGGGGTTCGCCGAGATAGTTCGACAGGAGGCCGAAGACCCAGTGTCGAACTATGGAAAACAGATCGTCGAACACAGTGACCACCTCCTGAACCTCACTGACAAACAGCGGAAGATCACCGAGGTTCTCTCGTCGGAGCCACATCGCGAGTCGGTCGATGCGGTGTCCACAGTCCAACGGACCGTCGAGATGATCTCGAAAAACTATCCGGACGCACGCATCGATCTCGACCTTCCGGAAGAGGCGACCGTGTCGGCAACTGATGGCCTCGGACAGGCCATCGAAGAGTTGGTGAGCAACGCGATCACGCACACCGATCGGGAAGTCCCCGACGTAGCGATTCAGGTCACGAACGACGTTGAGACCGTCCAGATTCGGATCGCGGATACCGGTCCCGGTATTCCGGAGATGGATCGCCGGGTCGTGCTGGGTAAACACGAGGTCGAGCAACTCTATCACGGGACTGGATTAGGACTCTGGCTCGTCTCGTGGATCATCCGACGCTCCAACGGAAGTCTGTGGTTCGAGGAAAACGAGCCACGCGGGTCGGTGGTCGTGATCACGCTTCGAAAACCGACCGACGCAACGAATGGATTGTCCTAGCCCGGTTGTGACTAACGCGCGGTGCGAACAGCCGATGAGCAAGCGCTCGCAGTGGTGACGAATCGGCGTTCAGATCGGCCGCGCTCGGCCTGTCAGGCGACGGACGGGCGTGATCGACTCCGAGAGATGCTCCGAACTCCCGCTAGACGGTGATCCATCTGCACTGCAGTCTCGACTGTCGCGGGATAATTCATATCGCGACATGCGATTTATGCGCCGTTTTCGGGAACCAGTATCTTCAATTGGACCGGCGGCCGAAAGACAGCTATGAGCCTCGAGATGGAACACGACTGCCCGGAGTGCTCGAACGACACCTTCTGGCGGACTGCGAGCACGACGCTCCACCTGGGCGAGAAGACGAAGTGGACGTGTACCGACTGCGACTACGGGCTGGTTCGTGTCGACGGCATCGACAGCTCCGACAACTACGGCGCCTTCTGAGACCGTCGGCCGAACTGATTCGGGAGTAGGGGTGCTATATCGACGAACAGCCGACAGCCGTCACTCGATCTGCTCGCGGTACTCGTCGGCCGAGAGCAGGTCGTCGAACTCGCTCTCCGAACTCGGTTCGATTTCGATCATCCAGCCCTCGCCGTAGGGGTCCTCGTTGACCAGTTCGGGTGCGTCGAACAGATCCTCGTTGACGGCGAGGACGGTCCCCGAGACGGGCGAAACGAGGTCGGAGACGGCCTTGATGCTTTCGACGACGCCGAACTCGCCCTCTTTCGTCACGTCGTCGCCCTCGGCCGGGAGTTCGACGAACACCACGTCGCCCAACTCGTCCTGTGCGAAGTCGGTGATGCCGATCCGAACGCTGTCGCCGTCGGTGGTCGTCCATTCGTGCGATTCCAGATACCGTCGATCCGTGGGTACGTCGAAGCTCATTTGTCGATGAAGGGGGGAGTTACTACGTTCGCCTGTTTCGGTTCGCCCCGGACCAGCACCCGAACGCGGGTGCCCGGAGGTGCCTGTTCGGTCGAGAGGTAGCCGAGACCGATGGGTTCGCCGAGCGTGGGACTCATCGTCCCGCTCGTGAGATGGCCGAGATGCTCGCCGTCGGCGTCGACCACCTCGTAGCCGTGGCGGGGCACGCCCCGTTGCTGGAGGACGACACCCCTGAACCGCTCGTCGACGCCCTCGCTCTCGACGCGTTCGAGGGCGTCACGCCCCACGAACTCCGTGTCGAGGTCGACCGTCCACCCGACGCCCGCCTCGTAGGGGGTACGGGGTTCGTCCTCGGGATCGAAGTCCTGCCCGGAGAGGAGAAAGCCCATCTCCAGCCGCAAGGTGTCGCGAGCGCCGAGGCCACAGGGCTGGCAGTCGAACGCCGACCACACCGTCTCGGCCTCGTCCCACGGGACGAGGAACTCGAAGCCGTCCTCGCCGGTGTACCCCGTCCGCGACGTGAAACACCGCACGCCGGCCACGTCGAGGAACGCCGCGTCGAAGCGGGCGATATCGCGACTCGCGCCATCGGTCGCCGCCGCGGCGAGATCGGGCGCATCGGGACCCTGCAGCGCCAGCATGGCCCACTCCTCCGTGGCGTTGTGGACCGTCGCGTCGAGATCCCACTCGTCGCGATACTCGATCCAGCGCGTGTACATTTCGGTGTCGTGCCCCGCGTTCGGGATGAACAGGTACTGCGGGACACCGTCGGCATCGGCGAGCCGAAACACCACCGTGTCATCGAGGATGATCCCCTCGTCGTCGGTGATACACGCGTACTGGGTATCGCCCGGATCGAGTTCGGCCACGTCGTTGGTGGTCAGTCGCCCCATCAACTCCGCCGCGTCGGGGCCTGATACCCGAATCTCGCCCATATGCGAGACGTCGAAGAGGCCGGCCGACTCCCGAACGGCCGCGTGTTCGGTCCGGATCGAGTCGAACTCGACCGGCATCTCCCAGCCGCCGAACTCGGTGAACGAGGCATCCCGGTCGGCGTGGATCGCGTGTAAGGGTGGCTTCCGTAGGCCCATATCCGTATCTCGACGCCTCGTGACCTAATGGTTTTGTCCGTCGCTGAACGGATAGTTATTGGATAAACCGTATACTGCAATACAGAATCGAGGGTGCGCGTCCCAACCGAAAAGCGAAAGTCCAGCCCTGCTCGTACGTGCCCGTCTGGATGGTATCCACCCGACGACTTCGACTGCTGTCCCTGTGTCTCGGTCTCGGTGCGCTCGCCGTACTCGGGTGGCAGTATTCGGTGGCCGACCTGCTCGCCTACATTCGGGGCGAGAATCGGTGGGTCGTCGTGTTCGGCCTCGGTGTCTTGTATCTCGTGCGCCCACTGCTGCTGTGGCCGCTCAGCGTGTTCTCCGTGTTCATCGGCTACGTGTTCGGCTTTCCCGTCGGCGTCCCGCTGGTGCTTGGAGGGACGCTGCTCACCTGCCTCCCGCCGTTCCTCGTCGCGACGCACTTCGGCCACGAATTCGGTCGACTCGCAACCCACGGTTCGGCGCTGGTCGAGACGACCGGCGAACTCCGGGGAATGGTCGCCGCACGCCTCTCGCCTGCCCCTGCCGACGCGGTGTCGTACGGGGCCGGCATCGCCGGCGTGCCGCTCCGGAGCTTCGCGCTCGGCACACTCGTCGGTGAACTGCCGTGGGCGCTGTTTTACGTGCTTCTCGGTCGCTCCCTTCGCACCTTCTCGGCGGCAGGGATCGAACAGATCGACCTCCGTCTGCTCCTCCTCGCCGCGCTCGTCTCCGTCCTCCTCGTCGCACGGCCGCTCTACGAATACCTCCGGGACCGACTCCGATTCTAACCGTCGACAGGCGTGGAGTTGCGTCGATTGCGGAGGAACCGGTAGAGGACGAACACCGCCGTTCCAAGAAGGGCACCGAACCAGAGCGTGCCGACGCGGATGACGAGCGTGGAACTGACGGCGACCGTCCGCGAGTAGCCGAGGACGACGAGCAACCCGACCATCGTCGCTTCGGCGGCGGCCAGGCCGCCGGGAAGCAGGCTCGCAGCGCCGACCACGGAGCCGAGGCCGAACACGAACAGCGCGAGGAGGAGCGAAGAATCGACGACGAACCCGTTCAGGACGATCCACAGCGCGACCCCTTCGAGCCCCCACGCGACGACGCTGATGCCCATCGAGACGACGAGCGGTCGGAGCCGGAAGAGCGTGTACGTATTGTCGTAGAACTCCCGTACGTCGTCGGCGTATCCGCCGATCACCGGAATCGTCTCGAGGCCGTCGAGCAGTCGCAGACAGAGGGTGCGCCACTGGATGAGCATCAGCCCGCCGAAAAACAGTGCCGCGACGACTACCAGCGTCGTCGACGACTGCTGATAGACGACGAGACCGAGGCCGGCGAACGCCATCAGCGCGAGCAGGTCGGTGACACGCTCCGCGCCGACGACCGACGCCGTTCGATTCACGGCGACATCGTGGAGGTCCCGGAGGAACCACGCCTTCCAGACTTCGCCGGCCTTGCCCGGGGTGACGACCATCATGAGGCCGCTCACGAACACCAACAGACTCGATCTGAGGGGCACGTCGATGCCGAGTTCGTGCAGGTAGAACTCCCACTTCAAAAATCGGACGCCGTAACTGACGGCGACGAGTCCGAACACGGCGCCGATTCGCCACCACTCGAGGAGCGTGAGCGCATCGACCACCGCATCGGCGTCCCCAAAGAGGAAGAGACCGAAGAACACGACGACGGTCAACAGCGCTGTGACCCAGAGACCGTGTGTTCGAACCGCGCGTCGCACACGGGGGAGAACGCCGCTCATCGCTGCAGGAGAGCGAGGGCGTCGTTGAGTTTCGTGGCGACGTGCCCCGACAGGTACCCTCCACGGCCGCCAGTCTCGGTCGTGCCTGCGAGAATCGCGTCGAGAACGGGCCCCCCACACTCCGTGTAGGCGCGCCCGATCTCCATCGGGAAGTGGGCGTCGCTGCCGCCTGTGATCGCGAGGTCGTGTTCGGCTGCGAACGAGCGGGCCGCCCGGTTGTAGCGCGAAAAGACGCACCGCGAGTTCGTCACTTCGACACCGTCGACCGCGGCGGCAATCCGATCGAGATCCTCGGCGTAGTATTCACGGAGCCTGTCGAAGGGGTGTGAGAGGACGGCCACGCCACCCTGCTCGTGAACGTGATCGACGACCGTGAGTGGATCCGCTTTCGGCGGCACCTCGTCGACACCGAGGGCGAGCAGGTGCCCCTGCGAAGTCGTCACCTCGACCCCCGGAACGACGGTGAGGGAGTCGGGTGCGAGCCTCGCCACCGCGGCGTAGCCGTCGAGCGTGTCGTGATCGGTGATGGCGATACCGTCCAGACCGGCGGCGACCGCGGCGTCGACGATCCCGGAAGGCGTCGCGCGCGAACACGGCGACGCGTCGGTGTGGACTTGCAAATCGAAGCGGCTCATCGAATCACCTGCACGACGAGAGCCGGGACGTTGTACAGCACACCGGCGGCGGTGAGTCCCCACAAAAAGAGATTCAGGATCGACGGGCGGTCGGTCAGCAGATACTCGGGTCGGCCGGCGATGTCGGTCGTGTAGACGAGGTGGTGGTACCGAAAGGCGCCGAAGAAGGCGAACGGGAGCGTCAGCATCATCGTATGACTGGTTCGTGAGAAGGAGTACAGCGAGTACGCCATTAACAGCGTTGCCATCGTCATCACGAGGAGTTGATCGAGGTTTCCCTCCGAATACGCGTCGAGCACCACCCGAGTGTCACGGGGATCGGTGGCGAGTTCCAGTTCGCTCCGGCGCTTGCCGAGGGCGAGCACCAGCGCGAGGAGGAAGGTGCTGACGATCAACCACGGACTCAAGAACACGCCGATGGCGACGACACCGGCGACTGCGCGGAGCACGAACCCGATGGCGACGACGAGAATATCGACGAAGACGACGTGTTTGAGATAGAGCGAGTAGAGCGCATTCTGGGCGAGATAGACGCCCAAGACGGCGAGAAACAGGGGGCCAAGACTGTAGGCAGCGACGAGACCCGCGACGACGAGTGAGCCGCCGAAAGCGACGGCAATCGGGACGGATACCTGTCCGCTGGCGATGGGGCGGTGTCGTTTCTCCGGGTGGTTTCGATCCTCCTCCAGGTCGCTAACGTCGTTGAAGATGTAGGCCGCGCCGGCTATCGCGGTGAACGCCGCCACGCCGACGAGGAGTTCGATCCACGCGCCGAGATTCAAGAGGTTCTTCGAGAAGACGATTCCCAGAACCATCACGCCCTGTTTGTACCACTGCCACGGACGGAGTGCCCGGCACAATCCAGTGACCGTGGCGACTGGATTGGTCGCGGAAAGTTCCGTCATTCGGTTGTTCGGATTTCCGACAGCGGATATATAAATATTCGGTCACGGCGTCAGGTTAATCCGCTCCGGCGAGATACTGGTCACGGGTTCGGCCATCGGAGTATAGATCCGCAAGGACGTGCGTGTACACCGACGCGAGCGTACAGATCGCCCAGTAGCGGCTCACGGGGTAGAGGAAGGCAACGAGTGCGCCGCCGAGGAGGAGGTGACTCAGAAGCCGCTGATCGCGCCAGACATCGCCGTGGTCGAATATCGACGCCTGATCGGCGAAGATCCGTGACGGGTCGCGGAGACACCGCCGGAGGCTGGTCCAGTCGCCACGGTTCAGGCGAGCGATTACGAAGTGATCGAAGTCGATTCCGACGCCGAGGGCGACGAAGTACACCCACAGGAGGATCCGAGAGTGCTGGGCGGGGGCAGCGGCGGCGACGGGGATGCCGAGGACGGCGGCGAGGAGTGCGTGGTTTCGAGAGTACATCGTAGATCAGTCTCGACTAGCGGTGACAGCGGGAGATGGAGAGAGGAACAATAAAGACACTGCGTTAGTCAGTCCGACACAATGAGTGAGTCGGATCAAGAGACGTCTCCGGTATCTCACTACGACTCGGTGGTAGTGACGGGCGGAACGGGGTTCCTCGGCCTGCACACGTGTCAGCACTTCGCAGAGCGGGGATATGACGTGACGGCGCTGGATCTGAAACCGTTCGACGCGGCGGACGACACGGCAGGTATCGACTTCGTCGAAGCGGACGTTCGCGACGAAGACGCCGTCGTCGAAGCGTTCGAACGGGCGAACGCCGACGTGGTCGTCCACACGGCGGCAGCCCTGCCCCTCTGGGACGACGCCAAGATTCGCGATGTGACGATCGGCGGGACGCGCTCCGTCCTGTGGGCCGCGAAGGAACTCGACATCGACCGCGTCGTCTACGTCTCCTCGACCGCGGTCTACGGAACCCACGACACGCATCCGATCACCGAGGAGTCGCCGCTGGACGGCGTCGGGCCGTACGGCGAGGCGAAGATCGAGGCCGAAAACGTCTGCAGGGACTTCCGTCGAATGGGAATGTGCGTCCCCATCGTCAGGCCAAAGACGTTCATCGGCCCACAGCGCCTCGGCGTCTTTCAGGTGCTCTTCGACTGGGTGGAAGACGGTGCGAACGTTCCCCTCGTCGGCTGGGGGAACAACCGGTACCAACTCCTCCACGTCAAGGATCTGGTGCGGGCGATCGAACTCCTGTTCAGCCGCGACGAAGGTGAGGTGAACGACACGTTCAACGTCGGTGCGACGGAGTACGAGACGATGAAAGAGGACTTCCAGGCGTTGCTCGACGAAGCGGGAACGGGGAAACGCGTCGTCGGGACCCCCGCGCCGCTGACCGTCCTCGCGCTTCGAGTCCTGAACGAACTCGATCTCTCGCCCCTCTACCCGTGGGTGTACGAGACGGCCCACGAGGACTCCTACGTCTCCGTCGAGAAACTCCGTGGACTCGGCTGGGACCCCGAATACTCGAACGAGGAGGCCCTGATCGACACCTACCACTGGTACCTCGAAAATTACGAGCCGACACAGGAGCAGACGGGCAAGGACCACCGCGTCGCGTGGGACCAGGGTGCGCTCACACTCGTGAAGTACGCTTTCAAGCAGTTCTAGATGGATATCGACCGCAGAGAGGCGACCGTCGTCGGTTCCCTCATCTCGCTCGGTGCGGCGTTGCGAGTCTTCCGGATCGGGACCGAGAGTCTGTGGCTCGACGAAGCCGCGTCGGTCAGCTACGTCACGACGATGAGCGTCCGCGAACTCGTCGTCAGAATCCCGTGGACGGACAACAGCCCACCGCTGTACTACCTGTTGCTCGACGCGTGGACGGAGCTGTTCGGCGTTTCGGAAGCCAGCGTCCGACTGCTGTCCGCCGTCTTCGGAATCCTCTCGATTCCCCTGCTGTACCTCATCGGAAAGCGGCTGTTCGGCGAGCGCGTCGGGCTACTGAGCGCCGGGATACTCGCGCTCTCACCCTTCCAGCTCTGGTACGCACAGGAAGCGCGAGCATACAGTTTGCTGTTGCTCCTCTCGCTGCTGTCCTACTACTACTTCCTCCGGGTGGATGGCGACGGAACCGCAGCCGACACGGTCGGATACGTGGTGTTCTCGGTCTTGCTCGGCTACACGCACGTGTTCGGATTCTTCGTCATTCTCGCGCAGTCGCTCTACGTCCTGCTCAGATACGTCCCCGCAACCGAGGGGCTCGTCGGGGAGGAAGTCGTGGCGTGGATCAAACATCAGTCGCTGATCGGCCTCCTGCTCTCCCCCTACGTGGTCGTGTTGCTGGTTAGAATCGTCGCCGAGCAGGGGGACGTGTGGGTGTCGATGCCCACCCTCAGGAGTATCGTCGCCGCGCCAGTCGTCTACTTCGGGACGACGGGCAGCGTCCGCCGGAGCATCCCGATCAACCTCCTGATACTGGCCGTTCTGGGGGGACTGACGCTGCTGTCGCTGACGCCGCTTCTCCGGCAGTTGCGAGCAGGCGAGTGGCCATCGCCCGACACCGAGAGCGGGTACGCCACGCTCAACGCACTGCTGTGGTTTCTCGTGCCGATCGTCGTGCCGATCGTGCTGTCGGTCCTGCTCACCCCGATATATCTTATCCGGTATACGATTCCCGCGTCGGCGGGCCTGTATCTCCTCGTGGCGAAGGGGATCGAGACGATTCCGCGGCGCAACGTGCGACTGGTCGCGGCCGGACTGATCGTGCTGACGCTCGTCCAGCCACTCCCGATCCTGTACGCCGACGACCAGAAAGAGCAGTGGCGGGAAGCGGCACACGCGATCGAGTCGAACGCCGACGAGGGGGATCTGATCGTGATCAGCGCGACGTACGTGCAGACGCCGTTCGAGTACTACTACGAAGGGAAGCTGGCGGTGGTGCCGGTCGAGGAGGACGTGTCGGCGACGGCCCTCCGGTCGAACACACGGGGTCACGACACCGTCTGGTTGATCACGTCACACGTAAAAGACCACGAGCGGGAGCGACTGAGGGACCTGCTCGACGACGACTACGTCCGCGTGGACGAGATTCAACTGAATCGGATCAGGATACAGAAATTCAGCACTGCGTCGGCATAGCGCGGGCACGAACGGCCGAGCGTGTGGTTACTGCCACGGGTTCGACGCGACGGTGTGGAGGATGGCCAGCGCCAGCACCGAGACGGCGACGAGGACGATGGCGACCGGATACGCGGCGTCGAGGCCGAGCGAGACGAACGACACCCAGATCTGGACGGGCATCGTCCGGGGGTAGTACGCGAGCATCATCGTCGCGCCGAACTCGCCCATCGCGCGAGCGAACGCGAGCGTCACGCCCGCGAGGATGCCCGGCCCGGCCAGCGGGAGCGTGACGCGCCGGACGGTCGTCAGTCGGTCCATCCCGAGGACGCGCGAGGCGTGTTCGAGCGACCGGTCGACGCCCTCGAACGCCGCCTTCGCCGTCACGACGACGAACGGCGACGCGACGAACGTCTGGGCGAGCACCACGCCCGCGAGCGACCGCGTGAGCGGGAGGCCCGCCGCGGCCGCCGCGTCACCGAGGAGCGTGTTCGGTCCGACCACTGTGAGGAGGACGACCCCACCCACCGTCGGCGGCAACACGAGGGGAAGCACCACGGCCGCGAGGACCGCATCCGTCCACCGCGTGTCGGCGCGGGCCAGCCAATACGCGAGCGGCAGGCCGAAGACGGTGCCGACGAGGGTGCTGAGCGTCGCGGAGAGCACGGACGTAGTCACCGCGTTCACGACTGTCGGCTCGGTCAGACTGGCGGCGACCGCACCCGGTGGCGCCGAGAGGAACAGCGACGCCAGCGGCGCGAGATAGTAGCACAACAGCAGGCCGCCGAGGGCGAGCGTGACGGTGAGCCAGTCGAGACGGAGCGAGAGCCGTCGGCGCATCGATTGGGCCGACATCGTCACCGGAGGATCGTCACGTCCGACACCGGTTCACGGAGTGATCTGGCGTCGGCAGTCGTCGCTCGCCGCACCTCGGGCGGCACCTCGCCCCGGTAGCGCGGGAACCCCTCACGGCGCAGGAAGCCCGAGTCGTCCAGATAGTCGCCGGTCGTGTGGACGACGAAGACCGACCGCGCGGCGTCGCTCGGCTTCCGGATCGTCGAACCGTAACTGATGAGGTCGCCACGGATCTCCTGTCCGCTCGGCAGCGTGTAGGAGACGGTCGAATACCGGTCGGCGTGGTCGGGGTTGCTGAGGTCGATCCGGTCGGGGAGGTCGACGTAGTCGTAGCCGCGTTCGACGGCCATGTTTCGGTAGGCGAAGGCGGCGTCGATAGCACCGGTCTCGAACTTGCTGAGCAACGCCGTCTCGGGGTAAATCTGCCGACGGGCCGGAATCGTCTCGTGGAGCGCCGGCGCGTCGTCGTAGTAGCGAGCGGCGAGTTCGAGGGAGAAGAGCGTCCGATACCCCAGCGGATCCTGATCGGGGTCGGTACGGCCGAGTCGGACGGCACCGTCGGTCAGCGGTTCGTACCACTGTTCCGTACCCGCGTCGGCGACACGCCGACCGCCCTCGGTGTCCGGGTTGTACGCGAGGACGACCGCGTTGCTCGTGAAGGTCGCGTACCACGGCGGCGAGAGCGGGTTCTCGAAGAGCGCGGTGTCGGCGACGGTAAGGATGTCGGGATCACGTTTCCCCGCGGCGACCATGCGCGCGACGGTCGCCGAGCCGTGGGCTTCGACCCGGATGGGCACGTCGACGGCGGGAGTGAGCCCCGACTCCAGGGCGTGCTGAAGGCTCCCGGCGGCGAGAATCGCGACCGTCAGGGTCCGGCCGCCACCGTCGCCGGCAGTGCCCGCCCGCGCGCCCCGCCCGACACAGCCCCCCAGTCCCACCGCCCCCAGCGCGCCGACCCTCCGCAAGAACGCGCGACGGGAGTGGGTGGGGTTCTCGTCCATAGAGTCGTGTACTAATGGTTGAGAAAAAAGTTTATCTCAAATGATTTTGTTTTAGTCGCATGGTCTCGGCCGAATCGACGACGCTGACCGACCGACAGGTGGAGGTGCTCGAACTCCGGGAGCAGGGGCTCACCCAGCGTGAAGTCGCCGAGCGACTGGGGAGTACGGGGTCGAACGTGAGTGCCATCGAGCGCGCGGCGGAGCAAAACGTCGAGCAGGCCCGGCGAACGCTGCAGTTGATCCGGACGATCCGCTCGCCCGTCCGCCTGACCGCCGACACCGGCACGACGTTCGACGACCTAGTCGACACCATCTACGACCGGGGCGACGAGGACGGCGTGAAGATCGCCTACTGCCGACCGGAACTCTACGCCCACCTGTTCGGGCAACTCGAACCGTACACGACGCGGAATCGCCTCGACAGGGAGATCGAAATCGGCCTGACCCGCGACGGCGAGGTGAAGGTGTTCGTCCCCGACCAGTAGGCATCATCGACGGACGTGCATCGGTGCGCCGGCGACCAATCGCGACGGCGTCGCTCTCGGGATCGGTGAGCATGAGCGCCGCGGAAGCCGGCGACGGTGACGCCAACAAACTGCTCGCCCGTGCCGACGACGAACGGATCGTCACCCGAAGCGTCCGGATGTACCTCGACGCGGTGGTCGACCCCGTCGTCATCGTGGTCGGTCACGAGGCGAACCGGGTTCGAGCCGCGCTCCCCGAGGCGGTCCGCGTCGTCCACAACCCCGACTACGCCGACGGGCAGGCGTCGTCGGTCCGGATCGGCATCGGTGCCCTCCCGGACGACGTGGACGCCGCGGTCGTCGGCCTCGGCGACATGCCGTTCGTACGACCCGAAACCGTCACCCTGCTCGCTCGCGCCTTCCACGCGGGCGCTGGAGACCCACTCGCGGCCGCGTTCGACGGCCGACGCGGCAACCCGGTCTGTTTCGGACGGCAGTGGTTCGACGCCCTCCGCGACGTGCGCGGGGATACGGGCGGGCGGGAACTCCCCCTGACGGCGCCCGACGCCGCGCTGGTCGAGACGGCCGACCCCGGCGTCCGCCGGGATATCGACCAGCCGTCCGACCTGCCGTCGGAGTGACCAACCCCCGGCAGAGCGAAGTGATCCCCTCGCGTACACGCACTCATGACCGGACACGTCGGCCGCGTTGCCCTGCGAGTGACCGATCTCGACCGGACGGTCGCTTTCTACGAGGACGTGATCGGGTTGGAGACGCTCTCCCGTGACGGCGACCGGGCCGTCCTCGGGGTCGACGAACCGCTGCTGATCCTCCAGAGATCGGACCGCCCGGCCCGCGGTCCGGACGAGACCGGCCTCTTCCACACCGCGTTTCGAGTCCCGTCGCGCGCCGCCCTCGGCGACGCCCTCGCCCGGATCGAAGCGGCGTGGCGCCTCGACGGGGCCTCGGATCACCACGTCAGCGAGGCGCTCTACCTGCGCGACCCGGAGGACAACGGCATCGAGGTGTACTGCGACCGACCGCAGACGGAGTGGCCCACGACCGACGACGGCCGGGTCGAGATGGACACCCTGCCGCTGGCGCTCGATCCGCTCCGCGACGCCGCGGCGGGTGACGACCGGGCACCGTCCGGCACGACCGTCGGCCACGTCCACCTCGAGGTGTCGGATCTCGACGCGGCGCGGTCGTTCTACGCCGACGATCTCGGCCTGAACGTCCGGGCGTCGATGTCCGGAGCGCTCTTTCTCGCGTTCGGCGACTACCACCACCACGTCGGCGCGAACGTCTGGAACGATCGGTCGACGCCGCCCGACGGCAGAGGACTGGCGTGGGTGGAACTCGTCACCAACGACGCGGACGCGATCCGCTCGCGCATCGATACGGTGACGGCCCGCGAGGAGGGATTCGAGGTGGTAGACCCCGACGGCATCACGATCCGGGTGCGCCGACCGGCGTCTCACCCGCCTTCCGGCCGGTGAGTCGTGTTCGGCGTGGCATTCGAGTAACGCCCGCAGCGCGCCAGTCGGTTTAGCATTGGCCAAATTCAGAATACGGAACCGTAGCAACTGTGGTCAAAATTGCTTAGTATATGCTAACCATAACTGCCGACAGAGCGACGCCACGCATGAAGGAAATCGAGTTCGCGATCCGCTACGAGCCGGGCGCCGACAAGCTGATGGACGTGTTCCACGAGAATCCGAGCCTCTCGTGTCGGTCGTCGGCCTGTTACTCGAACGAGACGGCGATGTGGCGGATCGACCACGTCCGCGGCTCCGAGGCGGCCGTTGAGGCGTTCGCGGAGGTGTTTCTCGACGAGGATCGTTGCAACGAGTGTCTCGACCGGCCGACCTGTGACTCCAGTCGGGAGTACCACGTCCTCGACCGGACGCCGGAATCTCGGACCATCTACACGTACCGGCGCGAGGTCCACCGCTGTCACTCGCTGCCCTACTTCGTGCTGGATCACGTCGGTGACGGCGTCGTCTTCGAATCCAGACGGACGCAGGGAGAGTACCGCTGGAAGATTCTCTACCCCGGCAACGAACCGGTCGGCGAACTGTTCGACACCATCGACCGCATCCTCCGGCAGGGCCTCTCGCTGGAACTCTCGCATCTCCGCCAGTCGGGGAACTGGAACGCCGACACCCGCACGGCCTTTCAGCTCTCACACGAGCAGTGGGATATTCTGAGCCACGCCGTCGAGGAAGGCTACTACGCCCGCCCGCGCGAAGTGACGGTGGCGGAACTGGGCGAGCAACTCGGGCTGCCGCGGTCGACGGTCCAGTATCGCCTCCGCTCCGCAGAGGACCTGATCGTCACGGAGTTCGTCCGCAACACGCTCTAGCCGATCAACAGCCGGAGGTTGTACGCGGTGGTGAACGCCCCGACGATAGCGAGCATCGCCGGCGGCCCGTAGTAGAGCGCGGAGTCGGCGTCGCGGGCGCCGTGGAGGCTGATCGCCAGACAGACGAAGAAGGCGAGCAGTTTCAGCCCGACCAGTCCCGACAGCCCGAACGCCTCGATGGCCATTCGGAGCAAGACGTTGCCCTCAGCCACCGCGTCGTCGTATCCGACGAGCGCGAGGGTGGTCACGATGTCGCCGACGCCGTATGTGGCCGCGGAGACGAACCAGAGCCAGGAGAACTCGGCCGGATCGAACGGCGTCTCCTCCAGAGAGACGGGGACGGCAGATTCCATACCCGATCATCGTTACGTCGGCTAATAACGTCGACTCCCAAATTATCACGAACGAAAAGAGGGACGGGCGACACGGCGCCGTCGGGAGCGAGAACCGGGACGTATATCCCCACGAGCGGGGTAGGGCGGCTATGGACCTGTTCGGACGGGGGGACGACGGCGAGGCGGACGGGGAGCCACGGGTCGCGCTGTTCGTCGACGGGCCGAACGTCCTTCGGAGCGAGTTCGACGTAGACCTCGACGACGTGCGTGAGGCCGCGGCGGCGGTCGGGGTGCCGGCCGCAACCCGCCTCTACGTCGACGAACACGCCACGCCCGAACTCATTCAGGCCGCCGAAGCCCGCGGATTCGAGGTGATCGTCACCAGCGGCGACGTGGACGTGAAACTCGCGGTCGACCTCACCCGCTTCGCCGTCGAGGGTCGCGCGGACGTGATCGCTATCGCCTCCCGCGACACCGACTTCAAACCCGCCATCGAGGCGGCCAACGCCTGCGGCCTCCGGACGCTCGCCATCGCCCCCGGCGAACACGGCCGGTCCGATGCGCTGCGCAACGCCGCGGCGGAGAGCGTCACGCTCGACGACGCCTGATTTTTAACGTCCGCGCTCCGATCCACACCCGTGACCGACCCCGATCTCGACACGCCAGTCCTCGACGATCACCTCCACCTCGACCCGGACGCCGGCCGGGGGCTGGAGGCCGTGCGTGACTTCCGTCGCCTCGGCGGGACGCACCTGCTGGTCGTCAACAAACCGTCGTGGCATCTCGGCGTCGAGGCCGAGACTGGCGAGGACTTCCGGGCCGTCTTCGACCGGACGCTCGACGTCGTCACGGACGCCGACGACCTGCTTCCCGGTCGAGCGTGGCCCGTCCTCGGCGTCCATCCCGGCCTGATCTCGCGGCTCGTGGACGACCGTGGGTTCGCGCCCGACGAGGCCCGCGACCTGATGCAGGCCGGCCTCGACGTGGCCGCCGAGTACGTCCGCGAGGGACGCGCGCTCGCGCTCAAGACCGGCCGTCCCCACTACGACACCCCCGACGCGGTGTGGGACGCCTCGAACACGGTCCTCCGTCACGGGTTGGCGCTCGGCGCCGACGCCGACTGCGCGGTCCAACTGCACACCGAGGCCAGCGAGGACCTCACCGATATCGCCGGGTGGGCCGAGGAACGTGGGCTCTCCTCCCACCGCGTCGTCAAACACTACGCGGGGCCGACGCTCGCCGGGCCGACACCCAGTGTGATGTGTCGCAAAGAGTGGCTCCGCGAGGCGGCCGAGCGCGGCGACCCCTTCCTCATGGAGACGGACTTCGTCGACGACCCGGACCGGCCGGGGGCGGTGATGGGGCCGAAGACCGTTCCCCGGCGCGTCCGCATGTTGCTGGACGAGGGGTACGACGATGCCGTCCGGCGGGCACACGTCGAGACGCCCGCGCAGGTGTACGGAATCGATACCGAGGCGACGCTGACGGGGTGACGGGGTACATAGGAAAGGTCTTTGAGTCCACAAGCGTTCGAACGAGGTATGACCGACGTGGAGGACACGTTCTACACGGAAGACCGCTGGCAAAACTGGATCGGCCGCGTAGCCGAGGAGGATCTCGACCCCGAGAACGAGGATTCGGCGCGCCTCCTGCTCAACCTGCAGGACGACGCCGCCATCGCCGTCGCGAAGATCGTCAACGCGTACGAGGACGGCCGCCTCGACGAGGAGGAAGCCATCGACGAGTTGACCGACGTGCGCGACATCGTCCTCGACGACGTGGAACTGGAGGACGAGGAAAAGCGGATGCTCGTCGACGGCGTCCAGACCAGCCTCGTCTGTGTCTTCTACGCCGCCGAGGAGTACATCGCCGCCGGCCCGGCCGAGGACGGCACCATCGAGGAGTACGTCCACGCCGCGGCCGACGCCGAGGCCAACGAGGATCTCGACGCCGCACTCGGCTACCTCGTGCAGGCCGGGACGCGCATCATCGACGGCGACGAACTCGACATCGCGCTGGTCGAGGATCTGGAGTACGGGCTGGTGTCGGAGTGGGTCAACGGACTGGACAGCCTCCAGAGCGCGATGAGCGACCCCGAAGTGGTCGAAGAAGACGACGAGTGATAATTGGGCCGGCACCCTTTTGCGTGTCCCCCGGAAACACCGGGCGATGAGCTTCCGGGGCGACCGTCGTGCCGTCACCGTCCAGGTCGGAGCGATCCTCCTTTTCGGGATACTCGTTCTCCTCCTCGCCACCTATCAGGCGACGATCGTCCCCCAGCAGAACGAACAGGTCGAGTTCAACCACAACGTCGAGGTCCAGCAGGACCTGCTCACCCTCCGGGGCGAACTCCTCGAAGCCGCCGACGGCGAGCAGTTCCGCGCGGTCACCATCAAACTCGGCACCACGTATCCCGAGCGCGCCCTGTTCGTGAATCCGCCGCCGGCGTCGGGGACGATAGGGACGGCCGACGCCGGGGGGATGGGCGTGCACAACGTCCGCGCCACCAACGAGGAGACGCGCGACTACCTGAACGGGAGCCAGGAATACGGAACCAACCACGTCAGCTACCGGCCGTCCTACAGCGTCTACCAGAACGCCCCGGCGACGACGTATCAGAGCGGCGTCCTCGTCAACGGCTTCGACTCGGGGCGGGCCGTCGCCATCAGCGAGCAATCGATCGTTCGCGGCAACGAGATTCGGCTCGTCGCCGTCGCGGGCAACCTCTCGCGGTCGCAAGTGCGAGCCATGGACGTCCAGCCCCGGTCGCTGAGTACCGTCCACCAGTCCACGACGGTCCGTGACAACGGGAGCGGGATCGAGATCACCGTCCCGACGACGCTCTCGGAAGACGCGTGGGAGTCACTCCTCCGCGACGAACTCGATCCGGCCGGCGATCCGAACAACGACCGGTACGTGACGGGCGTGACGGACGTGGCGGGGACCGACGCCGTTCGCATCACGCTCGAAGCCGGACGCACCTACCGGCTCCGAACGGCGCTGGTGGGGGTCGGGATGGGTGGCGAGACGCCACAGCCGGCGTACGTGACCAACGTGACCGAGCGGAACACGTCGCTGGCGGCGGGGACGCCGCTCGTCGTCGAGGTGCGCGACCGCTACAACAACCCCGTCGATCCGACGACGTATCCGACCGACGTGACCGTGAACGTCACCGAGGGGCGGGATCTGGTCGCGCAGAACCGGACGACCGTCAGAGCGGACGGTCGGGCACAGGTCACCTACACCGGCGGTGAGGGGACCGTCACGCTCGCCGTCGAGCGGTTGAGCGGCCCCGAGTCCGAGGTGAGCTTCAATGTGACCGAGCGGACAACGAGCGACAGCGACGACAGTAACGACACGACGCCGAACCTCCGGGTTAGAGTCGACGATCTGACTAACACCGACACCGGGGCGCCACATTACATCGTCTCCTACGACGCCTCGAACGCGAACGGCCAGTTCGACCGCGTCGAAGTGAAGTTCATGTCCGACAGCGGCGGTAGCGGCACGGAGATCGGGCAGTCGGAGCGGGGGAGCGTGGAGTTCCAGACGACCTACGGTGGGAACACCGACTACTACATCACGCTCCGCGCGTACTACGAGGACGGGAACGGGGGAACGACCGTCGAGCGGATCCGAACGGTCATCGACGAGGCGGACGCGCGGAACCCCAGCGACAACGAGGATTTGAGCGAATCCGGCAGCCCGTCGCTCGCCTCGTGGTCTATCGAGGACAGAACCAACAACAACGTGAGATACCGCTTCCAGTACGACGTCGACACCCGGGGGAACTTCCGGAACGTGTACCTCGGCGTAATCAGCCGCGACGGCAACGGTGGAAAGACCGTCGAGAATACGACGCAGTCGGGGCGGACGTGGCAGGGGTCGACCTACGGCGTCAACGCCGAGTACAAGGTGACGATTCTCGTCACCGACGCCGACGGCGTCGTGGTCGAGGAGAAGATGCGAATCGACCGGGCCGACGGGGATGCCAATGGCGATCCGCCCTGATTCCGACCGCGGCCAGTCGGAAGTCGTCAGCGAGGTGCTGGCGGTGGCGCTAGTCGTCATCATCGTGACGGTCACCGGAACGTATCTCCTCCAAGACGTGACGACGCCGGACGAGGAGACGCGTGCCCAGATGACGCTCTCCGTGACCGACGACCGGATCGAACTGACCCACGCGGGCGGCGAGGCCGTCCCGGAAGACGCGCTGAACGTGGTGGTGCGGGTGAACGGGACCGAACAGCCGGGAATTACGTGGGAAAGTGGAAGCGTCGACGGCGACGGCGACGCGACGTTCGACCCCGGGGAACGCTGGATTCGCGTCGGCCTGTCGCTCTCGGGCGACGCTAGGGTACGTGTCCTGCTTGCCGACACCCACACAGGAACCGTACTGCTCGACCGAACGGTGACGCCGTGAGGGCACAAACTACTCACGGCCGGCAGCCGAAACCGCGAGAGATGAGCGTCGTCTCCCGACTCGCCGCCCTCGCCGGCGCGCTTCTCCTCGCCGTCAGCGCGCTCGCGGCCCTGTGGGGTGTCGGCCTCGTCGGCTGGATGCTCTGGGCCGGCCCGACCGCCACCCGGGTCATGGCCACGATGGTCGCGTTCGGCCTCTCCATCGGGTGTGGGCTGACCGGTGTCGTCCTTCGGAAGCACGCCGCGGGCACGCTCCTACCGAGCGACGTTGATCTCTCCGTCGGGTTCCGGGGCGGGCAGGGAGGACTGTGAGCGAGGGCGCAAGGAGCGAGTGAGGGCGCAGGGAACGAGCCCACGTGAAGCGACCGAGGCTTCGAACCGAGCGGGGGAGAAACGCCCGCGAGACGAGTGGAGTGAGCCACGGAGCGACGAGATGCCCTTCGACGTTCGACGTAGCTAGCATCGACAAACCCATATGCTGGCTCGAAGAACACGGGGGTATGACCGCCGTCGGCATCGACGCAATCGAAATCTGGACGGGGAAGCTCAAACTCAACTTGGCCGAGACGTTCGCACCGGCCAAGGACGAGTCCCCGGAGAAGTACACGAAGGGCCTCGGACTCGAGGTTTCGTCGTTCCCCGACACGTACGAAGACATCGTCACGATGGGGGCGAACGCCGCCAAGCGGTTGATGGACCGCAAGGGTCTAGCACCCGACGACATCGGTCGCATCGACGTGGCGACCGAGAGCGCCTTCGACAACTCCAAACCCGTCTCCACCTACATCGCCGGGTGTCTGGAAGAGGTGTACGACGGCGACTTCCACCACGCGAACAAGGGCGAGCGGAAGTTCGCCTGCGTCGCCGGGACCCAGAGCATCGACGACGCGTACAACTGGATCAAGGCGGGGCGCAATCGCGGCCGCGCGGCGCTGGTGATCGCCACCGACACCGCGCTCTACGCCCGCGGTGACCCCGGCGAGGCCACACAGGGTGCGGGCGCCGTCGCCATGCTCATCTCGGAGGACCCGAGCGTGGTCGAACTGTCGACCGAGCAGGGCTACGGCAGCGCCGACGAGACGGACTTCCTCAAACCCAACCAGCAGTTCCCGAGCGTCGACGGCAAGCGCTCGGTGCAGGTGTATCTCGCGCGGATGCGCGAGGCGCTGACGGACTTCGAGAGCGTCGCCGGCCGCATCCACCCCGACGACTACGCCTACTTCCCGTTCCACACCCCGTTCCCGGGGATGGTGCGGAAGGCCGCCCTCCTCGGGTTCCGGCACATGACCCGCGATACGGAAATCGAGGACGGACTCGCGGACGAACTCGGCCGCCAGCCCCGCGAGGAGGAGTACGAAGACTGGGACGCGTACGAGGACGCGATCCGGGAGTACATGGACGCGCTGAAAGAGACGGAGACGTACAACGACTGGTACGCGCGGGCCATCGACCCGACGCTCACCCTCTCCCGGCGGGTCGGCAACTGGTACACCGGCTCCGTCCACGTCGCGCGGGCGAGCGCGCTCAAGACCGCCGCCGAGACGGGGCGGGCGCTCTCGGGCGAGAAACTGCTCGTCGGCTCCTACGGCTCCGGCGCGCAAGCCGAAATCCACTCCGAAACGGTCGCCGACGGCTGGCGCGACGAGGTCGACGCGTTCGACATCGACGAGCAACTCTCACGGCGCTACGACCTGAGCTTCGAGGAGTACGGCCGCGTCCACGACGCCCACAACCACGAGAAAGAGCGGGAGTTAGAGGAGTTCACCGTCCCGAGCGGCGAGTTCGTCTTCACCGGCTGGGGCCGGATGAACGAACGCAAGTACGAATACGTCGACTAGGGGAGTTCCCGCAGTTTCGCGAGCGCCTCGTCCAGATCACAGGTCGACACGGCGAGCGCGAAGCCGTCGATTTTCGCCAGCGCTGTCGCGTGTTCCCACAGGTCCTCGGGTTCGAGACCGTGGAGGACGACGGCGTTGGGTGTCGGATTCACCACCCGGAGCGCGACCAGCGGCGACTCCCCGCGGGTCACGTCGGTGAAGACGAGCGCGCGGTTCGTGCTCTGGCCGTAGAGGCGATAGAACTCCTCGCTCGGGAGGCGTTTGATCGCCTCGATGCTGTTGATGACCGTGTGGCCGCTGACGTGATCCCGATCACCGGGGACCACCTCGGTCGCGTCCATGGCCTCGTAGAACCGTTCCAGCGGGATCGACGTGGGATACTCACGGAGGTCGTGGACGATGTCGCTCTCGAAGCCCGCGGAGATGACGCGCGCGTACTGGCGGATACGACCGCCGCCACGGGACTCGTCGATGTCGAGCAACGCCCGGACGATCCGGCTGACGACACCGATCCCGGGGCTCTCACGCCGACCGCTCTCGTAGTCCGAGATGACCGAGGAGGAGACGTCCAGCCGCTCGGCGAGTTCGGTCTGTGAGATATCGAAGTCGGTCCGCCACTTCCGGAGGGTCGCGCCGGGGTTGGAGCTGAGCGTTATTTCGCCAGCGATGCGCCTGGCGAGGTCGTCGCGGGGATCGTCGCTCATTGGCCACCCCACCGGCCCTGTGACCACACCATACCGAATGAGGCGAGCGGTGAGCGCAAAAGGCTACCGACTCGGGGGACGGACGAGGGAGAGGTGGCCTTTAGGCGACCCGCGCCCAGAGAGAGCCCATGACCCGGACCATCGACGACGCGACGGCCGACCGACTCGGGGCGCGACTGGCCGACGCCGCGCGTGACGGCACGGCACTCGACCCGTCGACCCTCCCCGACCTCACCGTCGCGGACGGCTACGCGATTCAGCGAGCACTGCTCGACCGCCGCACGGCCGACCCCGTCGGCTACAAAGTGGGGTTCACCTCACCCGCGATTCAGGACGAGTTGGGCGTCGACGCGCCCGCCTACGGCCGCGTCCTCGCCGACACCGTCCGGTCGGAAGGACGGCTCGACGCCGCCGCCCTGATCGACCCGAAACTCGAACCGGAGCTCGCGCTCCGTCTGGGCGAACCGCTCGACCCGCCGGTGACACCTGCTGACGTACTCGCCGCGGCGGATGCCGTCGTCCCCGTGATCGAAGTGGTCGACTCGCGGATCGAGGGGTGGGAGCTGACCGCTGGGAGCGCCGTCGCCGACAACGCCCTCGCCGCAGGCGTGGTCCACGGCGACCGGATCGGCGACCCCGCCGACCGCGACCTGTCGCTCGAAGGCGTCGTCGTGCGCCGGAACGGCGAGCGCGTCGCGACGGGCGTCGGCGCCGACGTACTCGGCTCGCCCGCGCGGGTGGTGTCGTGGCTGGCCGACGCGCTCGCCGACCGTGACGAACGGCTGAGCCCCGGCGATCTGATCTCGACCGGATCGCTCACCGAACTGATCCCCTTCGACCCGGGCGACACCGTCGAGGTGCGCTTTGCCTCGCTCGGCTCGGTGACTGTTTCGCGCTAACGGGCGACAACCTCAAGCCAGTCACGGGCCGACGGTCACCCATGCCCTCGACGGTCGTCCACCTCGCCGTCGGCGCCGTCGTCGCCGCCGCACTCCTGGGCGACGAGTTCGACCGCCGCTCGGTGGCCGTCGTCCTCGCCGCGACGGCGATACCGGATATCGACACCTTCGCCGGCCTCTACCTGCAGGGCGCCCACCGAGCCCTGTTGCACACGCTCGTCCTGCCCGCCGTCGCCGGCGCGGTTCTCACGTACGACACCCGAGTTCGCACGGCCTCGCGCCTCCACGCGCGCTGGGGGCCACGCGGCGTCCGTGTGGCGTGGGTCGCGCTCGCGGCGCTCCTCCTCGGTGGCATCCTCCCCGACCTGATGACCAACGGCGTCAACGCCTTCTACCCGCTCTACGACCGCTTCCTGACCGTCGACGGCGAACTCCTGCTATCCAATCAGCGGGGCGTCGTCCAGACGTTCGTCGACCTCTCGGCCGATCCCGAGCGGACGACCCAGAACACCCACTACTGGACGGGAGTCGATCCGTCGCCGGGAGCGGAACCGGAAAACGTCGAGCGCATCTTCCCCGTCGTCCGCTCGGGCTTCCAGTTGCTCGTGGTCGTCCTCGGGGCGTTCACACTGGGGGCGCGGTTCTGGGAGGAGCGATAGCGAGGGTGCGTTCATGTGAGTCCAACCATTACCCCTCGCGATGGTCACCACGACGCTCCTGTGGCTCCGCCGTGATCTCCGCCTCCACGACAATCCGGCGCTGGTCGCGGCCGCCGACGCCGACCGCCTCCTCCCAGTCTACGTCTTCGACGAGGATCACTACGGCACCGCCGACTTCGGCGGCACCGACTCGTTCACCTACGAGAAGACCGGGGGTCGGCGAACGCAGTTCCGGATCGACGCCATCGCGGACCTTCGCTCGCGCCTGCGCGACCGGGGGAGCGACCTCGTCGTCCGCGTCGGCGACCCCGAAACGGTCCTGTCGACCCTCGCGGACCGCGTCGATGCCGACGCCGTCCACGTCCACACGCGCCCGACGCCAGAGGAGCGAGCGGTCGAGCGGGCGGTGGAGCGGGTCGTCGACGCCGATCTCGTCCGCCACTGGAGCCACACGCTGTACCACCCGGACGACCTCCCGAACGACGTGTCGACCATCGACGACACGTACACGCCGTTCCGGAAGGCGGTGGAGTCGGGGGCGAGGGTTCGCACGCCGGCGTCGGTGCCGACGCTGCCGGATCGACCGGCGGCCGCCGTCGACGCGGGCGTGATTCCCGACGCCACCGACCTCGGCGTCGAGGCCGATCCGATAGACGACCGCGCCGTGCTGGCGTTCGAAGGTGGCGAGACGGAGGGGCTGGCCCGCCTCGACGAGTATCTCTGGGCGACCGACTCCCTCCGGGAGTACAAGGAGACCCGGAACGGGTTGCTCGGGCGGGACTACTCCTCGAAGTTCTCGCCGTGGCTGAACGAGGGATGTCTGTCGCCGCGGCGGGTGAGCGCTGCGGTGGACGCGTACGAGGACGAACGCGTCGCCAACGACTCGACGTACTGGCTCCGATTCGAACTCCTGTGGCGCGATTTCTTCCAGTTCCAGTTCGCCAAGCACGGCGGGACGTTCTTCACGCCGGGCGGCATCCGCCGTCGCGACATCGCGTGGCGCGAGGACGACGCGGCGTTCGACCGCTGGACACGCGGCGAGACGGGGATTCCGTTCGTCGACGCAAACATGCGCGAACTGGCGGCGACGGGCTACCTGTCGAACCGCGGCCGGCAGAACGCCGCCTCGTTTCTGGCGAACGACCTCCGCGTCGACTGGCGGTGGGGTGCGGCCTACTTCGAGACGCGGCTGCTCGATTACGATCCGGCGTCGAACTACGGTAACTGGGCGTACGTCGCTGGCGTGGGCAACGACTCTCGGAACCGCTCGTTCGACGTACTGTGGCAGGCGCATCGGTACGATCCGGACGCCGAGTACGTCCGTCGGTGGGTATCCGAACTCGACCGCCTGCCGCCGGACCGGGCCCACGAACCGTGGACTCTCCCCGACGACGAACGGGCGGCGCTCGACTATCCGGCGCCGATGGTCGACCCCGAGACGCAGTACGGTGAGGGATGAGCGAGCCCGACCGCTGCGACGTGGTCTACGTCCGCATTGACGACGGCGACGGCGATCACCTGTTGACCGCACCCGTAGGGTCGAGACTCCGGGACGTGCTCCGCGACGCTGGTCACTCGCCGCACACCCGTCTCACCGCGCGGGCGAACTGCGGCGGGCGGGGGCTGTGTGGCACCTGTGGCGTCCGGCTCGACGAGAGTCCGGCTCCGGACCACTGGCACGACGCCCTCGCGGATCGCTGGGGGTATCCGCGGCTCTCCTGTCAGGTGACGCTTCGCGAGGACGTGCGGGTGCGCCTCCCAGCAAAGATGATCTGGGGGCGGCGGGAGTAAGGACTCAGACCGGCCGGCCGTCGACGTCGGTGCCGACGAGGTAGGTGCCGAGAGTCAGGAGCGCTGCCGCGGCGACGGCGACCAGGTCGACGGTTCGTGTCGTCCCGGGGAACACGGTCGGGAGGAACGCCGCGGTTCCCACGATCATCAGGACGATACCGATCAGGCCACGCTGCTTGAGGCCGAGCATACGACACCGCTCGTGCCCCAGTCACATAATTGATTAGCTTTTGCGCCGGCGGCTGGGGTGCCGACTCACCGCCGGTACTCGTGGCCGACGACGAGGGCGACGACGTTCGCGAGGAGGAGGCTGGCGAACACCGTGGTCTGCTGGCCCTGGAGGCCGCCGACGAGGAGGGGCAGGTAGAGGAACGGCAAGGCCACGGCGGCCCAGAACGCCAAGAATCGAAGGGGGGCGACGACGACAGCGAGACTCAGGCGGACGAGCCGGGAGTCGGTGAGTTCCTCTGGGCGGGGCAAGCGGTCGATCGGAGCGGTGGGGGACGAGTTCGACATCGGGGACACCTCGACTGATAGGTGTCTCCCCGAGACCATATACCCCGCCGAGCGTTCCCGTCGTTTCGGGGTATTTCACGCGCGTCGCGTGTGGTACGCAGTCCTTCACGAACACTTCTAATCGGTCGTAACCTTTCATTGCGTTCTCTCATTCTTTTATTCTGGATAGAACGAGAGAATACAGTGCGAGCGATTTAGGGGGTCATTAGCGACTTCGAACCGGTGTTCTCTTAACGCCGGTGACGCGTAGGACACGACGAACGTTCATGTCGAATGCGAGCGCCACCACAGAGCGGCAAGTCGACAGCAATCTGTTCATTACCGTCTCCGGACCACCGGGATGTGGTGCGACGACGCTCACCGAGGGACTCGCGGATGCACTGAACTGCGGGTACGTCATCGGCGGCGAAATCTTCCGCGATCTCGCCGAGGAGCGCGATATGTCGCTGCAGCAGCTCATCGCCAAGGCCGAAGAGGACGACACCATCGACCGGGCGCTCGATCAGCGGCTCCGCCGGATCGCCGAGCAGTGGGGGGCGGCGAACAAGGCGTTCATCCTCGAATCGCGGCTCGCCGGGTGGCTCGCGGGTAACCGTGCCGACCTGCGCATCTGGCTCGACGCACCGGAGGAGGTCCGCATCGAACGGCTCAGCGACTACGAAGTGAGCTACGAGATCGAGCGACCCGACGAACGTGCCTCGGAGGAGATCGACCTCAAACACCTCGACGAGGAGGACGAAATCGGGCCGCTCCTCCGCGTCCGCGAGGTGAGCGAGGCCGGCCGCTACGAGAGTTACTACGGCATCGACGTGGATGACCAGTCCTTCTACGACCTCTCGATCAACACCGCCCGGTGGGACGCCGACACCGTCCTCGACATGGTACTCACGGCTATCGAAGGCTACGACCCGGAGACGGACGAAGGCGCCTTCACCACCCGCGACGTGACGATTTAATCCTCGCCGACGAGTGCGCGGCGGAGTCGTGGCAGTTCACCCCGTATCGCTCGCCGCTTGACCAGCAGGAATCCGAAGAAGATCAACGCGAAGCCGGCCGCGGTGGCGACCGAGAGCCCTTCGTCGAGGAAGAGCCACCCGGAAAGCGCCGCGAATATCGGAGCGACGTAGGAGACGAGGTTGATCTCGACGGCCCCCAGTCGATCCAGCAGGTCGAAGTAGATGAGGAAGCCGAGGGCGCTGGCGGCCAGCGAAAGGTACGCGAGCGCGAGCATTCCCTCGACGGTGACGGTCACGCCTGCGAGCGACTCACCGAGGCCGAGCGAGACGGCGTGCATGAGGAGCGCACCGCCGAGCATCGACCACGCTTCCAGCGTCTCGATCGGTAACTGGGCCTCGATCCGCCGAGTCAGGACGGAGCCGAGCGCGAACGAAGTCGCGGCACCGAACACGAGGAGTTTCGCGACGACACCGCCCGTCAGGAGCGCACCCGGTTCGGGCCGGGCGAGAACGATCACCCCCAGCAACCCGAAGCCGAGGCCGACGATGCCGACAGCGGTCAGGCGTTCGTCGGGGAGGAACGCGCGGGCGAAACCAGTCGTCAGGACGGGGCTGAGACTGACGATGACGGCGGCGGCCGCGCTGGTGACGGCCGGGTCGGATTCGCCAATAAAGAGAAAGACGTGGTAGCCGGCGATCAGGAGCGTCGACCCGACGGCGACGAGCGCCCACTGGCCGCGGCCACGCGGGATCGGATCTTCGACGACCCACGCGGCGTACGCGAGCATGAGGACGCCGGCCACGTCGTAGCGGATCGCCGCGAACAGGACCGGCGGGAAGTAGTCGAGGCCGGCCTTGATCGCCATGAACGCCGAGCCCCAGATGGCCGCGAGAGTGAGAAAGAGCGCGAGATTGCGGTAGCGGGACACGGCGGTTATCGACCCGACGCGGCACTCAACGTTTCGATTCCCGCCGCTGGTCGCGGATCGTTCGAAGCACGTCCTGCCGGGCGACGATGCCGACGAGTTCGCCGTTTTCTACGACCGGCAGCCGATTGATATCCCGTTCGTCGTCGGCCAGCAGGTCGAGGATGGTGTCGAGGTCGGTGTCGGGTGTGACCGTCACCACGTCCGCCGTCATCACCTCGCGGATCGGTCGGCCGGCGTGTTTCGCGAGGTCGATGCCGAGGTCGAGGTCGTCCCACGACACGTCGATGGCGTAGGTGAGCGTCTCGGTGAAGGGCGGGAGGCCGATGGGAAGCCACAACACGCGGTCCTCGGTCTGGAACAGGTGGACGAGGTCGTGTTGGGTGACGATGCCGACGACGCGGCCACCATCGACGGCTTCGCCGTCTTCCCGAGGCGTCTCCGACGTCTCGCTCTCGACGACGGGAAACCCGTTGAAGTCGGCCCGTGCCAGTCGGCCGAGCACCTCGCTTACCTCGTCGTCCGGCGCGACCGTCTCTACGTCCGTCTCCATCAGGTCGCGAGCAGTCAAGGGCATGCGTGTGGTGAGGGCCGTCGACCGTGTAGGTGTTACGGGTCGCTCGACGCGGCACGCGGGACCGAACGGCACCGACTCCCCGACACCGCGTCCGACTACCCGTCCCCGTTCGCCCCGCCATCGATTAGTGTAAATGCGCCACACAGTGGGGTATGGGTCACTTAGTGCGGTGCCGTACGGAGGCGGGAATCGAACTGGACCGAGCCGATCGATGGGCGGCGGAAATACGGAGTGCAGTGGGTGACGGGGCATGAACGGGCCTGTCCTCCAGGCTGCGGGGAGCGAGACCGGATTCGTCGGCGAATATCTCACCGACTTCGGAATCCCTCCCAGTCTGGCGAGCGCGATCGGCTCTGCAGCTGTGTTCGTCGTGGTGTTCGTCGCGCTGTACATCATCGGGAAACAGCTCTTCGTTCCCTTTGTCGACGGTCTGCTCCGTCGGCAAGGTGTCGACGAACACGCTCGGAAGCCTCTCCGGGTGCTCAGCTACGCGATCGTCGTCCTGGGTGGTCTCGGCCTGGGCTTCGCGCTCGCGGGCTACGGCAACATCCTGCTTGCCCTGTCGACCGTCGGGGCAGCCGCCACGCTCGCGATCGGGTTCGCGCTACAGGACGTCATCAAGAACTTCGTCGCCGGCGTCTTCATCTACACGGACCAGCCGTTTCGAACTGGCGACTGGATCGAGTGGGGAGGGAACTCCGGGTTCGTCGAAGATATCGGTCTCCGGGTAACTCGCGTTCGCACGTTCGACAACGAACACCTGACGGTTCCCAACTCGCAGTTGACCGACGACGTGATCAAAAACTACGACAGAAACCGGACGCTACGGCTCAAATTCACGTTCCGAATCGGTTTCGAGGACGACATCGACGACGCGATGGACCACATCATCGCCGCCGCGGAGGCGGAAGAAGAGATCCTGGAAGAGCCGGCACCGTCGGTCAAATTGATGGAGATCAACGAGGCGTCGTTCGACCTACAGGGCCGGATCTGGATCCGCGATCCTGGCGATTCCGATTTCCTCGGGATTCGCGGGCGGTTCGTCAAGGATGTCACCGACCGGTTCGAGGCCGCGGGAATCTCGATCCCGTATCCACACCGCACCGTCGACGGCTCGCTCGACACGTCGTCGCGCGTCCGATCGGGGTTCGTGTCGGACGATTGATCATGTCCGAGACGGTTCGGATGCCGGAGCCGAACGCGACATCCCGTCATCGACGCCAACGACCGACCCAGCGCCGCCGTACGTTTAAGTAACCCGACCGCGAAGGCAGCGTATGGCCGTTCACGGCCGTTCGACGCTCCGGGATCTGTTCGACGACTCGCCCACGCCCCACATCGCGCATCCGCCGCGCACCCATCACCGACACTTCTACGTCGCGACCGACGGCTCCTATCGAGCCGACGGTGGCGGCCTCGGGGCGGTCATCGAAGCGCGTGACGGGACGCGGGTCGCCCGACTCGCGCTCGAAGACACACCGCCGGACAACAACGTCGCGGAGTATCGGGCGCTGCATCTCGGGCTGGATGTCCTCGCCGCACGGGCGCCACCCGGCTCGCGGGTCGGCATCCTCGTCGACCACGACGACCTCGCGGCGAACGTCAACCGGGCCGTCCTGACCGCCGATCACCCCGACTGGGAGCCAACCGGCCCGGTCACCGTGCCGTCACGGAGCGAGTATCACTGGCGCGGCATCCGCGCCCGCATCGGAGACTTCGACGAACTCCGAGCGGCGCGGATCGACAGTCGCGTCAACCCCGCGCACCCGCTGGCAAACGCGCCCGAGCGGTACGCCCACGTCAACGGCCGTGAGGAGAAGTGCGTGATTCCCGAACGAGACGGCCGGCCGTCGCGGACTCACGGCCGTAGTCGCACGCCCTCGCCAGATACCGAGGACGCGACACCCGAGATTCCGCCGCCGTCGCGGGCCGAACGGCGGGCGGGAGATTAGCGCTACTCGTCGCGTTCCTGCGCGTCGACGACCGCCACGCCCGCGAGGTTGACGATGTCTTTCACCTCGTCGCCGCGCTGGAGGACGTGAACCGGCTTGTCCATCCCGACCAGCATCGGGCCGATGGCGTCCGCGCCGCCGAGCCGTTGCAAGAGTTTGTAGCCGATGTTGCCAGCTTCGAGGTTCGGGAAGATCAGCACGTTCGCCGGCTCCTCTAGCTCCGCGAAGTCGTAGGTGCCGTTCAGGATGTCCTCGACGACCGCCGTGTCGGCCTGCATCTCGCCGTCGACCGGGAAGTCGACCTCGGGATCGTCACGGAGCATCTTCGCGGCCCGCCGGGGCTTGCGCGTGCCCTGATTGTCGACGCTCCCGAAGTTGGAGTAGGAGAGCAGGGCAGCCCGGGGTTCGACGTTGAACCGACGGGCGAGTTCACCTGTATGCCGGCCGATTTCCGCCAACTCGGCCGCACCGGGGTCCTGATTCACCGTCGCGTCGGCGACGAAGATCACCCGATTCCGGAAGGTGAGCATGTAGACGCCGGCCGCGTACTCGGCGTCCTCGGCCGTCCCGATCACCTGCAGCGGCGGACGCAGGGCGGACGGGTAGTGGTGCATCAGACCGGTGAGCATGGCGTCGGCGTCGCCCATCTCCACCATCACGCTTCCGAGGTAGTTGCCGTCGCGGACGAGTTCGTTCGCCTCGCGCCGGGTGACGCCCTTGCGCTTGCGGAGTTCGTACAGCCGCTCAGCGTACGGTTCGAGTTCGTCCGCGCTGGGATCGACGATTTCGGGCTCGAAATCGAGGCTGAGGTCGTCCATCGTCGTCCAGATCTCGTCGCGGTCACCCAGCAGGACGGGCGTCGCGATCCCCTGATCCGTGATCTGGTAGGCGGCGCGGATCATCTTCTCGTCGGTCCCCTCCGCTAGAACGACCCGTTTGGGGTCCGTTTTGGCCTTGTTGAGGACGACCCGCATCATCTCGCGGGACTTGCCGAGTCGTGCCTCCAGTTCCTCGCGGTAGGTGCTGAGGTCGATGGATTTCCGGGCCGCGTCGCTCTCGATAGCCGCCTGCGCGACGGCGGGTGCCACCTCGAACATCACCCGCGGGTCGACGGGTTTGGGGAGGATGTACTCGGGGCCGAACTGGAGCGGTTGGTCGCCGTAGGCCTTCACGACCGCGTCGGGCACGTCCTTGCGGGCGAGAGCCGCGAGCGCGCGGGCCGCCGCGACCTTCATCTCCTCGTTGATCTCCGTCGCGCGCACGTCCAGGGCACCCCGGAAGATGAAGGGGAAGCCGAGGACGTTGTTCACCTGATTCGGGAAGTCCGACCGTCCGGTGCCAACGATGACGGTGTCGTCGCGGGCCTCTTTGGCGTCGTGGTAGTCGATTTCGGGTTCGGGGTTGGCCATCGCGAAGATGATGGGATCGTTGGCCATCGACCGCACCATCTCCTGACTGACGATGCCGCCGACCGACAGGCCGACGAACACGTCCGCCCCCTCCATCGCGTCGGCCAGGTCGCCCGCCGGGCGGTCCTGTGCGAACTTGGCCTTGTACTGGTTGAGTTCGCCCGCCTCGACCCGCTCGGACGTGATGATGCCCGAGGAGTCACACATCGTGATGTTCTCTCTCCGGACGCCGAGGGAGACGTAGAAGTCGGCGGTGGCGATGGCGCTCGCCCCCGCCCCGGAGATGGTCACCGTCAGATCGTCGAGATCCTTGTCGACGATGTCGGCGGCGTTGACGAGGCCGGCACCGGTGATGATGGCGGTACCGTGCTGGTCGTCGTGGAAGACGGGGATGGACATCTCCTCGCGGAGGCGCTCCTCGATTTCGAAGCAGTCGGGTGCCTTGATGTCCTCCAGATTGATCCCGCCGAAGGTGGGTTCCATCGCCCGCGTCGACTTGATGATGTCGGCGGGGTCGTCGAAGTCGAGTTCGATGTCGAAGACGTCGATGTCGGCGAAGCGCTTGAACAACACGCCCTTCCCCTCCATGACGGGCTTGGACGCCTGCGCGCCGATGTCGCCGAGACCGAGAACGGCCGAGCCGTTGGAGATGACGCCGACGAGGTTGCCCTTGGACGTGTACTCGTAGGCGAGGTCCGGGTCCTCGTGGATGTCGGAACACGGGGCCGCCACGCCGGGGGAGTACGCCAGACTCAGATCCCGCTGTGTGTTCGTCGGCTTCGTCGTCGAAATCTCGATCTTGCCGGGAGGGTCCTGTCGGTGATACTCCCTGGCGTCGTCTTCGAGTCCCATAGGCGCGACCACAAGGGGGCAGACAAAAAACCTTCCGTGGCGCGTCGACAACGGTATTCGGCAGACGACGAGAGCTTCAGCGACGAACGCGCGTGGTGTCACCGGCGCCCACACGTCAACAGGAGGTATCGTAACTGTCGAGAGATTCTCGGCGAGAATCTCTCGTGACTTCCAATTCCTCCTAAACGTTTGGGCCGATTCCTCACGAACGGGAGGTTCGGACAGGTCTAAGTACGCAGGGTGCCGAAGCGCGCGTATGAGCCTCCGCGACCGAGTTACGTTTCCCCGGTTCGCCGCGTTCACCACGGGGCTGACGCTCACGCTCGTCATGCTCGGCGTCTACACCGCCGCGACGGGGTCGGGGCTGGCCTGTTCGGCCCAGTGGCCGCTCTGTGACAACGGCCTCCTCCCCCAGACGATTCCGAGTTTCATCGAGTGGTTCCACCGCCTCGTCGCCATGGTGACGGGGTGGTTCATCATCGGCACCGCCGTCTGGGCGTGGCGCCGGCCCGAGACGGGAACCCGACTCACGGCCACGCTCGCCGCCCTCCTCCTGCCCCTCCAGATCAGCATCGGCGCCGTGACCGTGACGCTCAACGGCATGTTGCCCGACGGGTACTCGCCGCCGACGCAGGGCGCCCACCTCGTCGTCGCGCTCACCATCTTCTCGCTGCTCGTGTGGACGGCGCTCTCGGCACGCGAGGAGACGGGACCGACGCTCGAACGCGTCCGTCGGGCTCTCCTCGTCGCGCTCGGTGCCCTCGTCGTCACCGTCCTCGCCAGCCGTGTCTTCACGCCGACACCGTACGGTCCGGCGGGACAGGCAGTCTTCTACGGCGCGGCACTGCTCACCGTCGCCGCGCTCCTCGCCGCGACCCGGTGGCTCGCCGACTCGGCAGTGTCTCGGCTTCGGATCGCCACGGGGACGGCGCTCACCCTCCTCTTCGTCGGGATGCTCCTCGGCCGTGACCTCGTGTTCTACACGTCGACCGTTCGCCTCGTCAACGCGGCCGCGTTCCTGCTCGCGGGCGCCATCGTCGCCGCCGTCGCCGTCCTCACGCGGCGGGCACGGGCCGACGGTCGCGTCGGCTCCACGGTGAGTTAGAATTCGGTGACGACTTCGACGCCCGTCGTCTCGTAGTCGGTCATCGCCGCCAGTCGCTCCGGCACGTCCGACAGTGACACTTCCCGGCGGACGAGACGCGCGGGTTCGATAGAGCCCGATTCCAGCAAGCGGAGCAGTTCGTCGTAGCGCGTCGGCGGCATCCCCCGCGCCCCGTGGAAGTCGGCCTCCATCATCGCCATGCGCTCCACCGGGAGCGACACCTCGCCGCGTTCCTCGTCGGTCGTCAGCCCGACCTGGACGTGGGTCCCCCGGCGGCACAGGGAGAACACCGAGTTCCGACAGGTCTCGGCCACACCGAGAGCGTCGACGGAGACGTGGGCGCCGCCGTCCGTCTCGCCGCGAATCGCGCCAGTGACCTCCTGTCCCGACTTCCCGTCGGCGTTCACCACGGCGTCGGCACCTAGATCGCTGGCGAGGTCGAGCGCCGCGTCGCGGATGTCGACGGCGACGACCCGTGCGCCGAGGGCATCGGCGATGTGGACCGTCGAGAGACCGACGCCGCCACAGCCGTGGACAGCGACCCAGTCGCCGGCGCCGACATCGCCGCGAGCGGTCAGCGCGTGGAAGGCAGTCATGAACCGACAGCCGAGCGCCGCCATGTCACGGGCCGAGACACCGTCGGGGAGGGGCATGGCGTTGTAGTCGGCGTGGGGGGCGTGGACCTGTTCCGCGAACGCCCCCTGGGCCTCCTGCTGGAACCCAAGGGCGAGGCCGTCCTCGCAGACGTTGCCGTGGCCGCTCAGACACTGGGGACACGAGCCGTCACCGAGGTTGAACGGGACGGCGACGCGGTCGCCCTCGCTCACCGTCTCGACCTGGTCGCCGACGGCGACGACCCGACCGGCGGGTTCGTGTCCGAGGATCTGACCGTCCGAGACGCGGTCCCCGACCCATTCGCCGTGGCCCTGCCAGGCATGCCAGTCGCTCCGGCAGACGCCACAGGCCTCGACCTCGACGACCGCGCCGTGAGGCGCGGGATCGGGTCGTTCGACGTCGGTGATCTCCAGCGGTTCGCCGTGTTCCCGGAGGACTGCGGCGCGCATACCCGTCGCCACGCCGCGACGGCCCAAAACTCATAGGGATTATCGCCACTGTCGATACGTTCGTGCCGGCACGGTGCAGCGCGAATCGACCGTGGCTTCGGAGACGCTCACATGAAATCGGAGAGGCCGGACTGGCCGTCGTCGGTGTCCGCGTCCGCGTCCGCGCCCGCATCCGCATCCGCATCCGCAGTCTCTCCGTCTCCGTCTCCGTCTCCGTCAACTGGATCGTCCGCGCCGTCCGCGTCGTCGGCATCGCCGTCGAGAACACGCCCCTCGTCGACGCCGTCACTCACGTCCCCCCGGCCTCCGCCGAACGCCCCCGAATGCTCCTCTAGCTCCGACTCACGGAGTTCCTGTGCGTCGGCGACGATGGACTCTACCTTGTTCGTCGTCTCGCCGCTCCCCGTCACGAACGACACCGCCGCCTCGTCGAGATCGTAGTAGGCGACCATCGCGACGGTCAGATCACGGGGCTTGCAGTGGTGAGTCATCGCCGCGAGGAAGGGGAGCACCTCGCGACGCGCCGTCGCCATGCTGAAGCCGCCGCGCTCGGCCACCTTGCGGACTACTTCGTCCGCGGTCGAGTCGGAGGAGGGCCAGAACTGTGGACGGTTGAATCGCGTCCACCCGCCCTTGGACCCGTCGCGCGCGGCCGCCACGCCGCCGGCGAGGGCATCGGTCGCGTAGCGCCAGTAGCCGTACTCCTGGCTAGCGCGTACTCGCCCCAACCACCGGTCGGCGTCCGCGAGGCTGTCGTACGCCCGAGCGAGTTCCGCCCCCTCGTACACCTTCGTGACGTTCTCCGCGATCCACTTCGTCAGATCGTCCGGCGTCTCGTCGACGCGGTACGCCGACTGGATCGCCTCTTCCGCCGACTCCTCTTTCAACACCGCGTCGAGGAATGGAAAGACCCCCAAACTCCGGTCGCGGTCGCTCGTCACCACGTCGTCGACGGTCAGCCGACGGTCGTCCTCCGCGGCCGCCTGCAGGTCGTTCACCGCCGAACGGAGGTCGCCGTCGTTCACCTCGGCGATACGGTCGAGGGCGTCGGCGTCGAATTCGACGTTCTCGCGCCGGCAGATGTCCCGGAGGACGGGGACGATCGAACGTGCCGATACGTCCCGGAATTCGATCTCCCGACAGGCGTTGCGGAGTCCTCGACTCATGTCGTAGTACTCGTTGGCGATCAGGACGATGGGCTGATCGGCGTCCTTGACGACCCTGGTGATGGCACTCGCACCGCCGCGGTCGTAGTTGCCGTGAATGTTGTCCGCTTCGTCGAGGATGACCAGTTGCCGACCGCCGCTCCCGTCTCCCATCGATCCGGCGAGCGTCGCGTTCTTCGCGGCGCGACCGGCGAACCGTTCGATCACGTCGGCCGTGCGCTGGTCGGAGGCGTTGAGTTCGACCGTCTCCCACCCCATGTCGGCCGCGAGAGCGTGGGCAGCAGAGGTCTTGCCCACACCCGGACTGCCGTGGACGACGACCGCCTCTCGGTGGTCGTCCCACGTCTTCGCCCACTCCGCCAGTGCGTCACGGGCCTTGTCGTTTCCCCGGACCGCGGAGAGCGTGGATGGGCGGTATTTCTCCGTCCAGTCGGTCATTACCGGACGAAGGCGCGAGACGCGTTTAGTGGTTCCGGAGCGACCCCAAACCGGCCTACCCCTCAACATCTCGAAGAATATTTCCGGAGAGCGCGGACCGCATCATGCAGTACTGGACGGGAGTCGCTCCGTGATCTAGGAGTCGCCGCGACAGTCATCGCCGTCTGGACGAACATGTCAAATTCGACAACACACTTATACACCAGGCTCTACAAGCATCCGATGCCCGCGGCCCACCTCTCCCCCCCATCAACTGGCACCCCAGTTCGAACGCGAATCACTCGCCGTTCGGGGCCGCGGTTCGTTTTTCGGCGCTACGACAACCAGCCAACATCGGTATCGAGAACAGATCGTCACGAAGGATGAGGCTCAGTGACTACTCTCGCCGCCATCGTCGGACGGCGCTGCCGCTATCGGCTCCTGTGAGTCGTTACGTCAAATAAAAGAATCCGCACCGAACGACCGCTTTCGGCGGTCAGTCGTGGTTCGTCGGACGATCGTAACCGTCGATCGAGCCGCACGAAGCGACTCGATCGTGGCTCACGATCGACCGATTAGTTGTCGCGCCGAGCGGCCAGCAGCGCAGCCGCGATGAGCGCGATGACCGCGACGATGGCACCGAAGCCGGGACCGCCGCCCTCAGTGGGCGTCGGCGTCGCCGTCGCCGTCGGTTCCGGCGTCGGTTCCGGCGTCGGTTCCGGCGTCGGTTCCGGCGTCGGTTCCGGCGTCGGCTCCGGCGTCGCGGTGTCCGTCGGCGTCGGTTCCGGCGTTGCCGTCGGTTCCGGCGTCGCCGTCTGGACGTTCTGGACGATCTCTACCTCGACCGTGTCCGAGTTGTAGGAGTCGTCGGCCTCGAGCGTGTACGTGCCCGTCTGCACGTCCTCGAGCTCCAGCGACACCATGTAGGAGCCGTCGTAGCTCCACTCCTCGGTGGTTGCGAGGGCGACGGAGTCACCCTCTTCGGTCAGCAGTTCCACGGTAATCGAGTTGTCGTCCGGACGCAGGTTCGTGCGGCCTTCGACGACCATCGTGTCGTCGACGCCCACCGGGTTCACACCGGAGGCTTCCATGCCGTCGGGGTAAACCGAACCGATCGTCGTCCGGGAGTCAGCGAGGCGGAACTGCTGCGTGACCATGCGGTCGTCGCTCGCAACAGCCTCGGTCGTCTGGTCCAGGAGACGTGCGCGGGCCTGACTACCGGTCAGCGAGTCACTGTCCAGGTTGCTCGCGAGGGACTGGAGACGCGAGTACGCGTCACTGCCCGACGTGGACAGACCTTCACCGAACTGATCGTCGCGGCCGGCGGTCATCGCGTGCGCACTGACCTGACCTTCGACGAGGTCGCTACCAACGTTGAGGTCCTCTTCCTCGAACGTGTTGTCGTCGTCGACGGAGAGGTCAGTGTAGTGGACGTTACCGCGCTCGTCGATGAAGATGAACGCCACGGTCTGGGAGCCCAGCGCCGTGCCGGTCACGTTCACCACGCGGTCGTCGGTGGAGACCTGCCCACCGATCGTCTGGATGTTGGCGTCCAGTTCCGTGTCGGTGACGCGCAGCGACTTCTGGCTGCTCGTCCCCGTGTTGAACGTGGAGACGTTCACGTCGGAGTCGATGCTGCCCGTCCCACCGACGTCGGCCGTGTCGATCACGCCGAAGCGGTACGTACCGGGCTGGGAGAGGAGGTCGTTCCCGTCACCGTCGCCGGCGGAGAGAACGAGGTCCTCCTTCTCGAACGTGTTGTCTGCGTCGACGTTCAGCGAGGTCTGAGTGATACCGTTGTCACTCCGTCCGTCGAGGTCGACGAGCTGGTAGTCGCCCTGGCGGCGGACGTAGAAGGCAACGTCGTCGATACCTTCCGACGCCGTACCGTTCAGGTCGACTTCGCTACCGACAACGTACGTGTTGCCGGGCTGGTTGATCTCGACGTCACCCTGCTCGACCGTGAGCGAGGGATCGTCCTCGAGGCGGCTCGAGATGGCTGCGCCGTCGATGGCGGAGCCAGTCGGCGCAGTCGAGTTCTGTGCGTAGAGGTTGACGTCGACACTGCTGTCGTCGAGGTTGGTCGTGTCGATCTGACCGATGCCGACACCCGTGTCGTCGTCAATCTCGACGACTGCGTAGGCGTAGCCGCCGTTCGTAAGTCGGGAGCCCTTCGAGACAACATCTCCGACGTTCCGGAAGATGCTGTTGTTCGCGGTCGGGGACTGGGTCTGCGAGCGGAACTCGTCGGACTCGATGGTGACGACGTGGAAGTCGCCAGCGTTCGAGCCGCGGATCCTGAAGGTCACGTCCTCACCGCGCGTGACGCGCGACGAGTCGAGATCGAGGGACACGTCGTCGTCACCGGTGACGGTGACGGTCGTGCTCTGGCTGGCCTCACCGAAGTCGAGGTCGTCCGTGCCAGCGAGCGTGATCGTGAACGTTCCCGTGTTGAGGTCCGAGAGATCGAGGTCCCAGTTGACCTCGTTGCTACCGGCGCCCATCTGCCCAACGTCACTCGCGGTCCGAGTCGCCGGGTCGGACGTGCCGCCGGGGTCGTCGTTACCCGTGATGGCGTCGCCAGTCACGTCGAGACCGTCGTCGTTCTCGACGGTGACTTCGAGGTCCTCGGCGTCCTCGTAGTTCCAGGAACCGACGACCGTCAGTTCACCAGAGCCTTCGTTATCGTCGCCCTGCGGCACGGAGCCGCCGGCGATGTCAGCGCCCTGCGCGTTCTCCACGTCGAGCGTGGTCACGCGCGGACGCTGGACGGTCACGCCATCGGAGCCGGAGGCACCGTCGGTCGTGTAGCGACCGGTTGCCTGGTCCTGCGGGACGTCCGGGACTTCGAGGGGCACACCCTCGGCGTCACCGGCCGTCTTCACGATGCCACCCGAGAGGGTGCCACCGAGTTCGAGGCCGGACTCGCCCTGGAAGACGGTCGCACCGGGGTAGATGACACCGGTACCGTCGGCGGTGTTGAAGTCGCCACCTGCGCCGTCGCCACGGTTGTCAGAACCGCCGGCGCTAGCAGTGACGTCGAACCCGGGGTCCGTCGGGGCACTGCCGACAGCCGCCGTCGCGGCCAGGGTTCGGGGGCCAGTGGAAGCTCCAGAAGCGTCAACATTGACCACGATTTCCAGATCCTCAGATCCGGAGGCACTGGTGTTGATGCCGATCTCAACGTCACCACCACCAGTAACCGTAGTGTTGTTGACCGAGAATCCACTGCTACCCTGGAATGCCGCGCTCTCGACGCTGTTAGCCGAGACGCCGCTAACTCCAGAGTAAGTGAGCGTTATTGTGTCTGTACCATCTGCACCGCCGGTGACCGAGGTGAAAGTGACCGTTTGGTCAAAGCCAGGATCACCGGTGGGAACGTCGGTGGCAGTAGCGCCACTGTCACCACCATAATCCGCAGCAGCCGTCCCCGAAAGCGCGACGGTGCCCGCGAAAACGGAGAACACCATCAGCGCCGCGAGGATTACTGCGCGGGCCTTGTCGTTATAGTCTGTCATGTGTTTCGTTGTTGTGTTCGCAGTGACATTCCGGAGGTCGCTCCTCTTTCCTGTCGATTTGTGACCGTGCCGTCCGGAGGGACAGCGCAATCACTGGTAGGGGTACGGCCCTTTCTTTACCCAAGTCTGGTATATGTTTTGTGGTCTTGTCGTGTGTGTGTCAGACATAGGCAGGTCGTCTGCACGGGCACAACACGGGAGGAAAATCACGGATGGGGGGGACTCCTGATGGTAGTCGTCGATTGGTCGGACGGGACCGGATGTCAATCAGAATTAATATAGGCACCAACCGAGCGAGAATCGGATTCCATTTACGTCGGCCGCCCGGAGGCGGAAGTATGCGACGCCGCGCGTTCCTCGCCTCGGCCGGAATCGCCGCCCTCGCCGGCTGTTCGAACGGTGACGGCTCGACGACAGCCACGCCGACGCCGACAGAGACGGGGGCGCCGAACTTCGAACTCCGCGGTGCACGCTTCCCCGGCAACAAGACCCTGAACGTCGTGACGAACTTCATCATCGCCGTCGAGAACACAGGGTCGGCAGCGGGGACGTTCCGATCGCCGCTCCAGATGAAGGTCGGTGACGGCGAGTGGAAAACCGCCGGCGAAGTCGAGATGCCGCTGGACGCCGGTGAAACCGGCGAGTGGCACAGCCCCGATTTCCTCCCGCAGTATCTGACGACCCTCCACTTCCGTCTCGGCGCCTTCGACGAGACGTGGTCGATAAAGATCCATCCGCGCGAACTCGACTTCAGCCACTACTACGCCGTCCCGACGGGACTGTATATCAACGTTCTCGGTGGCTCGTTCGAATCCACGTACTCCACGTCGGGGAACGAGACGGCCGACACGACGAACGACACGGCGACGCCCGCCGCGACGACGACACCGGTCTCGGCACCGGATGAGAAAGCATGGGCGGTGATGCAAGTCGACGTACGCAATCGGCTGGAGGAACCACACGACGCACCGCCCGCATCGTCGTTCGTCCTCGAAGTCGACGGGGAGCAAATGCCCCAGCACCAGGAAGTGAGTGCCAATCCCTACGAAGGCGGCGAACTCGCTGGACGAACGGTCAGACGGGGCGAGTTGGTGTATGCCGTTCCGGAGGGCACGCGGGCGCGCGATATCAGACTCGTGTGGGAGGCATCCCTCCCGAAGGGCGACGTGAAGGCTATCTGGACCAAGTAAGCGTCGTGAAGCGGCTGGGGCGGACGACGGTTGCGCTACAACGGGACGGCGGCCGCCGCGCACCCGACCATCGCGATGAGCAACAGGATGATCGAGAAGGCCTCGACCAAGCATTCGGTGGGCGACAGCAGGCGGAACAGGTCCCTGAGCGTCAGTGCGCGTTTCATTATCAGCGTGTGACTGAGATTATACTTCTGTCGTATTAATGCCTGACCCTAAGTCTCATAGTAGGCTTGGGAGAGATATTATCTCTCGCTGGCGAGTGAGGGGAGAAACGGGGCTGTAGCCACACAGAGGCCCCAAAGACGGCGATCAGGTGTCCTCGGGCGAATCGAGTTCGACGAGGGCAATGTCTAGGTGTGAACTCTCCGCGACGACCGTCGGATTCCGATCGTTCACGACAGCCACGCCACTCGTGGTGAGGACCGCGTATCTGATCTGCGGGTCCGTGCGAAGCCGTTCGACCGAGACTTTCTGCATCGGGCGGTCTGCGTAGAACTGGTACGAGGAGTAGAACCAGACGGCGGCCGCGTTAGGCTGGACGTACACGCGCTCGTCCGCGGGAACGACGTCGGCGGTTCGTTCACCGAGGCGGCGGAACTCCGTATCGGTCGGTTCGTCGCCGAAGCCAGCCGCGTAGACGGAGGGAGCGCCGACGAGCGCACTCACCACGAACACCAGAACGGCGCCGACCGTCAGCCCCCGGGCGAGCGAGCGGACATCGAGCGACACCCCTCCCGGAAGGGAGAGCGATCCGCGGTCGAGCACGTCCGTGGTCAGCAGCCAGCCGCCGAGACAGACGAGAGTGACGGCGGTCGCGACCGTCCAGTCGGGTGCCAACGGCCCGTCGACCAACCCACCTGGACCGTAGAGCCGACCGTCGCTCCCGGCCACGACGGCGAGGACGGTGCCCACGACGACGCCGACGGCCGACGGCCGGTAGCCGTCGAGCGCGGTTGCGACGAGCCACCCCACCGTGATCGCTGCCGGGGCGTACATCGGGAGGATGTACCACGTCTTCGTCCCGAAGAAGGCGAACGGCCCGGCGGCGGCCGCGGTCCACCAGAGCAGGAAGCCGGGCGTCGCGCTCTCGATGCCGTCGCTCCGGAACGAGACAGCCGCCGCACCGACGCTGGCCAGAAAGAGGAACCACCAGGGCCGAAACAGCGACTGAAGTTCCGTCGGATATGGATACTCGAAGATCGGCACGAGCGTCTGCCGACCCGTCGAGGGCGTATCGGTACCGACGATACGTTGCCAGACGGGTTCGAGGAAGATTTCCTCGACGAAGAGATCACCCACGCGAAGGTACACCGCACCCACCCACGACCCGACGGCGACGACGGTGATGGCCGCGGCGATGCCGACGAATCGCGGGGAGAACCGGTCACGGTAGACGAGGGGAAGCGGGAGGAGCGCGAGGAAGAACACGCCGCCAGCGAACCCTTTCGTCAGGAGGAGGGCGGCCGCGACGGCACCGACGAGGACGGGAGACGCGTCGTACCGCTCCGTCGCGTGGAACCAGACGAGGGCGACGAGGAGGGAGCCGAAGAAGACGTGGAGCATATCCGTGGCACCGAAGCGTGCGGCGTTCGTCCCGACGAGTACCGCCGGCGTCGTCAGGAAGACGGCGGCAGCGACGAGACCGGCCGCTGGTCCGTAGAGCCGTCGGCCGAGGACGTACACGAGGACGGTGACACCGACTGCCGCCGTGGCGGACGGCAGGCGAACGGCGAACTCGGTCGGGCCGAAGACGCCGATGGAGAGCGCTTCGAGCCAGATTGCGAGTGGTGGCTTCTCGAGGAACGGCGAGGCGTGAATCGTGTCGAACCCGGCGAGGTGCGGGACCAGCCAGTGCCCCTGCTCGACGGCGTGGCGAGCGGCGTTGGCGTAGAACGACTCGTCCCACCACCACAGCGGCCGCTCCCCGAGTCGATAGAAGACGACAGCGGTGGCGACGACGAACACGACGCCGGTCGGGGCGTCGACAAACGGTGTGCGCAGGCGGTCGATGACCGACTTCACCGACTGGCTCCAACCCTCTGAGACCATCTACACCCGTTGGAGAACTGAGTCGGAGTAAAAAGTGCTGATAGCGGCGCGGTGTTCCGACTCGACGGTCGAGAACGGGAAATGCCCGGGGTGGGCTCCGAACCCACGATCTCCGCATGTCCCAGGTTACGAGGCTCGGCGGGCCTCGAGGGAGGCGGAGGCTTCCAAGGCCGAGGTGTATCCGCACCGAAGCTCGAATACCCTATGAGTGCGGCGCTATGTCCAGCTAAGCCACCCGGGCGCAGTAGGTCGTAGGCAAATGCCGCCCTTGAAGCTTCCCATATCAATCCACCCTCCGGAGGTGTACTGTCGGCGGTTTACCTCAGGGTGGCGAACAGCGCTATCGACGTCCAGCCGGCAGTATTATCAGCCGCCGCGGGGACATTCCGCCCATGAGTCTGCCGGAGATCGTCCAGTCCACCCTCGACGGCGAGTCCGTGGCGGCGCGCGTGGGACTCGGCGGCGACGACTTGCTTCTCGTGACACCGACGCGGACGCTCGTCTACCGGGCGGAGGGCCTCCTCTCCGACGAGGCAGTCGAGGAGTTCCCCCACGATGCCGAGCACGTTGGGGTATCCGAAGGACGACGCAAGGCCAAGATCACGCTCGATTACGGGCTCGACGGCGAGCGCACGTTCTCGGTGCCGACGAAACAGCTCGATCAGGTGCTCCACCCCGTCCTCGCCGGCGTGTTCAACGCCCGCGGCATCACGGATCCCGGTGAGACGGTCAAGCAGACCTACCGGTTCAGCGAGTTGACCATCGTCATCACCAGCGCTCGCCTCGTCCGCCACATCGGCGCCGCCGTCTGGGACGAGGAGTACGAGGAGTACCACTTCGGGGACGTGACCGACCTCGACTTCGAGGAGGGAAGCGTCGCCACGTCGGTCGTCATCACCGTCGACGGGCATCAGGAGCGGTTCAAGACGCCGAACGATCAGGCACGGGCCGTACGCGAGGGCCTCGTCTCCGCGGTGTGTGCGTACCACAACGTCGACGACCTGGAGGAACTTCGCGCGGCGATGGCCGAAGACGAGGACGACGACGAGAGCGTCCCGGACACCGAGGACGGCGACACAGTGTCGTTCGGTGACGGTCCCGATCCGCTCGACACGAGCGGCGTCGACGGCGACGTGGAGGAGACGGACGAAGGGATGACGACAGACACGGACCGAACGGCCGGCGACACCGCGACGGCAGAGACGGCCAGCACCGAACGGGACGAGGGGTTCGGTGGCTCGGGCTTCCAGTCGGCGGGCGTCGTCGACGACGACGCCGTTGCCCGCGAACTGTCCGAACTCCGAAAGCAGGTGGAGGCGCAGAACGAACGCCTCGAACGGCAGGAGCGGACGATCAGACAACTGATCGAGGAACTGCGGCAGGGGCGCTAGTCCCGGCCGAGCACTTTTCGCACGCAGGAAGAGCCGAAGGGACCGAGTTCGCCGGTGTCGAGTTGGAGGAAATGGCCCGTCGAGAGCGACGCGCCACAGCGCAGGCAGTCGAAGTCGCCCTCACGGGTGACGACGTGGCGCTCGAAGCGGACGAACCCGCCACGCTGCATCCGGACCCGGCCCTCGTCGCGTTCGATGATGCCCCGGAGTTCGGCCTCGTCGAGGATCGTTCGAACGAGCGTGGGATCGGTCGTCACCGTCTCGATGCGGTCGACGACGGCCGAGAGCGGCAGATCGTCGTGTTCGAGGGCGGCGAGCAGGTCGAGGGCGAGGGCGACGCGGTCGTCTTCGTGCGCCCGCTCGCGTGCGCGATCGTCCGTCACTGATCGCCGCTTCGACCCGACCCCCCATCAACGTCCCGCTCACGTCACTCACGTCACCCACGCGAATCCAGAGAAGCGCAAGCCGTTTGACCGACGGCGACGAGCGACGGAGTATGGACCGTCGCGTGCGACTCCTCG